>DAINNF010000006.1:0-41823 GCA_036736005.1 Acidobacteriota bacterium
GATACAATTTTGTCAGTCATATTTGTTTTCGAGGGAGATTCGTGGAGAAGCAAAACCGAACCCAAACCATTAATAACGGGATACAACGGAGGGAAGCCGGTTCGTCACTCTTGTTTCCCATTCTGTTTGCGGTCCTGTTCTGGACGGGTCTGGTGGCCGGGATGGCATACTGGCACATAGCAACCGTGCGGTCCGAGGTGGAGGACCTGGGCCGGATGGAAGCCCGGTCTTTCTTCGAATTGATCGTGCTGACCCGAAAATGGAACGCTATTCATGGCGGCGTTTATGTCCCGGTTACGGAAAACACCCAGCCGAATCCTTACCTGGAAGACCCGTTGCGCGATGTGGAAACAACGGAAGGGTTGCAGCTGACCATGATCAATCCCGCCTACATGACCCGACAGATGGCGGAGTTGGCGGAGACGGAGAAGTCTCTTCAAATCCATATCACCAGCCTGGATCCGATTCGGCCTGAAAACAGGGCGGATGCATGGGAAACCGGGGCCCTCCGGCAATTTGAGCAGGGGGTACCGGAAGTCTTTTCGCGTTTGACGAACAAACAGGGTACGGATGTCTTTCGATACATGGCGCCTTTAATTACGGAACAACCCTGTCTCAAATGCCACGAAAAGCAGGGGTACAAATCAGGGGAAATCCGTGGTGGAATCCGGGTTGAGTTTCCCGCTGGTCCCATTGCACAATTAATGAAAGACGAAACGCATATTGTGTCCGCCGGGTATGGTTCAATCTGGCTGATCGGTCTGCTGATTCTGCTCCTGGTTTTCTGGGCCCTGCATCGCAAACGCAAACAACTGGCAGTGGTCTCTTCAGATCTGCGGGTCCTGCAGGGAATTCTCCCAATCTGTGCGAATTGCAAAAAGATTCGAACGGACGAAGGCGACTGGGAACGGCTGGAAGAGTATGTCACCGGTCATTCGGAAGCCGAGTTTTCACACGGTATCTGTCCGGAATGCCGGGTAGAACTGTACCCCAATATTGATTCGAAAAAGTAGGCCTTTTGCCCGATTGCAACTGAGCGGGTTGCCCGTGCTTGACAGGTTTGCTTTGCGCATGCAACGATATTCCCACCAATTTCAGATCAAAAAGAACAGGCAGGTGAGCAATGCGGACGATGTTTGAAGCGCGGGATGTGGCAATGCTGCAGGAGCGACTGAACCGGTTGACGGCGGACGCGAAACCGAAATGGGGTTCGTTCGATGTCAACCGGATGGTGTGCCATCTGGCGGACCAGATTCGGTTTGCATTGTCAGTGGAGTTGGAAGTGGAGGTGATGAAAGGACCACCCATGTTCATCCGTCACCTGATCCGGCTCTACCTGCCCTGGCCTAAGGGAGCGGCCACGGTAAAGGAAATGCTGGAGACGGACCCGGTGGCATTGGAGGACGACATCTGCACGGTATCGAAGCTGATGGATGACTTTCTCAAGGTCGCTGATCGGGCCGACTGGCCCAACCATCCCTTTTTCGGACCGCTGGACGGAAAAGCCTGGGCAAAACTGACCTGGCGCCATACCGACTATCACCTGAAGCAGTTCAGGGTGTAACCGGAGAACCGGGTATGCTGGTCTGGATCAAGGTCTTTCATACGGTACATTCGTTAGGATCCGGAGGATGCATGGACAGACGCTCCCCGTCGGCGTAGAATTTCCCTGTACATCCCATGGTATAGATGCCAGATCACCAATCGGAGGTGGTGCAGATGGATTTGACCGGCGTCTTTGCGTTGATTGCACTGGTGTGCATTTTCGGGGCGTTCTATTTCGGCGCACAGATGGTCAATGTGCTGCACGAAAAGGGCATCCATGCCAGCAAACTGATGATGCGGTTTATGATTTTCAAGTATATGGTGGAGTACCGGCGAGTCACTCTGGAAGAAAGCGGCGAAGTGGATCCGTTCCACCAACCCTGCGCCATTTTATTGATGCTTACCGCTTTTTTCGCATTTCTGGCCATTGTGGCGAGGTTTCTGTTATGACGCCCGGACTTCCACGCAACGGTTCGTTTCCAGATGCACCCACCGATCTGTCCCATATGGACGTCAGACTGAAATTCTCGGGGATCGAAAAAGGAAACCCGCCAAGGGGTCTGGTGCCTTACTACCATTTCCGGATTCTGCTGGCAGATGGAACGGACGTCGGGCATATCAACTTCCGTGTGGGGCAGACACTACATGTCCGGTTCTGTGCCGGTCACATCGGCTTCGGCATTTCGGAGGATCATCGGGGAAACGGGTATGCGCTGCAGGCATGCCGGGCGCTGGCGCCTTTCGTCCGTTCCCTGTATGAGTCGGTGACGATCACGTGCGATCCGGATAACGTGGCGTCCATTCGTACGCTGGAAAAACTGGGGGCGAAATATATCGATACGGTGGATGTCCCGGTCGATGATCCGGGCTATGACCACGGTGCCCGCATCAAACGCCGTTACCAGTGGAGCCCGTAATGCGTTCGGTGTTCAACCGCTGATCACATGATACCGCTCACGGCAAATACTCCCAGCAGGGTGATGGAGCTGAGAATGGTGGCGGTGAGGAGTAACGTGGATGCGAAGCCCGCATCTCCTCCATACCGTTTCAGGAATACGGCTCCCAGAACGGCGGGCGGCATGGCGGCCAGCAGGACCAGCACGTCTTCCCACAGGGCGGGAAATCCCATGGCGCCGGCGAGGTGACCGGCCAGCAATGGTTTCAACAACAGTTTGATTCCCACCACGATCGTCAGGGCGATCAACGCCTCTTTCAGGACAGGTCGCTTCAACAGCAGACCCACGGCCAGAATGGCGAGCGGGGTCAGGGCGGAAGCCAGAATTTCCGCCATGTGAAAAACGGGTCTGAGATAGATGTTTTCTTTCCCCGGGAGATCCAGCATGCCCCAGAGAAGGCCGCCGATCAGCGCAAAGAACACCGGGGATTTGAAGAATGCCAGGCCGGCCCGCCAGGTTCCCTTTTCTCCCGATCCGAAATATGCGGCCAACATGGGTCCCAGGATGAAGATGGGATAGCCCACACCCAGTTCGGAGATCAGCACCGCTTCGGTCATGGCCTCGGTGTTGCCCGGAAACATCTGCATGATGATGGAATAGCCCAGGAAAGTGGATGAACCGAATGCGGCACAGAAGACAATGGCTCCCTGTTTGGCGCGACTGAACCCCAGAAGGCGGCTGATCCACCAGGCCAGTGCAATGCAGAACAGTTCGAGGGACAGCATGACCCCGGCCGGTTCCAATTGCTTCAGATGGAGGGTCTGTCCGGCGAGTGAAAGAAACACCACTGCAGGCAGGCAGAGGTCGGTGACCACCCGGGCCAGAATCATGGAATGGGATTCCTCCAGGATGTTCCTGGATTTCAGGATCAGAGCCAGTGCATACAGCAACGCAATGACCAGCACGGCATTCAGCAGGGAATGGAAAACGGACATGATGACACCTCTTTTGTTTTGTTTGAAATGGTTGTAGGTATGGTACACGGGTGATCCTTTCTGTGCAAGCGCTCGCTGCATTCCCTGATGAACACACCTCTCCTGTTACACGTAGACAGGGTGTTGTCAGAAAGAATGCGAAATGGGGAAGGAACAATGTCGGAGCAGCACAAGCCATTCGAATCCAGACCCGGGTCCTTTCAGGCGGAGCGGCGCAGATTGAAACGGTTCTGTGTCACAAGTTCAATTGGCGCTGTTATTGCCGGACTTGGACTCTGGCAACTGATCACGATTCCATTCGGATGGATATTCAGTCTCACGTTGATCGTGTTCTCGTGTCTGACGGTCTTTGCACTGATGGGCTGGGGGATTCACGGCATGAGGAGCCGACGCTGGTGGCTCAAGTTATTGGGTTTGTTTCCGGTGGTTCTCTCTGTTGCGGTTGCGGTGTTGACCATTGTTCTGTTGACGGACCCACGGGTGTTGTATTATCGCGGGCCGGTCCCGCGGATGACCGACCGCGACTGGGTGGCCGATATGAAGAGTCTGGCGGACCAGTTGTCCGGGCGGCATGCGGATCTGGAGGCACTGATTTCCAGGGATGAACTTGAGGCAGCTGTTTCAGATGCCTGCGAACGGCTTCCGGATATGTCCGAGGGAGACCGTCTCATGGAAATTTTCCGGATTACCGCACTGCCCGATGATGCGCACACGTTTCCGTTTATCGTCATGCCCTGTTTTAATCTACATGCACTTCCCATTCAGATTTTCGGGTTCTCGGACGGCTGGGGCATCGTAGCAGCCGGAAGGGAGTATCGTGATCTTGTCGGATATCGCATACTGGAAATCCAGGGCAGGGATATGGAAGATATTTACCGTTCCTGTCCCCTTCTGCTGGCGGCGGAATCGGAAATGGGCCGAAGACAGCGGTTCGCCTATGTCTGTGTTCTCACGGAATGGCTGCACTACAACAGGATTATTTCGGATATTCATACCGTTGAGTTGACGCTCGGTACGCCGGACGGCAGGCGTGTAACACGTACGCTGAACCCGGTCCTGTTCTACCCGTATTTTCTGTGGTCCAATTACTTCCGGATCGACAATGACCGGCCCATGGTGTTTTCCAATCCCAGGGAAGACAATTACCGGTATGAATGGCAGGATGAGGGTCGCACGCTCTTTATCCAGTTCAATGTTTGCGAAAACCAGGAGGGCGGCGAAACGCTGGATGATATGGTGGACCGGATGCGTTCGGAATCAACCGGACGTGCGCTGGAACGCTGTATCCTGGATATTCGGCACAATGACGGGGGAAGCGAAATCTGGCGCAGTCTGCTCACATTTCTCAGGGAAGACAGCCGGATTAA
Organism: Acidobacteriota bacterium; assembly: GCA_036736005.1. GTDB lineage: Bacteria > Acidobacteriota > Holophagae > Thermotomaculales > Thermotomaculaceae > DAINNF01. Next base: position 4,804 of record DAINNF010000006.1, read on the forward strand.
CCGGCCCGGTCATCTTCTGGTTTTGATCGGGCGCCGCACGTTTTCCTCTGCGGTCATGTTCGCCAATCAACTGCAGATGCAGACGAATGCCACCTTCCTGGGAGAACCGACTGCTCAGGGTCCCGTCTTTTTTGCCGGACCCCGGCTGATCGATTTGCCCCAGTCCGGGCTGCCGATCTTTGTCTCTTCTCACAAGACCGTGGCGGGTTTGCCGTTTGATAAACGCAACTGTATCGTTCCCGATCTTCCTGTACGCTATACACTGGCGGATTTCCGTGAGGGGCATGATCCGGTTATGGAACGGGCGCGGTCGTTTGAGCCCGCTTCCCGGCAGGTGGACCATCCCCTGATTCAGGACCCGGAGCATTACACCGGCCGGTATCTGATGTCCCCGGTTCAGGCCATGGACGTAACAGTTGACGATGGCACATTACAGGTTGCGATCAGCGATTTTGTCCCTGGAGGGTTCATGCGGTTCAACTCGCGACTGCTGCCGGTTTCGGCCGGACGTTTTCATACCCGGTTGAAGGGGTTCGACATCCAGTTCGAACCTGCCGATGCAACATCGTCCAAACGGACCGTCGTTCAGTGGGAAGGGCGGCAGATTCCGTTTGAACGGGCACCGGACGGTTATACCATTGCGACCGAATTGTTTGAACAGGGGGACATTCCGCGCGGTGTTGCGGCCATACGGGACCATGCAGCACGCTACGTGTCGACGATTGATGGACTCGAACGGATTCTGAACGGCATGGGGTACGATTTGATGGGGAGGGGTAACCTGTCCGATGCACTCCTGGTGTTTCAACTTAACACGGAACTGTATCCCGAATCATTCAATGCATTTGACAGCTATGGCGAAGCTCTGTTGAAAAGTGGAGACCGGGAGGGGGCAATTGCCAACTACCGGCGTTCTCTGGAACTGTACCCGAAAAGTCCGAGCGGTTTGCGGGCATTGGAGCAGCTGGGTGTGGAATTGGATTCAACAGGGAACAGGTGAGCTGTGAGTAGAACCATCCACATACGGCGGGCAGAACCAGCTGACGCCGATCGGATAGCGGAGCTGCATCGGGCATCCATTCAGGAGTTGTGCGGCCAATCCTATTCAGCTGAACAGATAACCGGATGGATCGAACCGCTTGTCCCGGAGCGCTATCTGCCGGCTATGGATGAGTTCGATTTCCTCGTGGCGGAAACGGACCGTGTGATCGGGTTCTGCATCCTGAACACGGAAATATCGGAGCTGCTTGCCATTTATTTTGATCCAGGGTCGGCGGGCCACGGGTATGGACGTGAACTGTTGCGATTTGCGGAATCGCTTGCGCGTGTGCGGGGCGTAACAGAGTTGAAGCTCAAATCGACACTGAATGCTGTCGGTTTTTATGCGGCATGCGGATACACACGCGTTCGGGATTCGGTGCATACAGGCAGTACGGGCCTGGAATTACCCTGCGTCGAGATGGTGCGAAACCTGTCGGACATTCACCCGGAAAACGGGCAGCTCTGAACACGGAGGGGTGGTCCTCCGTACCACGGTGAGTGAGGATGATCATCTTCGTCCCACAAAAACCACGTTCGGGGAATTCTTTCATGCGATATCTGATCTGCCTGTTGCCATTGCTGCTGGTTCTGGTCTCCTGTGATATCCAGAGCCGGCCGAATGAGCGAAAGATGGATTATCCGCACTACGACATGCGGGTGAAGCTGAACCCGGAAACCGGTGAAATGGGCGTTACCGGTACGTTGACAGTACCCAATCCGGTTTCGGATACCTTCACGTTTTATCTGGCCCGCACCATGAAGGTCCAGACCTTCACGACCAACCGGGGTCATGACATTCACATTGACCGGAGTCCGTCCGATGTCCGGTTCATGCCGGAAGCAATGCGGATTTCGCTTCGCGCGGACCAGCACGCCATGCCGGGTGAGACATTGATTGTGACCTTTGCGTATTCAGGGATCCTGCCCGAATTACCCCGCTACTTCGGCAATGCGGTGGGGAAGGAATGGTCAGAGATCGGGATGTACTACCCGTGGTATCCGCTGGAATGGGAGCGGATGCGGCTCTATACCTATCATGTGGAAGTGGATTCGGATAGTCGATCCGCATGCTTCGGACTGGGAAAGACACTCTCCGAAGATCACGGACAGGTTCTGGTTTCCGATTCACCTGCCAACGATATTGTGATTTTTGCAGCACCGGATGTGAAGCAGTACAGTGCCGGTGCGGTAACCGTTTACCACCACGGTTTGTCGAACGAGACCCTGGAACGGATGGGCCAGGATCTGAACCACATCCTGACGCTGGAGCAAAGCTGGTTTGGTGGTGTCGTGGGTCATGTATCGATTGTGATCAGCGGCCGGAAAACGGGCGGAGGTTATGCTCGGATCGGAGGTGTGGTGCTGGGCGGTCTGGATGAGCATGATTATGTGTCGAAAAATGCCGGATATCAGCGGTATTTCGGTCATGAACTGGGTCATCTGTGGTGGTTCAAGGCACGGACGGACACCTGGGAGGACTGGTTGAACGAGAGCTTTGCGGAATACACGGCGTTGATGGTGTTGCGGGAGACGTTCGGTGACGCTGACTATGCACAACGGTTGAAGGAAAAGCGGGAGAGCAGCAGGGGGACAGCGCCCATCTGGGGATTTGACCGGAACGGAGCGGACTGGCAGGATGTTCAGAAGGTACTGTACGACAAGGGACCGGTGTTACTGGCGGAGCTTGAGTTGCGTCTGGGACAATCTGCGTTCCGGCGATTCTGCCGGGAGCTTCTGGTCCATAACGTGACTGAGACGGAAGATTTGCTGCAACTGCTGGGCCAGCAGGCCGGCGATGACACCGCTGACTGGTTCAGACAGCAATTGAAAACGCGTTGAGACGGAATCACCGTTTCAATTCTCAAAAGATTACGTTATAGTAAAGATAGCAATTTGAGTCTGCCGTGGAATGGCAGGAAGAGCGAAGGAGGATTGTATGAGTAACAAAATTCAGGCATATGCGGCTTTCGAAGCTGGCGCCGGGATGAAGCCATTTGAATATGACCCGGGTCCACTGGCTCCGGACAACGTGGAAATTACAGTGGAGCACTGCGGAATCTGCCACAGTGATTTGAGCATGATTGATAATGAATGGGGTTTCAGTGAATATCCCCTGGTGCCGGGACATGAAGTGATCGGGACGGTATCCGCTGTGGGAGACCAGGTGACCGATCTGACGGTGGGTGACAAAGTCGGTCTGGGCTGGCACGCGGGTTACTGCAACACCTGTCACCAGTGCCTGTCCGGGGACCACAACCTGTGTTCGTCAGCCGTGGCCACCATTGCCGGTCATTACGGCGGATTTGCGGACAGGGTCCGGGCCCAGTCTGCCAGTGTGATCAAGCTGCCCGAAGGACTGGATGCAAGAAGTGCGGGTCCCTTGTTCTGTGGGGGCATTACGGTATTCAATCCGCTGCTCCAGTTTGACGTGAAACCCAGGGACAAGGTGGCGGTAATCGGTATCGGCGGACTGGGTCATATGGCACTGGAGTTTCTCAATGCGTGGGGATGTGAAGTGACCGCTTTTACCTCCACGCCCGCGAAGAAAGAGGAAGCCTTGAAAATGGGTGCCCATTACACGCTCAATTCCCGGGACAACAAGGAAATCCAGAGCGCGGCCGGGCGGTTCGACATGATCATGTCCACCGTGAACGTTAAACTGGACTGGAACCTGTACATCAGTACCCTGAAGCCCAAAGGTCGGCTTCATTTTGTGGGTGCCACACTGGACCCGCTGGATGTGGCGGTGTTTCCGCTGATCGGTGGGCAGCGGTCCATTTCCGGTTCTCCTGTAGGCAGTCCGGCGTCAATCGCCACCATGCTGGATTTCTGTGTACGGCACAAGATCAGACCCCGGGTGGAGATGTTCCCGTTCGACCGGATCAATGATGCCCTCGACCATCTGAGAAGCGGGAAGGCACGCTACCGGGTGGTACTGACCCACGAATAATTCAACTGAAATCGAACAAAACGGCCCGCGAAATTCTGCGGGCCGTTTTGTTGTGTTGATATGAGATGAGACTATTTCACCGTGAACGTGATATGGGTCAGTTCCTTGCCATTGGTGTCGGTGTCGTTCATGCGGAAGTCATACTGACCCGGTTTCTCCGGTGCCTCGAACTCCATGGTGCCGCTTGCCTGATTGCCGATATATTCATAGTCCAGTTCGTGTTTGTCGTTGGTCGCTTCACTGCCATGGGGGATATCCGACGGGATGATCCCGATCCAGGCATTGCGGGGCAGGGTGGCTGGTGCTTTGAACGACAGGATAATTTTCTCTCCCGGAGCGAAAACCGTTTTCTCCAACGTCAATTCAACTCCTGTGAGTTCGCGGTTTACCTGGAATGTAACCGACGCTGTTTCCTTCCCCCGATCATCCGTATCGAACATGCGGACATCATAAGACCCCAGTTCACTCGGTGCAGCGAATGTGATCTTGCCATCGGGATGACTGCGGCAATATTCGTAGACGATATAATTTCCGTCGCTGTCCACCTCTTTCCCATGGGGTATGGACGACGGAACGATGCCGATCCACGCATTGTCCTTGTACCAGTCCTGGGCTTCAAATGTGACCTTGACAGGGTCATAGGCGGCATATTCGGTCCGATCCAGACGAATGCTGCCCAGACTGTCCGGGTTGGTGACGGTAAAGGGAACCGATGCGGTTTCGACTCCCACGCTATCCGTGTTAAACATACGCATGTCGTATGAACCGGGTTCTGCTGGTGCGGTGAATGTCAGGGTCCCGGCAGTCTTCCTGCGCAGATACTGGTATGCCAGATCATGCTTGTCGGCTAAAGTTTCCTGTCCGTGGGGGATGTTTGCCGGGACAATGCCGACCCAGGCGTTATCGGCGTAGTCCGCTTTTGCTTCAAACGTGACCGTGATGGATTCCCTGGGTGCATAACGGTCCTTCTCCAGTTTCAGTTTGCCCGGGTCTGTTCCGACCGAAACGGATTCACGAATCTGTGTCAGGGCATTCTTGAGGCCGGCGGTGTCGTCGGCACTGAAAAAGGCACCGCCTCCGGCTTCCGCCATGCAGGTAAGCTGTTCTTTTTCCTCGGGCGTCACATTAAAACCGATAATGTGGAGGACGAACTTGACCTTCCCTTTCTTCAGCCGGGCAACGCCGGAACAGGGATCGTCGGCGCAGGTCTCCTTGCCGTCAGATACCAGCAACACGGTGGTATCGCCGGTTTCTGATTGCAACCCCTCCATGGTTCGGGAAACGGCATACAGCATGGGTGTCATCCCTTTTGGATTGATCCGGTTCAATGTGGCAATCAGGGTTTCCCGGTTCAGGGGAGAGAGCGGTACCAGTTCTTCTACGTCTTTACAATCTCCCTTGACCCGGTGCCCGTATGCGACCAGTCCCACCTGCATGTCGTCAGGCAGTTCCCTGATCACGTCAGCCAGCACGTCTCGGGCGATCTCGATTTTGGTTCGGCCTTCCATTCGTCCCCACATACTGCCCGAAGCATCCAGGATAATCATGAGTTTGCCGGGGTCCGCAGCCCTCGCTGAATTGTGAAACAGAAGAGTGGGGAGGACAAGCAGGATCAACGCACACCACGCAAAGCGGGTTCCTTTATGCATGATTTTCTCCTCTCAGGTGATACGTAAGAGTTTACCGGACCTGGACGTTAATGCCAAACAGTCTCCATTCCCCCGATTCCGGATAGTAGCTCAATTCAAACTGTGTTTTGTAGGGCGAAGTGTTGAATGCACCTTTCAACTCCAGGAGTCCATCAGAATCAATGCGTGCCGGTTCACTGAATTCCGGTGACATTCCCCGCACCACGGTAATGTCCACGTTGTTTTCCTGGAAGGACCGGAAGGCCTGCCGGAGCTGTTCGGTTGTGATCTGGTTGCGCCATGTTTCTGAAATCCAGTTATGGAATGTGCTGTAATCATCGCTGTTGATGGAGTCTCCCAGTCTGGCGACCGCTTCAGCGGCCATGCTGGACAACTGATCCGTTTCCGGAATGGCCGGCTGGTCGCTTTGTGATGCCTGGTTCTGATTCACCTGGACACCGGCCCCTTCCAGTTCAATGCGTTGGATCTGCCACGCCGTGTCAGCCCGGACCAGATGAACGGTGAGTGGAATTACGGCACCGTCGGTTGTGGTAACGGTTCCCTTCACCGTGCCGGTGTTGTTTTCAAACGAAACCGAAGTCCAGGAACCGGATGCGTACCGGATCAAACCACTGGCATTCAAAAACTGTTCAAACTGTTCAAAACCGGTGCTGGAGCGGAAGGCGGCGGATGTCTGGTCATAGGCACCGCGGATATCTCCCTGCTGAACGGTTTCGAAGAATTTCAGAACCGGCTGCTTCAGTTCCTTCATCCAGCCGCAGGAAACGATCAGCATACAGACAACGGCAGAAAGCACAAGAAAACGGATTCGCATGACACTCTCCTTTTTCGGGTCCCGTCTGAAGGAAGCATTTTGAGCTCCATCGCGGGACGTGTTTTTTGGGGAAGCTTTCGATAAGGAGAATATGGGAGACATGTGACCGTTCGTCAAGCATTGCCATTTCAGATGCGGGAAGTCTGTTAGAATAACGTCATTGATCCGGGTCTCGGGGAATTGCCATCAGGTGGGGGATGATACCATGAGTCCGTTGAAAGAAAACATTGCACATGGCATTGAGGATCCGTTAACGAGCCGTGTGGTCACATTTTCAATGCCCCTGGAGCAGGATGACCGGAAAGGTTGGAGACCCACCCGTTTCTTCAAGGGATCAACACCCAATCTCCAATATCTGTCCTGCCATGCCTCGATCCTGAATCCGGGCCGTTCTCCCCATCCACCTCACCGTCATGAAGATGAAGAAATTCTTCTGATACTGGAAGGAGAAGCGGACCTGCTCTTTCCGGATGAACAGAATCCCGGTGATGTCAGCCGTCATCATGTGGTTTCCGGGATGCTGGTGTATTTGCCGGCGGGGTTCAGCCATACGATTGAGGCGACCGGGACTCAGCCAGTACAGTACCTGATGCTGCGATGGAATGCCCCGGACCTTGATACCGGAAGACCGCTGGATTTCCGCAAAGTAGATTTGAATGCTGTTTCCCGTCCGGACCTGTCGGTTGAAAGGTTTCATGCCCGTGATCTGTTGGAGGGACCCACCGGTTGTCTGAAGAAACTTCAACTGCACCTGTCTTTCCTGGCTCCGGGGCCAGGTTACGATCCCCATGAGGATGTCCATGATGTGGTGCTGATCTTGCTGAAAGGGACCATCGAGACACTCGGGCAGGCAGTGGATGCGCCGGCAGTGGTCTTCTGCAGATCCGGCGATATCCACGGGATGTCCAACCCTGCTTCCGGGAATGCCCGTTACCTGGCGGTCGAATTTCATGGCAGCGATATACCGTTTCGGGAGTTGCCACTGATCCGATTGGGAATGAAATTGATCCGGGCACTGGTACCCCGTCGTCTCAGGGGAAAGATCCGTCGGATTCTTGCGAGCCGCAACACCCGGAGAAATTCTGATGCGTGATATGCACAAACCCCGGCGCATCCGTATCGACGCCAGTACGATCTGTCAATTGAATTGTCCGTCCTGTCCCGGTTCCAGCGGGGCTACCCGTTCGGGCCTTGGTCTCGGATTTCTGAGTCTCCGGAATTTTGAACAGGTACTGGACGACAATCCGTTTGTGCGGGAGGTCGAGCTGTCCAACTACGGGGAGATTTTCCTGAATCCGGAACTGGTTGGCATTATGCGGGCTGCGCACGAGCGCCGGGTGCGGTTGACGGCGGATACCGGCGTCAATCTCAATACCGCGAATGAAGAACAACTGGAGGGGCTGGTTCGATATCGTGTCTGTTCCGTCAGCTGTTCCATTGATGGTGCAAGTGCGGACACATATAAACGCTACCGGGTCCACGGGGATTTCGATCGGGTGATCAGAAACATAGAAAGTATCAATGCATACAAAAGGCGTTATCAAAGTCCGTATCCTCTACTTACGTGGCAGTTCATTGTTTTCGGTCACAATGAGCATGAAATCTCTCTGGCCCGCCGGCGTGCCGGAGAGTTGAACATGCGCTTTCGACTGAAACTGTCCTGGGACGAGACGTTTTCCCCTGTACGTAATCCCGGTCTTGTCCGTCGGGAGATAGGATATGCTTCCCGGTCTGAATACCGGCTTCAACATGGGATTGACCAGGTATATGGTATTTGCCGCGATTTGTGGGAACGTCCGCAGATCAACTGGGACGGGCGTGTGTTGGGATGTAGCCGCAATTTCTGGCGGACATTCAGCGGAAATGCTTTTTCAGACGGACTGGTACCTACCCTGAATACCGAGGACATGGCGGCTGCACGGGCGATGCTGTCCGGTGAGCCGGGGGTACGGGCAGATGTTGCCTGTTCCACATGCGACATTTACCGGGACCGTGTCGCCACGGGTCGATTCGTCAATCGAAGCCGGCATGAGGTTCTTTTGAGGAACGTATCCCGCTTGCTGAGAAGGTACCGGCCGGGGTGGCGGTTGATCGGGAAATAGACCGGTTTCATGTCCGGTGGCTGAAACCCCCAGGCAGCTATTCCGTCATTCCCGCGGTTTGTGGATCAGCAGGACGATTCGTGTCATCGTCAATGTTCCCAATCTGTTTCAGACTCAGGTAGACCGGTTGTTCATTCGGAACCATGTTGACGAGACTGGGTTGTTCCGTGCATCGGCCATCCATCAACAGCTTTCCGCCGGTTTCGAACCGGAAGTATTTTCCCCGCATGGCTTGGGGCCATCTGAAGATAAGTGTGAGAGGAAAATTCAATCGTTCATCAGACAGACCATCGGTCAGCGTCAGCAGATACTGGTCCGGGCCGTTGGGTTGGACGGACAGGCTCGCCCGTTGCCGTTCGTACACATATTTTGTGATGTCATTCATGGAACCCGGGTACAGGTCGGACCGGGATATGGCTTCCATGTCTTTTCTGAATTCATCCATGGGATACCAGCCGTACGTACCGGGATCGCCCAACGCATGATATGCCACAATCAGCCAGGCATTCCGTCTTCCCGTTTCGATCAGAAAGGGGACGAGTTCATCGTGGTTGTTACAGCACAGTGTGCAGTTCTTTACGGTGATATCCTGCATGACCAGTGCCGGCAAAGCGAACCAGTTCTCCGGTACGAGTTCATCGTCGGGTGTGATGTACGGATGCTTTGCATCCTTTGCATTGTGCATTCGCCCGGACAGGAATCCGGCCTCATTCAGGGCTTCCTGCGTTCTGCTCTTGTGACCGGCGCCTTCCGGGTATGCATACGCAACCGGTTCCAGTCCCAGTTTCTCCATTTCCTGATAGCACAGAGTGAAATCTTTCTTTGATTCCTCCATGGAAAGGCGATCATGGTTGACATGCCGGTGACCGTGTCCGAAGAACTGGTATCCGGCAGGAATCAGCTGATCCTGCATCAGTTCGAGATCGCTCGCATATTCGTGGATGAGTGATGTAACCAGTTCATAATCGATTCGCAGACCGTACGATTCCACGATTTTTCTGGCGGCAAACTCGTTGGGTTTGCCCGGAGCGCCATCGTACGTGATGGAAATTGCTCCGGAACGGTTCATGGGCCACTTGGCCAGCGAGATATTAATCGGAGATTCCAGGAGGTTCCAACTCCGGTTGTCCGTATGCTCTCTTGATTCCAGCGGCTGAATGGTGGGCAGTGGAATTTTCCCGGGTCGGGTGAACGAACCAATCGCGATATCATCAATCTCAACGGTTGAAGGGCCGTTGATGGCGTTGTGCCGGTAATTACCCAGTTTCAGGTAGTTGCCCGTTGAGTTGTACAGGGTGGGTACATGCACACGGTGATCGGTTCCGTTGAACGGCGTCAGTGGCTGGTCATTGACCCATGCTTCGACAAACCCGTCCTCTCCCATTGACCATTTGATGTGGAACAGAACGGTTACCCATTGTCCGACGGGGATGGGAACCCGGGGACCCAGATACCATTCATTGGTCTGAGGCCGGTTGATCTGAACATAGAGCTGTCTGTTCTTGCATCTGAGTGAAATAGGCGGGAACGTGGGGGGTTTGGTTTGCCAGTTGTATCCGTTTTCTTCATCCGGCTGATCATGCCACTGGGCAAAAAGCTGCCACCTGTCCTCATCCGGGTAATCATCACCCAGACGCAGCGACCAGCTGTAGTAGGCTTCTTTCAGACGACAGAGTTTCCTGGAGATGATGACCATTTCACATCGGGTTCCGGAATTGACCATATCGCCCTTGTCAATCGTAAAGGCGGCATAGTGTGAACCATCGTCAGCTTCCATGATCCGGAATGAGTCCTTCTGGGGCAGATCCAGGCGTAGATCGGAGGGTTCCACGTTCTCAAAATCCATTCTGTAGTAGTCGTCGGATGCAACGTTTACGGTGTCTCCATCCTGTTTGGGACTGATTTTGGAACATCCTGACAGAAACAGCAACCCACAGACGATAAGCAACCCTGTAACCCGGAATATGTGAATCATCGATACTCCTTCGCCTCTCATTTTCTGAAATACGGTATCGTATCGGACAACCGTCGTCAACGGATTGTCGGTTTCGGATGAAGTTGTCCCGTTCGCATGACAACTGTCACTTCCAGTTCAGGAAAATTCAATCTGTCACCCGGCAGTTGAACAGCGGGGTCATTCATTGAAAAGACGGGGTATCGCCGGGCTTGACCGCGAAAATCCGGGTTTTGGGTCAGAAACGATACCGGACATTTACCAGCACATTGGAACCGTCGGTAATCGGCATGACGGTGAGTTTGCTGCTGCCGTGGCGGTTCAGGATGGTCCTTGCGGTGAAATACCCGATACAGCTGCCCACGAAAATGTCTGATGTCCAGTGCCGGTTTTCGTGAACACGGGATGCGGCGGTCAGTGTGGCCAGTCCGTATGCGAGAGGGGGAACCCACCGGCGGTGGCGGTACTGGTCGGCGAACACCGTAGCCAGGGAGAATGCCGTGATTGCATGGCCGGAAGGCATGGAGCGGTTCGGCGTGGACTGACTGCTGGGGCCCCAATCATGTTCAATTCACCAGCCGCTGGGTCGTTCCCGGTTAATGGCGCGTTTCATGGCCTGGCCGATGAGATTGGATATCAGCAGGGCCTCTGCACTGATCAATACGGTCTGTCTGGCGCGCACGTCACCCCGGATATGCCCGTACAGATAGAATGCCGAAAGCGGCAGCAGCATCCTGTCATAGTCGCCCAGAGGTTTGACCATCCTGGCAATCCTGAAACTGTCATCTTCGCGGTATTCCGTATTCCATTTGTCAATCTTGTTCCGTTGGGACCATTTCTGAATATCCTTGTCATACACCAGCAGTAACGCCGTCATCCCGGCAACGGCACCGACTGTTTTCCATTGTTTCTTTTCAAACCGGAGCGGCATTGTAAAAACATAACCGGTATCCGACAGGACGGTTTTGAAATAGGGCATGTCGATGCGGGTGGGATACTCGATTTCCGTGAATTGGATCTCATTCCGGCTGAATCCGGTCATGTGGATCAGCAGAAAGGTGAAACAGATGAGCATCCGAACCGCCGAGACGCCGGCCGGTTTAAGAAAGCGGGATGGAACATGCTGACGTTTTTGACCCACCTCAACCCCTTTCGGATGTCCGGGAAATCCGTATCCGCCGGACCGCATTATTATTGGCAAAGTTGCATATGAGCTTAAGTCAACCGATCCGGAATTTCAATTGGTTTCTGTCCGGCGCGGCAGGGGTTCTCGCGTCCGGTATTGTTATTGAACGGAACTGAATCAATGAAGAACCGATATCCGTACTTCATGTAACGGAAAAGGGGGATACGCTGATGAAAGAAACTCGACGGATATGTGTCGTTGTTCTGGTGCTGGCCATGACGGGTTGCCTGAAACCCGTCGAAATCGGTGCTGAGGCTGTAGAGAAGACTCCACGAGAAAACTATCGCCCGGTCCGGCTGCACTATACCAATTCCAGCGGTGAAAGAGGTGTTACCACTCACGTGTACGATGCGTCGGGGGTATGTGCATGGTCCATCTGGGAACTGCTGGACGGGTCGCGCTGGTCGACCAACACCTACGTTTATGATGATGCGGGTCGGATGGTGGAGAAAAACCGGGTTTTTTCCGATGAGCTGACATCGAAACAGACGTTCAGGTATGATGTTTCGGGCCGGCTGACATTTGAGACGTTTTCCCGGTCGGACGGCAAGTCGGGTAAGGTCCGTTATGTGTTCGACGACAACCGCCATACGGAAACCGCTTATTGTGACCGGATGAACGGCTGGTTGTCCGCTACGATTCACTATCAACTGGATCCGGAGGGACGAAGGACTTCCGGGGTGCTGGAGAAGGACGGGAAGCAGGTGGGGACGATTGCGTACACCTGCAATGAAGAAGGACTGCTCCGGCAGGAGCGCTGGCAGATCGGCAACTGGTCCCAGACGTTTACTACCGAATATGAAAAGGCCAATTGTCAGGCTCCGACGACGTCCAACCCGTATGTGCCGGGTAACTGCAACTGGCGGGTGCAGGGTGAGCAATACAGCTTCAACGGTGAAATCGGTGGGCCGTCCGCCTATACGTATGATGAAGAGGGACGGTTGGCGGAAAAAACATTCACCCGGTCGGACGGGGTTCAGACCGTGACGGCTTATCACTATGATCCGACCAACGTCTTGCGGAAATCTGTCCGGAAGTTCGGGGATGGAACAACCACTGAATTTTATTATGTGTTCAACAGCAATCGTCAACTGGTGGAACGGAACTGGACGGACAAGGACGGCAATGCGGGCCTGGAGAGGTACCGTTACGATGAGCACGGGAAATTGTCGGGTGCCCGGTATGAGCGGATGGACGGGTGGCTGACCGGCAATTTGACTTTCAAACATGACCGCTACGGCAATCTGTCAACAGGCACTTACGACGGGGATGACGGTCTTTCAGCGAAAATTGAGTTCACCTGCGACCAGCATGGATTGCCGGTGCGGATTTACTGGAGCTTCTCTTCCGGGCATACCCAGGAATACCGGTTTTCGTATGAAGCGGTGCCCTGAACCGATCGTTCAGTTCTCGTCTCGATTGTCGCCTGGTTGTAACACACCCGGTGCGATGGCATGTTCCGGAATGGTGACATCTGCAAGTGTGGTGCTGGAATGATTCAGGCGGCTGAGATCCACCCCTTTCTCGATTCCATTCACCTGGGCATCTTCTTCGTACTGCCAGAGGTGCCAGGTCTTCCATCCGTCGGGAATGCTGGGATCGGGCACGCCGTATTCCGCGATCCAGAGAGGATATCCCTTCAGATGCAGATGGAAGTGCTTGTTCCAGAAACGGGGAGACGTATAGATGATGGGCTTGATTCCATAATGATGCTCCAGTAGTTTCAGGTATAACAGCAGTTTCGGGTACATTTCGGCCTGGTCGGTGTTGCGATGGACTTCCTCGATATCCACAATGGGCGCCAGGTCACCCGGCTCCAGTTTAACGGTGTCAAACAGGAACTGGGCCTGTTCCCCCGGTTCATCGGTGGTGATGTAATAGTGGTAGGCGCCCCGCAGGATACCGTGTTCTTTCAGAGCCGGCCAGTTGATGTCGAATCGTTTGTCTTTCAAGTCCTGGCCTTCGGTGGCTTTGACGATAACGAAATGGAATCCCTGTTTCTTGATCTCCTGCCAATTCACTTCTCCGGAATGCCAGGAGATGTCCAGGCCGCACGGGTGATGGTGTTCGGGAGAAATCTTCTCACCGGCAAATGCCGGCACGAAAAGCTTCAGTATCAGAAAGGTGATCCACACAACCAGTCCGAATGAACTAAGCGAAACGGTCTTCCGATTGTTCACGAATGCCTCCGCGGATTTAATGTGTTTGATGACGACATCTTATTCGAAAGGGACGAAAAGCGCAACTGCGGGACATGGTGATGACGGTGGAGGGGACGGCTTCTGTTCCTGTGCTATGCTGGATTCAGTTTGTCGGGGCGGCATCCCCTGATTCAACAACCTGCGGAACACGTCTGGCTCTTCCCGGTTACGCGTGATAATCTGGAGCCGGATATATTCCACTTTGAAATGCGTTAACGGCAATACACTGGATGCTACTGGTGCAATACGGGGGAGGGGCCGATGAAACGAGAAACTGTCTCGTACCGTTTCCATAGCGGTGTGTGCGCCGTTTTGTTTTTGATGGGAATTGCCGTACAAGCGATTTCAGCTCCGGCGGTAACGGGGAAGAAACTGATGGTGCGGAAACTGTTGTTCTCGACCCAGTTGGGTGCCGACCGGAAGCCCATGTTTGTGGTCCGGGCGGATGTGGATGCATCCGACAAACGGGAGCAGTCCATTGAGTTGGAGACGACGATCAGGCGGGCGGATAACGGTCCGATCCGTCTCAGCAGTTCCGCTCCCCGTTTTTACAGCGAGGAGAATGGAACAGTCTCATATAAATGGTCCAGTTCCACGACCAGCGGGACCGACCTGAACGATCTCTTCGCGATTTTTCCCAATCATATGTTTTCCTTCGGTCAGACCCCCTGTGTAATTGTGGTCCGTTTCAAAGTAACCTTGAATGGTTTGACGGCCTACCTCGATGGTCGAACCACATATCCCGTACCATCGCGGATGCAGGGGATCCAGATGGGAGATATGACGGCTCCCGATATCGAAACGGAAAAGGGAATGGTCAACTGCAGCATGAATTTCAGCGTGTATGGTGCCCGGGGTCAACCGGTTTACGTGGGTGCCGTCTTCCGGTATCCCGACGGCAGAACCGTTCCGCCTTCCGGAGCCTGTCCAAGAGCGAATATCGGGAAAGGCGGAGGGGTGCAGGTGCAGGGTTCAACATCTGTGCAACATGATTTACAGACATGGAACGGCGTTACCCTTCAGGTACCCGCGGCGTGGCTCGAATTAGACCGATCGACAAATCAGGCACTGGTGACCGGTATGTACAACAGCGTTTCCGGGTTATGGGGTTATGCGGAAACGAATTGGATCCTTCCGGTTGCCGACATGCAGGAAGGTGCCGGTGCAAAACCGGAATTGTCGGCCAAACGGACATTGTCCCGTTACACAGTTCCGCTGCGGGACATCCTCATCGAATACCAGCAGGTCAACGGACGGCTCAGTACGTTGCAGAACAGCGACCGGGAACCGGACCAGAAGAAGGTCCGGGATTGCGGACAGGAACTGGCCCGAATCGGAGGAACATTCAAGGCACTTTGTGGAGACAGTTCCATGACAGCCCAGACACGGATCGGGTTTGTTGAAGACCTGGAACTTTTTCAGCAGATTGCCGATGTGCAGGAGGAGGCGGCTGACCGGTTCATGTCCATGGCGGATATTTCTGACGAGGCCCTTGAAGAAATGCGTCCGGCACGACCGGTCGGGATGCTGGAGCAGGTGGGTCGGGATCTGATCGAAAAAGAGGTAACGGACTGGGTTACACGGAAAGGGTTTGGTGACCTGCTGGCGGATGATGGCTGTTCCCAGGTGACCGGTACGGTTAACAAGCGGTTGAAGGTGGACCTGAACGGATATTTCAACAAGAAATCAATGGAGGTTGCGGGGATGCCGCTCAGGGGATTCCGATCCATGAAAGCGGCATTCCGACTCCAGGCGAGGCGGAAGATACGGGAACTGGTAGCGGAACTGGCAATGGATTTCACCGGCAACCGGCTGGTGGTCATGCTGCTGCAGAACATCGTTCTGGATTGGGCGGAGAACCAGTTGTGGCCGCAGTTGCGGGAGGCCTTCCGCCCCAAAGGGAACCTCTCTCACCGTGTGGATGTTTCCATTGGAACCATGCAGAATGCGCGTCGGGCGTTGTTTGACTTGAGCAAGGACAGGGATCCGGGGCTTGTACCGTTGGCAGAGGTATTGGAGCAACTGAACCGGGCAACCGGTACGATCAACGCGACCCGATATCTGGAACGGGATCTGGCTTCTTCGGACCAGGAAGATCTCCGTGCGAGATTTCTGGCGGAACGGAACAACCTGAGCCAGGCCATGCGGGTCGTGATGGGTCAGTTCATGCTGTATGAAGATTTTATGGGGGAAGAGGGAGAAGGCCGGATCAGCCGCTTGAACGACCTGACCGAGCACATCGAGGGCATCCAGGAAGACGTGCTTTACGTCCTGAATCGAATGGGTTCCGGGCTCCACGAAATGGCAATCATCTATCCTTCCGACAGCGAAAAACTGGATGCATTGGGCGGCAGCCTGCCATTCAGATGGGAACACCATCAGCAGTATCTGGTCCGGTTGAATGAACTGAAAGAGGAAGACCTGGAAGGGGTGAAGCAACTATCCGTATGGGTGAACGAACGCCCGTATGTGCTCTACGGGATACCGGATGTTCAGCATCAGGCACTGGAATTCAAAGGATTTCTGCCCACACCACCCGGTCGCTATGTAGTCAGGATGGCGTGCCGGGATATCCCGGGTGTGCCACAGGAAGAATGGCTGATACAGGTGGCGGCAAGTCCCGGTTCCGAAAGACTGCAAAGCTGTGTCACGCGGGCGCAACAGCGGATCCGCTCCGGGCAGAGCCGGTTGAATCAAATGGCCCCGGACCAGCAAACGGAAGAGTTGCTTTACCAGGCGAAACTTTGCCTGCAGGCGGCTGGTTGCAGTTTCGGTATGGGAGACATGAATGCCGCCCGAAACTGGGCCGTCAACGGGATGCAATTCGCTAACCGGTCCGGTAATCCCCACGCCGGAGATGATCTGTTTCAGTTGTGCAGAACGATGGCGATGGTGGAGTTGTATACGGGCAACCTGAGCGGGTACGCGGACAATCGACAGCAGGAAATTGAGGCCCGGTTGAACCGGATCCGTTTAAGGGATACTCAGAGGGCCGGTCGCGACTGGAACCGGTCCAGCCGTTCACAGGCATTATTGCAGACCGCCCGGGCGGCATTTGAGACAGCGGATATGCTGCTGGTATCAGGCGTGTCCCGGGAGCGTGTCAATTCGTGGGTGGAGCAGGGAAAGAAGTACGGTCGGTTATCCGGATTGGATATGCAGGTTGCTGCGTTTCATCCGAATGTCGCGGCGGTTTTCGGGATTCAATGATCGGTGAAATGGAGAGGATTTCATGATGAAGCCATTCGGTGTGGATGATGTGATCTATGACCCGGACTGGTATGACCGGATCAATATCTTTGATTTTGACCTGCCATTTTATCGGGAGTATGCATTGAACGCTGGTGGAAACGTACTGGAATTGTGTTGCGGGACCGGGCGGCTGACCGTGCCGTTGGCGGAAGCCGGTGTGGGCATCACGGGAATGGACCTGTCCGGACCCATGCTGGAACGGGCCCGGCAGAAGGCATGGGACGCAGGTGTTGAGATTCCGTTTGTCCTGGATGACATCCGCTCATTCCAACTGGACCGGACGTTTGACATGATCTTTATTCCGTTCAATTCGCTTCAGGGGATTTTCGACTGGCAGGATGTGATGGCGGTATTCGAGCGGATCCAGTCGCATCTGAAACCGGGCGGCCGGTTCATCTTTGATATCTTCAACCCGGACTTTGAGTATATGCGGGTCCGGAGAGACGAACCGGTGGATCTCTTCCGGTTCGACCTGGACGATGGTCGACCGGTTACCATCCGGGAAACGTGTCACTATGACGTTGCTGCACAGGTGAACCGGGTAACCTGGTATTTTGATGTGGCCGGAGAGACGTTCACCGCCGGGCTGGATGTGCGTTGCTTTTTCCCACAGGAAATCCTGGCACTGATTCACGGGTCGGGGTTTGAGGTGATCGAACGGTTTGGGGCGTTTGACAAATCGCCGTTTGCATCCGATTCCCGCAAACAGATTTTCGTGTGCAGGTTTGCCGACTGAATCGGTTGTGATCGGTTTCTATGGGGGTTGTGCGCTTATTTTTCCAAGCGGTTCAATGCCTCTCCGGCATACAGACGGACTTCCCAGTCGGGGTCATCCAGAGCGTTCTTCAATGCTGCTTTTGTTGACGGGTCTGCCAGCTTCAACAGGGCAAGCGCGGCCGAACGCCTGACCCATTCATGATTATCATCCAACAGGGTCAGGATGGCCTCCCGGCTTTCCGGATCGGGAAAGTTGGCCAGCGCACCGGCCAGAACAGTCCGCACCCAGTAGTTTTCATGGCCCACCTGCTGTAACAGCGCGTTTCTGGCTTCCGGCACGTTCATATTGCCCAGGGCTCCGATGCAGGGTGCGGTCAGCCGCTTGTCACCGGTGTTGAGGACTTCAATGATGTCGGTAACCGCTTCCACGACCTTGAGTTCGCCCACCGCGGCAATCGCCGCCCACTGAACACCACTGACGGGATCATGGATCAGTTTGATGAATTCATCTGTTGGCGGGTGTGGCATGTTTCTCAAATAATGGATGGCACCTTCCCGAAGTGCACCGTGTTCATGATGGAGCATGGCGGTAAATGTGGCGCGGGCCGTATCGGTGTGCATGTTGATGGCCTTAAAATACCGGTCCCGCCAACGGGGATGGGACTCTGCGGCCATTTTCACCAGTTCGGCGTCGGTGTGCTGGCTTGCCAGTTGTGCTGCCGCCACCTCGTTTCGCAACCGGGGTCGCAGTTGCTGAACCGGGTAGGAGAGCAGAATCAGAATTGCCGCGTACAGACCGATGATGGTGAGGACTTCCCGTTTCCGTCTCGGAAAGGCCGGTCCGAACAGTTTCCGTCCGGGCCAGCTGAACAGCCGGCGAAGCCAGCGGGGCATCGGAAAAAGGAAGGGCGTCTTGTGCTGGAAAATGGTGTATTCGGCTTCATGGTCCCGTTTCATCCGGATTTCTTCCAGCAGACACACGCCGATGATGATCATGGTGGCCAGCAGCCAGGCCAGGCTACCCTCAATACCCCAGGACCGTTTCATATTGGGGCGGTTCAACGGACAGATCATGAATCCGTAACTCCAGATGATCCATCCCAGGTATTGGGGGTGACGTGAGAACCGGTACAGCCAGAAATCGGCGACGGGCTTTCCCTTGAACCGGGCCTGCATCCAGGCCAGTACACCCAGAATGAACAGCAGCAGCCCGATTCCCATGAGGATCAGGGAGAACGGAGTCTGAAGATTGGTTTCCAGGATGCGGCTCAGGGGGTTCAGGAGATACAGTGGCAGATTGACCACATCACCCAGTTGCATCACATCCAGGGAAATGTCCAGCACAGGCAGCCAGGTAAGATTCAGCAGGCCGAGCCCGGCCAGGTAGAACATGGTCAGGGCAAACTGGCCGAAGACAGGAAGGAACATGACGACGGCACCCATAGAGGCGAGACCATGACGTCGCGTGGCGAAGCCAAGAATGACCAGCAACACGATGGCGGCGAAACACGCGTAGCCGATGGTCCTTAAATGGTAGTGGCGGATAAACAGCTCGGTGCGGAACCGTTGATCCGGGCTCCCGTGGGAATCGACGTTGGGATGCTCCATATGCTGCTGAATTGCGTTGTCCAGCAGGCGGGGAAGTTCGACGGACGCAAACGTCAGACCCAGCGAAAAAACAAC
The DNA here is from genome assembly GCA_036736005.1 of Acidobacteriota bacterium. GTDB lineage: Bacteria > Acidobacteriota > Holophagae > Thermotomaculales > Thermotomaculaceae > DAINNF01. The sequence goes on from DAINNF010000006.1 coordinate 24,353, forward strand.
GGCGATTATGGTCATGAGGACGGTCTGTACCCATCCCGGTTTCATGACAACTCCAGATTTTCCAGGACTTGAATTCAGGATACCGCAGGGGAAGGGGCACCGTCAATGGCGGACGGAGACCGTGCAGTATCAGGTGCCGGAGGAGTTATCCAGTTGAATCCCCTGTTTTCGGGCCCGTTCCTGCCACCGGGAGCGGGCAAATTCCCGCATGTCGGCGATCCGGTCCCCCTCATCCAGGATTTCAAGTCCCAGCAGGGTTTCCATCAGGTCTTCCATGGTAACAATACCGGCCGTTCCCCCGTATTCGTCTACCGCCAGTACGATATGGGACCGTGATTCCAGCAGCAGTTCCAGGATCCTCTCCAGTGTTGCCGTTTCGGGCAAGACCGGAATGGGGCGCATGATTTCCGACAGTTTCGTGTCCAGTTCTCCCCGTGCGGCAGCCAGCAGAATATCCTGATTGAGTACAAATCCGGCGATATCATCGTGGTTTTTCCGGTAAAGGGGAATACGGGAGAATCGGGTTTCCGGCTGGTTATCCATTACATCGGATACGGCGAGTGTCTCCGGAAGGGCATACATGACATTGCGCGGTGTCATGATATCGGATGCCTGGATCCGGCTGAACCGGAAAACATTTTTCAGCATACGGGAGTCCTGCTTGTTCATGACACCTTCCCGAACACCGAGGTCTGCCAGTGCAAGGAATTCATCCCGGCTGATCAGGCTGCGTTTCCGACTCGGGGCAATGATCCGGGTGAGCAACTGGGCCATCTTGACAAACGGCCACATGATCCACAGTATGGGAATCAGAATCCGGATGACAGTCGGCGTCAGGGAGCGCCAGTATACGGCTCCCAGCGTTTTGGGGATGATTTCGGAGAGAACCAGTATCAGAAATGTCAGTACGGCAGAAATCACCCCCACAAAGGCATCGCCGAATACCCGGGCAGCCTGGGCGCCGGCTCCGGCCGCGCCCACCGTATGGGCGATTGTATTGAGACTGAGGATGGCGGCCAGCGGTTTGTCTACGTCGTCTTTCAACGCTTTGATGCGTTTTCCGAGAGCGGGCCGTTTTTGTTGTGTTTGCGCGATAAATGCGGGTGTTACGCTGAGGAGGACCGCTTCCATAACAGAGCACAGAAAAGAAATACCCAGAGCGATTGAGATATAAATCAGTAAAAGTCCCATCAGAACTCCATTCGGTAATTTGTCCGTTTCTATCATACCGGCTCACGCCGGATAAAGCCAGTTGGGACAGAGCAACGCAGTTCAGATTACCGGACCGGATCCAAACGGTCCCTTGACACCAGGCGCCTTATGATGTTAGTTTATCAAACAAACAAAGAATGTGTGTCTGGAGGTGGATATGACTCCCAAAGATCATCTGTTTGATCAGTTGAAAAAAGCCGGACGTTCCATTATGGAAGGACAGCAGACTTCCGTACCGTCGTTGGACGGGGAGGTAGCGGCGAAAACCGGACCGGCGCCGCAGCTTGAGGACAGGCCGCCGACGACCGAAGATCAATTGTTTTTCCTGATCCGGGAAGCGGGAGACCGGATACTGGAATTCAAACAAGTCAAGCTGAGGGAACTGGGTGTGCCAGATCTTACCGTAGATATGTTCCGATATGTGGAGGTGATCGATTCGTTGGATGGTCCGAATGCGTCCGCTATCGCCGGCGCACTGAATGTAACCCGGCCTTCCGTTACCGCCATTTTGAACAAACTGGAAAGAAAAGGAATTCTGCACAAACGCAAGGACCGGAAGGATGGCCGGGCCGTCCGCATAGAGTTGACAACATCGGGCAGGTCCATCGCTGCTGCCTACCGTGAGGCGCACCGTGAGTTTGCCCGTGCCATATCCGCACGACTGGAACCGGAAGAGTTCGAGACACTGGTCCGTTTGATGGCCAGGGGTATGGACGGGAATAGCGTTCATCCGGAATGACCGGTCTACAGACTGTTTTGATGGGAACGGATAAATGGAAAGGCCGGGGAGGTTGACATGAAAGTGAATCCACAGGGAAACGGAAAGCGGGCACTGATCACCGGAGCATCCAGCGGGATCGGTCTGGAGCTGGCCGATCTGATGGCTGCGGAGGGATTTGATCTGGTACTGACCGCCCGAAGAAAAGATCGTCTGCTGGAGTTGAAGGAAAAACTGACGGACAGGTATGGAATATCGGTATCGGTGATACCGGCTGATCTTTCAGCGCCGGGTGCTGTTCAGGAGTTGCTGGATGAAATGAGCAGACAGGATCTGCAGGTAGATGTTCTGATCAACAATGCCGGATTCGGGGTTTCCGGATTCTTTCTTGAATCGGACTGGGAGCGGGAATCAGCCATGATGGAAGTGAACATGTCTGCGTTGACCCACCTTACCAAGAAACTGCTGCCGCCCATGGTGAAGAACGGATATGGGCGGATCCTTAACGTGGCCTCAACCGCCGCCTTCCAACCGGGTCCGGGAATGGCGGTATATTTTGCCACCAAAACCTATGTGCTTCATCTATCCGAGGCGCTGGCCCATGAGCTTCGGAACACGGGTGTGACGGTGACGGCGCTCTGTCCGGGGGCAACACAGTCCGAGTTTCTGGATGTGGCCGGTCTGGAACATTCCCGCATGGTGCGGAGCCGGAAGCTTCCGAGTGCAGCGGCTGTGGCCCGCTTCGGCTACCGGGCCATGATGAAAGGCAGACGTGTGGCGATTCACGGATTGTTGAACCGGTTCATGGCGTTCTCCGTCCGGATCACTCCCAGAAAATGGGTGACCGCCGTGACCGGATGGATCATGGCAAGGACCTGACCGGTACAAACGGACCGGAAGTTTGTGCCTTTCTTACAGTTCCAGTGGGACACCCACTTCAATTACATTGTCCATGGGGATACGGAAAAACAGAGCCGCGTCCTGTGCCATGCCCGACATTCTGACAAAGAGATGTTTCCGCCATCTTGCCATTCCGGGCTTGTCGCTGACCACCAGTTTCTGACGACCCAGAAAAACACTGACCGTTTCCGGTTCCACATTCAGGCCCTGCCCGTTGATCAGGGCCAACAGATTTTCAAAGGTCAATTCCTCCATGTATCCGGAGTGAATGATGACATGATTGAAACCGCCACCCAACCGGGTCAGTTCGACCTTGGTACTGTTGGGTATGCGGGGCACATTTTCGGTTACGAAGTGAAGCAGGATGACCTGTTGATGGATGACCCTGTTGTGTTTGAGATTGTGGAGTAACGCAGTGGGCACCAGGTCCCGGGTCCCGGCCAGGAACAATGCGGTTCCTTTGACGCGGCTGACATCCATCTCTGCGATACGGGCACGGAAATCCTCGAGCGAAACGGCGGTTTCTTTCAGTTGTGTTGAAAGACGGGCACGCCCTTTGTCCCACGTGGAAAACAGGAGAAAAATGATCAGACCGATAACCAGTGGAAACCAGGCGCCATGCATGATCTTGCTGATGTTTGCAAAGAAAAAGGACAGGTCCACGACCAGAAAGAGAGAAACGAGAAGACCGGTCCACAGACGGGACCATCCCCATTTGTGCCGGGCAATGAAATAGAAGAGGATGGACGTTACGGTCATGGTGGAGGTTACCGCTACGCCGTATGCCGCTGCCAGTTTACTGGACGACTGGAACGACAGGACGAGTCCGATGGTGGCCAGCATCAGCAGCCAGTTGACCAGGGGCACATAAATCTGACCCATGTGTCTGGCGGAAGTGTGAACGATGCGCAGACGGGGCAGATGTCCCAGCTGGATAGCCTGTTTGGTCAATGAGAAGGAACCGGTAATCACCGCCTGGGATGCAATGATGGTGGCCATGGTAGCAAGAATCAGGATTGGGATCAGCCCCCAGGAAGGTGTCATGGAATAGAAGGGATTATGGGCGGCTTCAGGCCTTCCCAGCAACAGGGCTCCCTGTCCGAAGTAGTTGAGCAGCAGAGCCGGGAGAACGGTGAATACCCAGGCACGGCGGATGGGACTGCGCCCGAAATGCCCCATGTCGGCGTACAGGGCTTCCGTACCGGTGACCACAAGGAACACGGCGCCGAGTACCAGGAAACCGTGCAGGTGATTGTGGAGGATAAAGAGGATGGCATGGGTGGGCAGAATGGCCCGCCAGATGGAGGGATTCTGGTATATCTGGGAAATTCCCAGTGCCGCAAGTACCAGGAGCCATACCAGTACGACCGGCCCGAAAAGAGCACCTACACGGGCGGTTCCCCGGTGCTGGAGCAGGAACAGGGCACCGAGAATCAGAATCGTACCCGGTATGATATATGGTTTGAAGGCCGGTGTCAGGACGTCCAGTCCCTCCAGGGCACTCATCACCGAGATTGCCGGCGTGATCATACCGTCCCCATACAGCAGCGATGCGGCGAACAACCCGATCCCTATCAGCAGAAAACGGGAGCCCGTCTGTTTCGTTCCGCTGCGCTTCAGTAATGATGTCAAGGCGATTACGCCACCTTCCCCGTCATTGTCCGCTTTCATGATGAAGGTCAGATATTTTACCGTGACCACCAGGATGAGAGACCAGAACATCAGCGACAGGACGCCCAGAATGTTCTGCGAACTGACCTCGATCCCGTAATCACCATAGAAACACTCCCGGACGGCATAAAGCGGACTGGTTCCGATGTCGCCGAATACAATTCCGAGAGCGGCCAGAGACAGGGCCAGTTGGCTGCTCTTTACGGGGCGGTTTGTCTGTGTGTGCCCGGCTTCCATAATGTCTCCTTGTTCAGTTCCGTCTTTCCTTCGCGGTATTGGCTGTCCGTTCTATCATAATACGGTTTTCGGTGATGTATCAATTGTTGGCTGTGTGGTGACCACAGGGGCAGGTACCCATTGCTCAATCCCGTTTCTTGGGCATCTTCCGGTAGGATTTCTTGATCCGTTTCCAGTGTCGCTTTCGAGCGATCTTCCCCTCCACGCTGGACCGGGTTTCCCGTTCCGCAATTTCTTCGCGCAGTTTCAGATAGCGGTTCAGCCGAGCGGTGTCCAATTCTCCGGATTCTGTCGCTTCACGGACGGCACAACCGGGTTCGGATGTATGGGTGCAGTCGCGGAATCGACAACCCAGAGCCAGTTCCGCGATGTCGGGAAATACGTCTTCCAGAGCGTCATCGCTGACCGACAGACCCACCTCCCGCATGCCGGGTGTATCGATGAGAATAATTCCGTTGTCCAGAACAAACAGTTCCCGTTGCGTGGTGGTATGACGGCCTTTCATGTCGGTTTCCCGGACATCGGCAGTACGGGCCATCCGGCGCTTTGCCAGCGTATTCAGCAGTGTTGATTTGCCGGCCCCGGAGGGACCGATCAGGCAACAGGTTGTTCCCGGTTTTACCCATTGGGCCAGTTTGTCCAGTCCTTCTTCGGACACGGAACTGATAAGAATGACGGCGACTCCCGATGCTGCATCCAGTGCTTCCCGGTAGCGGGATTCCCGTTCGTCGGAAACCAGGTCTGCCTTGGACAACAGGATGACGGGATGCGCGCCGCTGTCATGAGCGATTGCCAGGAAGCGATCCAGTCGTCCCGTCTTGAAATTCTGATCCATGGCCTGCATGATCAGAATGGTATCCAGGTTTGCCGCAATGGGTTGTTGCTCTTCCGTAAACAGGGCTGCCCGTCGTTTGAGCAGGGAATGTCGGGGCAGGATCCGGGTGATTACGGCACGATCTTTTGATTCGGGCGTCTGGAACGCCACCCAGTCACCAACTACCGGAAAATCGGAACGGTCTGCGGTCCGGTGAATCAGTTTGCCCGCCACTTCGGCCAGATATTCCTGTGTTCCGTCCGAGACGGAATAGTAGCGTTTGTATTCTCCGACAATTCTGCCCAGGCGAATATCGGGGGGTACTTGAGGTTGTTCCACCCGGGCATAATTCGCCCATCCCAGCGGGTTCAACAGGTCCAGGTTCTGGTGACTCATCCGGCATTTCTCCCGGTGCTGGACCGGATCAGCATGCTTCCAATACCATTGCAATCCCCTGACCACCGCCAATGCACGCGGTGGCCAGTCCATACCGTCCTCCGCTTCGGTTCAATTCCATCAGTACGGTGAGGACGAGCCGGGCAGCCGTCATTCCCAGTGGATGGCTCAACGCGATTGCACCGCCGTTGACATTGGTGATATCCGGGTTCAATCCCAGTTCCTTCTCGACAGCCAGATACTGGGCGGCGAAGGCCTCGTTCAGTTCAATCCGATCCATATCAGACAATTTGAGTCCTGCCCGTTTCAATGCCTGCTCTGTGGCCGGTACCGGACCAATGCCCATTACGGACGGATCCACAGCGGCCACTCCCCAGGATACGATTCGTCCCAACGGATTGCCGCCCCACGCGTTCGTTGCGGTTTCAGAGGCAATGATCAGGGATGCGGCACCGTCGCCGATTCCACTGGCGTTGCCTGCGGTCACACAACCATCTTTCGTAAATACAGGTTTTAGCCGGGACAGTGCTTCCGGATCGATGTCTTCCCGGATATTGTCGTCTTCCTGGTAAACCGTTTCTCCCTTTCTTCCCGAAACGGTGACCGGCACAATTTCTTCTGCGAGCCGGCCTTCCCGCCGTGCCGTTGCAGCCCGTCGGTGACTGCGTACCGCCAGTTGGTCCTGTTCCTCCCGGGTGATGGCATACTGATCTGCCAGTTTTTCCGCCGTTACAGCCATGGGCATACCGGGCCAGCTGTCCGTGAGTGATTCCATCAGCATATCTTCCAGTTTTCCGTTACCCAGCCGATACCCGCCCCGGGCGTTGCGCAGCACGTAGGGGGCCTGGGTCATGTTTTCAGTTCCGCCGGCCGCGATGATTTCCCCTTCTCCCGAGAGAATCATGTGGGCTCCGGATATCAGCGCCTGGGCACCGGATCCGCACAGCCGGTTGACGGTGAGTGCCGGGATCGAGTCCGGTAAGCCCGCTTCGAGGCCGACATGGCGTGCCAGGTAAATCGCATCCGGACTGCTTTGAATGACATTTCCATAAATCACGTGGTCAATCTGATCCGGTTCGAGGCGGCTCTTCGTGAGAACGGCACGCAGTGAATGGGCGCCCAGTTCTACAGCGGACACGCCGGCGAAACCACCCATGTACTTCAACATGGGTGTCCGTTTGCCGGTCAGAATAAATACGGACTGCATTGAATCCTCCGTGTACAGGTTGGTTTCCGGCTTTCACGATACCACAGGTACTGGTCTGGATTGCCTATTAAACCGGGTGTCTGCTACAATTCCTGTGAGACCACAGACATGATCCATACCGGATATGGAGGGACCGGAAATGAAACCCCTGACCCAAACCGTTGTCCACGGCACCGTGCTGGCGGCCATTGACATCATGGCCGTTTTGCTGGGATTCTTCGTGTATGTACTGGTGCGGCCGGCGCCTCAACTGATGGTGCAGGTTCCCATTGCCGCCGCCGCTGTGGTGGTACTGTTTCTGCTGTGGGTGTTGGCCATCGAAAACCGGGAATCCGGTTCCGTTGAACCACATCGCTGGGAATGGGTGCTGATTGGACTGGGTTCGCTGGTGATGGCACCCGTCATTTTTGTTCCCCTGCATTATATCGGCCGCGGAAACTTTACCGGATGGGGAAACCTGATCGCACTCTGGATTTTTCAGGTGCCGGCAAATGTTGTCACGCTCTTTGTTGCCGCCCGAGTCTCCGGACGGCGCTGACCGTGCTCAGCTGTTGAATTCCTTCATCCGGTCCGCGAATTCCTGCAAAGCCCCAGAGACGCGATAGTGAATCGTGTCCGGTGATTCCACGTCGCCGATGTTCATGCCCGTCAGCAGTTCAAGGCCTTCTTCAATGGTATCGACGGCATAGATGTGAAAATCTCCAGCATCGATGGCTTCCAGAACTTCACTGCGCAGATTGAGGTTCCGGATGTTGGATGAAGGCACAATGACACCCTGTTTGCCGGTCAATCCTCGGTCCTTGCACACCTGGTAGAATCCCTCGATCTTATGGTTGACGCCACCAACCGGCTGAATCATGCCGAACTGGTTAACCGAACCTGTGACGGCCAGATCCTGTCGAAGCGGCAGATTGGCAATCGCAGATAACAATGCATACAGTTCCGTCGATGAAGCGGAATCCCCGTCCACGCCGCCGTAAGATTGTTCAAAGCAGATGGATGCATTGATAGAAAGGGGGACATGCCGGCCGTAGGTGCCCCGCAGAAATCCCGTCAGGATCAACACGCCTTTATCATGGATGCTGCCCGACAACTCCGCCTCACGTTCAATGTTCAAAATGCCGTCGTTCCCTACCGATACCCGTGCCGTAATCCGGTTGGGTGTGCCGAAAGCGTGAAATTCATAGTTGTGAACCGCAAGACCGTTTACCTGTCCCACGCGTGTTCCATCCGTGTCAATCAGCAGGATGCCGTCGCGGAAATATTCCAGTGACCGTTCTTCCAGCAGATTGAACCGGTCAATCCGTTCCAGAACAGATTGGCGAACGTCTTCCCGGCTGACGGTTTCGCCTTTCCGTTTGCGCGCGAGGTAACAGGCTTCCCGCATGATATCGGCCAGCTGATGGAAACGGGCGGTGAGTTTTTCCCGATCCTCGGTCATTCGTACGGATTCATTCAGGAGCTCCCGAACCGCTTCACGGTCAAATGGTAGAAGTTTTTCTTCGTCGCATATTTTCTTGATAACAGAGAGGTAATCGTCAATATTTTCCGGGTTGATGTCCATATGACTGCAGAAATCGGACAACACTTTGAAGATCTTCTTGAATTCATCATCTTTGCTGTAGAGCAGGTAGTACAGGCCTTCATCTCCCAGGATAATAACTTTGACTTTCAGGGGGACCGCAGCCGGTTTCAAGGTAATGGGATGAAGGAGATCCTCCGTTTCCCGCTCTACCTGCAGCAGTTTGTTTTTCAGGGTACGTTTCAGTTTGGTCCAGACATTGGGGCCACTTTGAAACAGGTCAATGGCATTGACGACCAGGTATCCACCGTTTGCCTGGAGAAGCGACCCTGCGCGGATTTCCTGAAAGGTGGCTTTCTTGCGCCCCTTTGCGTCACTGGCGGCATCGATGTTTCCGAACAGGTTAATGGCGGAAGGAGACCGCTCCAGGATTACCGGTGCTCCCTGCGTATCCTCGTTGTCCACGGCCACGTTGACGGACAGTTCCGGGAACAGATCTTCGGCCGATGTGTCGGAATTAAGGGCATCCAGGAAAGCATAGATATGATCTTCAATATAGGTCGTCATTTCTTCGATGTGATGCTGGATCGGTTTCCCCCCGATCTCCAAAACGCGCTGGGTACAACCGGCGACGATGGGCATGACTACCCGCTTGTTGTACGTCTTGAGCCGGTCATTGAGGGAAGCTTTGTCTTTTTCCAGGTCCAGTAACAGCCGGTTGAATTCTTCCAGCAGGTTTTCCCGTTCCGCCATCATCCGTTTCAACTCATCCTCGGTAATGGTGCCGTTTGCAGCCAGAGAACGGGCGTCTTCCATGGAAAGCGGTTTCTCATCGTGAACGGGCAGAATATCGGCCTGCAATGCGTTCCCTGCCCGCTGGGTGACCAGCTTGAAACCCTTCTCGGAGGCCTTTTTCTCGAAGGAAACCAGCAGGTCGTTTTCCCGGGTGGAAACAGAGCTGATGATACGCTTGGTTTCTTCTTTGTAGACGTTGTCCTCAAACAGTGCGGGAATCCGGTCCTTCATCTCCTTGACCATATCCCGCATGGCTGTGGCAAAGTGTTTTCCCTTTCCCGGTGGCAGAAAAACGACTTTGGGCTGAAGCGGATCCTGAAAATTGTGCAGGAAGCAGATGTCGTCCGGTTTGGTCTTGGCGGCGGAGTATTTTTCCAGCAGGGATTCCAGGGTGGTCATCCGGCCGGTTCCGGACAGACCCGTGACGAAGATGTTGTATCCGTCATGCTCAATATCCAGTCCGAATTCCAATGCCTTGACAGCCTTCGGCTGGCCCACAATTTCCGTTGCCGCTTCCAGTTCATCAGTGGTTTGAAAGCGGAGCGCGTCATCGGAAAGTTGAAATTTCAATTCGTCAACGGTCAGTTTTTTCACGTCTGTCCACCCTTCCTGGCCACTTTACCGGCCCCGACATCCAGCATCCGCTGCAGCGGAATCATGGCCTTCCGGGAAATTTCGGGGTCAACGGTGATTTCAGGTTTCTGTCTGCTCAAGGCATCCCTCACGTGTTCCAATGTCGTTTTCTTCATATTACGGCACACCAGTTTGGGTGTTGCCAGAACAAACTGTTTTTCCGGAACCGCTTTTTGCAGGGGATGGCGCATGCCTTCCTCGGTTACCACGATAATGGTATCGGTCGGTGCGTTTCTGGATTCCGGAACCATTTTGGAAGTGGAACAAACCACATCCGCCATCTCCACAACTTCAGGCTGGCACTCCGGGTGCGCAATGACCCAGGCGTCATCGTAGATCGCCTTGATCTGGATGATATCCTCTACCATCACCCGGTGGTGGACAATACAATATCCGTTCCACGGAATGATCTGCTTACGCGTAAATTGCTGGACATAGTTGGCCAGGTTGCCGTCCGGTGTGAACAGAATCCGATCGCCTTCCAGGGATTCGACCACTTCCAGTGCATTGGAAGATGTGCAACAGATGTCGCTTTCGGCCTTCACATCCGCGGATGAATTGATGTAGGTGACTACCGGAACGCCGGGATATTGAGATTTGAGGTGACGAAGTTGATCCCCTGTAATGGTATCGGCAAGGGGACAGCCGGCATCCTGTGCAGGCAGAATGACATGCTTGTCCGGAGCCAGGATTTTGCACGATTCCGCCATGAAATGAACCCCGCAGAATATGACCAGATCGTTTTCCAGGGTGGCCGCCCGCCGGGCCAGTTCAAAGGAGTCTCCCACAAAATCGGCGATATCCTGCACTTCGGCCCGCTGGTAATTGTGGGCCAGAATGACGGCGCCCCGCTCCGCTTTCAGTTCCGTTATGTCCCGTTCAATCGTCATCATCAACTCCGATCAGTGTATTATCAATGAGCCGTGTTCTTCCGAATTTGACTGCAAGCGCCGCGATGGCGGGAGCCGTAATCCGCCGGATCGGCTGAAGGGTCCGGTCATCCACGATACTTGCATAGTCCAACAGGGCCAGCGTCTGCCGGTCCACTGTTTCCTTCATCATCCCTTCCAGTACCTGAACCTCTGTTTCCCCTGTCCGGACAGCTTCCTGCACTTTTTCCAGTGCTTCAACCAGACAGGTGGCCTGCTCACGCTCTTCCGCTGTCAGATAGATATTTCGGGAGGACATGGCCAGTCCGTCCGGTTCCCGGATGATGGGTTCCACGTGCATGTTGACCGGCAGATGAAAATCCTCCACCATCTGTTCAAGGATGCGTGCCTGCTGGATATCCTTCTGGCCGAAATAGGCATCGGTCGGCCGCACAATCTGAAACAGTTTCAGTACGACTGTCATGACGCCCCGAAAATGCCCGGGCCGGCTGGTGCCGCACAGGTGCCGGTCCAGCTCTTCCGGAACCACATAGGACGCATAGCCGTCCGGATACATATCTTCCCGTGTCGGATAGAAGATTATGTCGGCACCGGCTTCCCTGCACAGCTCCTCATCCCGTTCCAGGTTGCGGGGATACCGGTCGAAGTCTTCTCCGGGCCCGAACTGGGTGGGGTTGACAAAAATGCTGACCACGACGATGTCCGTATCAGACCCCGCGCGGCGGATCAGGGACAGATGCCCTTCATGCAGATATCCCATAGTGGGTACAAATCCGACGGTTCCTTCCAGGAGGGAACGGGCCGCTATCATTTCCGCAATGGAGCGGATCAATTTCATGTACGTTTGCCTCCCACATGATTCAGTGCGGTTATGACGGTGTCCGGTAGACGGACCGTGTGTTTTTCAGTGGGGAATGCGCCGTTCCGGACGGCGGAAACGTATCGGGAAAGCCCCTCAGCCATCAATTCTCCGGCATGGGCAAACGTTTCCACAAACTTGAACGGTGCCGGTTCCGGAATGGCCAGCAGATCGTGAAAGACGAGTACCTGACCGTCACACCCGGGACCGGCCGAAATACCGATGGTCGGGATGGAAATCCGGTCCGTGATCAATCCGGCCAGTTCGGCGGGAATACCTTCCAGCACGATAGAGAAAGCCCCTGCATTTTCCAGAGCGGTGGCGTCTGCCAGCAGTTCCCGTGCGGCCTGGAGTGTCTTGCCCTGCGTCTTGAAACCACCGAAAGCTTTCACGCTTTGAGGCGTCAGGCCAATATGGCCCATTACCGGTATTCCCGCGCGGGTAATGGCTTCCACCCGGTCGGCATATCGCATGCCGCCTTCCAGTTTGACAGCGTCCATTCCGCCTAACTGAATCATCCGGCCGGCATTCTGAACGGCCTGCTCTTTGGATACCTGGTAGGACATGAAGGGTAGATCGCCCACTTTCAGGGGACGTCTGGCACCACGGGAAACGGCCCGGCAATGGTGCAGCATATCCTCCATGGTGACCTGAAGCGTGTCCGGATAACCGAGAATCACCATCCCCAGTGAATCGCCCACCAGGACGATATCCACACCCGCCTGTTCCGCCAGCCGTGCACCGGGATAGTCGTATGCCGTGACCATGACGATTCGATTGATGTCGTTCTTTCTTCCCTGAATATCCGGTACGGTAACCTGTCCGCTCATGATTGCTCCTTTCTCTCCCTCCGAAAACGGATAGGAGTAAAGCCATTGCTGATCACAAACCGGCGTCGCTGGCTTGACCCTTACACTCCCTCCCTGGGGGATATGCGTGGGACATAGAAGTTGGCTCCCGGTTTGACTTGTTCCGCATATCGGACCAGGTCATCTACGACGGCTTCGCCATGTACCGACCAGTCCGGGTAATCGCTCACGTCGAAGAATACCACCGGGCAGGTGGCAAATCGATAGAAAAATGAATGATACGCTTCCGTCAGGGATTCGATATACTCCCGCGTCATGAACTCTTCCCCGGTGATGGGATGGCTCCGCACGCGTCTGAGAATGACGGATGGATCCGCATAGAGGTAAACCACCAGATCAGGTTCAATACCGGTCTTCCCCAACATGGCGTAAATACTGTCATATATGCGCTGTTCCTCTTCGCTCAGGGTCATGGAAGCATAAATCCGGCTCTTTTCCATCATGAACGAGAGGACCGATTCGGATGGAGAGAATAGATCCCGCTCCATTGCCTCGGACAGATGTTTGTAGCGGCTGACCAGAAAATACAATTCAGTCGCCAGTGTATAGCGCTCTCCGCTGCGGTAGAAGGATTTCAGAATCCCGCTGTCCGGCTTGGGCTCCTCAATCAGGTTGTACTGGAGCCGGTTCGCCAGCAAGCGGGAAAAATGCTTTTTTCCGGTGCGCGGAATGCCTTCCACGACAATGAGTTTTCGTGTTCCGCTCATCGTTCCCCCTGCCGGGTACAGTATAGCACAGGGATATGCGGTAATTGGCTCTCCTGATTCGCCTGAATCTCGTGGGAAATCTGATTCTACACGGATGAAACTGCTTGAAAAGGAACATGTTGTGCTGCATACTTGGAATATGCTTATCCAATACCGAACACCGGCCCGGATGCGGATTCTGCGAATCTGGCGGATATTGGCGATTGCCGTTCTGTTCCAGGTCCCGGGTCGAGCAAGTGGATTTCACCAGGTCTTTGCTGCTCAGTGGTCCCCATGGGTCAGCGGTCTCGCTCTGCTGGTATTGCTCAGCCTGGTCAATCTGGCGACATTGTTGTGGCTGGTTCGGCGGCGTACCGCTCAACTGGAAAAACTCAACCGCCGGCTCCGTGAGGAGGCCCGGATCCACAGGCAGACGGCCCATTATCTCCAGCTGCTGGACCGGCTCGTGCGGCAGGCCTCGGAAGGCATTGTGGTCGTTAAACGATCCGGTCAGATCGTGGTGGTAAATCCTGCCGCCAGGAGAATGCTGGATATGGAGGGGAACGATTTGAACCGGGTGACCGTTCAGGATCTGCAGCGTGGAAATCCCGGCTCCTGGGCGGATCTGTTTGCGGCGATTGAACAGGAAGCAACCTGGGAGGGAAATCTGACAATCGCCTGTTCCGGGTGTGGAGATCGTCTCCTGAACGTGAAATGTGTTCCACTGCAGGATGAGGGTGGAGAGGTCGGATACCTGGGCCTGACCATGCGGGATGTCACCCGTCAGGTCGAAATGGAGCACCAGTTGAACCACCGTCAGAAAATGGAACTGGTGGGTCAGCTGGCCGGTGGTGTGGCCCATGATTTTAACAATCTTCTGACCGTCATTTCCGGTTCTGCTGAAATGCTGCGCATGAAAATTGCCGACCCTGATCTGGAGCGGCACCTGACACAGATACTGACCGCAGGTGACCGCGCCGCCTCATTGGTCCGGCAACTGCTGGGTTTCAGCCGGAAACAGATGATCCAGCCCCAGTCGCTGGATCTGGATCTGCTGATCACCGAAGTGGGTGAGATGTTGACCCGGCTGATGTCGGAAGATATCGTGTTTCAGGTGGAGGTTTCTCCCGGATTACCGCCCATTGAAGCGGATCCCGGTCAGATTCAACAGGTGTTGACCAATCTGGTGACCAATGCCCGCGATGCCGTTCAATCTCTGGAGGACCCCCGGGCCGAGCGGCTCGTACGCGTTGAAGTGCGGACCGACAATCTGGAGCTCACGGCGGCATCGGAACTGGGCATCGAACCGGGCCGTTACGTGTTGTTTTCGGTGATGGACACGGGTCCGGGAATGGACGAAAAAACATGTTCGCGGATCTTTGAACCCTTCTTTACCACGAAAGATGTGGGCAATGGCACCGGACTCGGTCTGGCCAACGTGCAGGGAATTCTGGCGCAGAATGGTGGCGCGGTAGACGTAGCCAGCACGCCCGGTCAGGGAACGGTTTTCTGCGCATACTGGCCCGCATTGCCGGAAGCTCCCGTCCTTCATGCATTGAACGGAGGAAGGTCGACCATGGAAATGCCCGGCGGTAAAGAAACCATCCTGCTGGTTGAAGACAATACCGGTGTCCTTTCCTTTGCGCGGGATGCGCTGAAACTGCTGGGTTATCGGGTCATGACGGCTTCCGATGGAGAGGAGGCACTGGAGCGACTGAAGCAGGAGTCGGAATCCATCCGGTTGGTGGTCACGGATGTGGTCATGCCGGGAATGAGTGGTCGTGATCTGGCAGCGGCAGTCCGGCAATCCTATCCCGCTATCAAGGTGTTGTTTACATCGGGACACGACGAACGGCAGGTATCCCGTCATGGGGTGTCGCGTAACAGGGCTTTTCTCGCCAAACCCTATTCCGCCAGACAATTGGCCCGCCAGGTACGGGACGTGCTGGACGGAGAGCGCTAACTTTCCAGTCCGTTTCCCGTAAAAGTGCCCATACCAGAGCGATTGTGAACAAAATCCGTTCCAACCGAAGCCAAGTACAGCAAAGGAGCTTAAATGAAAAAAGTATTGGTGATCATTTTTCTATTGATGTCGGCCGGCCACCTCGTTCTGGCTGACAGCATGCGTTTCATGCAGATGCCGGACGCATCCAGCGACCGGCTTTGTTTTGTGTATCAGGGGGACCTGTTTGTGTCCAACCTGGATGGCAGCAATCCGGTCCGGCTGGTGAAAGCGGTGGGCAATGAAAGTCAGCCGAAATTCTCCCCGGATGGCAACTGGATTGCGTTTACCAGCAGTTTCAACGGGAACCGGAATGTATACGTGATCCCGACAACCGGTGGGGATATCCGTCAGGTGACCTTCGAAGCGGAAGGCGCGAACATGCTGGAATGGTCCAATGACGGTAAAACCATCTATTTTCTGGGATCTTCGGCGTCCTTCTCGCCGTTCTTTGACCGGATTTTCAAAGTGCCGGTCGAAGGGGGCCTGCCCGAAGTGTTGCCCGTGGATCAGGCGTCCACCCTGTGCTTCAATGAATCCGGTGACAGCTACGTCCTGAACCGGCATTCCCTTTATTTCTGGTGGTGGCGGCGGTACAAAGGGTCGGCCAATACCGATGTGTGGTTATATGATGGCGCTTCCGGTTCGTTTACCAATCTGACGGAAACGCCCTTTAATGAAACCTGGCCCATGTGGGTGGGGGAGGATGTCTACTTCGTGTCTGAAGAAAACGGGGTAGGAAACCTCTATCGCATGAATATCCAATCCCGGAAACGGGAACAGGTGACGGACCACGCGGATGACGATGTTCAGTTTCCTTCCCTGTCATCCGACCGAAAGAGCATTGTGTACGAGTGTGATGCCGCTTTATACCGGTATGATATCGCGAACGGAACAACGGCCCGGATTGATGTTCCGGCCACCGTTCAGACGGTGCTTCCGGACTACGAATTTGTGGATCCGGTTTCCCTGTTGGGTGCGTACGATTTGTCTCCAACCGCCAAACGGGTGGTGTTTTCCGCCCGGGGTGAGATCTTCTCCGCGCCGGCGGAGCATGGGGAAATCCGCCAGTTGACCTTCAGTTCCGGAGCCCGTGACGATGAACCGGTGTGGTCGCCGGATGGACAACATATCGCGTTCATTTCAGATATGGACGGAGAAGAGAACATCTACCTGGTGGACCAGTTTGCAGAGGCGGGTCCCCGGAAACTGACGAACCGGTCCGCCAAGTTTCTCAGAGATCTGCGATGGTCCCCGGATGGCCGCTATCTGTCCTACCAGTCGAACGATTTCAAACTCTGGGTGCTGGATACCGGGAAAAAGGAAGAAATCCTGGTGAATGAATCCCGTCTTCGGGGGCAGATGGATTATAACTGGTCTCCGGACAGTCGCTGGATCGTCTACACCATTCTGGGCCGGAACATGTTGCCCGAAATCCACGTGTTTGACCTGAACAAGCGGGAAAATCATCTCCTGTTCCGTTCCTTCGAGCAGAATCACAGTCCGGTGTTTTCCCATGACGGGAAGCATCTGTTTTTCGTCACTGACCGGGACGGGGACAGTGCCCGCATCGCCATGCTGTCACTGGTTCCTGAGGACCGGAATCCGTTGGAGCCCGAGTGGGATGAGGAACCGGTAAAGAAAAACGCGTCGAAAGAAGAATCCGCTGATGCGGAGGACAGTTCGAGCAGTGACAAGGGTAAGAAGAAAGAGAAGGATAAGACGGCAGCGGTTGAGATCAACTTTGAGGGGATTCAGAGCCGGGTCCGGTTGCTGCCGGTGAAAGGATACCGTTACACCGATCTGAAGGCGGCCAAAGAAGGTCTCTACATCGGATTCCGTCCGATGGAGCAGAAATTGCAGACAAAGCCGGATCACCCGAACGGTGGATTTGATCTCTACCTGTACAAGATTGACAAAGAAGATCTGACGGAGATTGCTTCCGGTATCAGTGGTTTTGTTCTGTCCCGGGACGGAAAGAAGATGCTGTTGAAGAAACGGCGGTCATTTCAGATTGTGCCGGCAGGACGGAAAGCGGGAAGAGACGGCGATATTTCCCT
>DAINNF010000007.1:0-40910 GCA_036736005.1 Acidobacteriota bacterium
CATTGTTGCTCAAGAGTTTATGGGGAGCCCGAATGATTTTGCAAACCATGCATCTACGGGTGCAGTTCTTCCCGTTATGTCGCATTGTCGAACTGCCGCAAAGCAGATACTGGTCGTGAAGCACCTGAACAATCGGGATGCCCATTGACCGGGCAACTGTCCATACTGCGGGCGACCATCCCATCAGATTATGGCAAACTACGAGATCCGGTTTGTCCTGCAAAAGCACATGACGTACCAGTCGTAGAACCATCGGATTATAGATATCAATGAAATGCCAGACCTTCCGTTTGAAGGCGTGTTTCGGCCAGCCGTCATAATGCCAGAACAGGTTCCGGATACCGGCACGCCATATCCGCACCCCGTTCAGGTTGTCCAGGTCGACGCCACTTCCATCACGTGTACATAGTACACTGGCATGAACGCCCCGCTTCACCATCAGTTCCGCCTGAAGCTGGGTCATGATTTCAGCTCCACCTTTGACATGAGGTGCGTAGAACGTATTGACATAGAGAATATTCGTCATTACTCTGCCTCTACCGGGAGTTCAACTGTGATTCAAGCGAATGTTCCTGTATCGCCTGACATCTTCCACTCATGTGCAACCGGACCATTGTCTGTTAAACGCATCCGCTCGGAATTATATCGCTCCTGCTGAATACCATAAAATGGGGGTTCAGCAGATCTGGTTTGTTGTAGAGAAGATCACCTTTGCCGGGCAACCGGACGACCCGCCCTCCCGCTGCAGACACAACGGCATGGGCCGCCGCGGTGTCCCACTCCATGGTGGGACCGAGGCGGGGATACAGGTCAGCCGATCCTTCCGCAACCAGACACAACTTCAGGGATGATCCGGCCTGAACCAACTCAACCGCACCGGCTTTTTCCTGCAATTTGTCAATAACCGCTCGGGTTGCCTCGTTCAAATGGGAACGGGAAGCCACGACACGAAGCGGAGCTTCGCGATGACCGGTGGATGGCCTGCCCGGCACTTGTCTGCTGGTGCTGGGTGTTTGGTGGATGGTGGATGGTGAAAGGTGAATGGTGTCTTTAAGAGGCAGAAGGATTGAGCGTGCGATCAGAGAGTCAGTGGGAGGCGCTTCCTCCAATCCGTTCAACTTCTCCATAGCGTTGTCCAGACGGAAAGCGCCCACTCCTTTCGTACCGAAATAGAGGCGATCCAGGTCCGGCGCATACACGACACCCAACGACGGCCTGTCTCCCTCAATCAACGCGATGTTGACCGTAAATTCGCCGTTTCGCTTGATGAACTCCTTGGTGCCGTCCAACGGGTCCACCAGCCAGAACCGGGACCAGTTTTTCCGATCCTCGTATGGAATAGCCGCACCTTCTTCACTCAGGATGGGAAGGACCGTGTCATCCGTGAGGAGTGATGCGTTATGGGTGGAAGAAGAAGAGTTCAGATGTGAGGTGATGATGTTGTGAGCAAGACGGTCGGCCCTTGTGAGAGGCGAATCATCCGATTTTAATTGAACGTCAAAATCGTCGGAATGGTAGACGCCCAATATGGCGCGACCCGCTTCCAACGCGGCCCCAACCGCCTTTGAAAGAAACGCCTCAAATTCAACAGACACGATTTTTTCCCACTGTCCGCAAGTCACAAATCACAAGTCACATCCCTTGCCGGCACTTTCTCCCAGGCCCGTTCATGGAAGTAGTAGACGATCATCTTGATCACCACTTCCAGCAACGCAACTTCCCCGGCAATAATCAACTGACCGCTGACCACCCACACAATCATGATCGTGGTGAGGGAGGCGGCAATCCGCCAGGTAATCGTCTTCAGCACGCTCCGTTTACGACTTGACATGCAACAACTCCAGAACCTGTTTGACTGATTCATCTACACGCTGTATTTCCGTATCCAGTACCAGGTCCGGATGCTCCGGTTCCTCGTATGGAGCATCCACACCGGTAAAATCAGAGATCTCACCCGAATCCGCTTTCCGATAGAGCCCCTTGGGGTCGCGACTTCGACAGGTCTCCACACCGGCTTTGACAAAGATCTCCAGAAAACGATCCGAACCAATCCGTTCACGAGCAAAGGAACGCATGTCCCGGTAGGGGGAAATGAAGGAAACCAGTGTTATCAGGCCGGCATCACAGAACAGCGCGGCAACCTCAGCGACCCGTCGGATGTTCTCACGGCGTTCATCCGGTGAAAATCCCAGGTCGGCGTTCAACCCATGGCGCAGGTTGTCTCCATCCAACCGGTAGCACAGGCGTCCCTGATTTATCAGCGCCTTTTCAACTGCAATCGCGATGGTGGATTTTCCCGATCCGGACAACCCGGTGAACCACAATACCAGGCCTTTGCCACCGGCCAACGCCTCACGTTGTGCGCGTGTCACGTCTCCCTGACTCCAAACAACACCTGAGTTTGGAGGGGCGTCAGTAGCGACCTTATCCGTCTTCTGTGCTCCGTGATGAGAGCTTATTGGGTCACGGGACTTGCTCGGCTTACTCATTCCGGAGCCCTTCTGGATTCTGTTGCGATGAATGGCATCTCTGTATCCTCTCCTCCCATTCAGAACACTGAACACTGAACACTGAACACTTCTTGTTATACCGGCTTGAAGATGATGCCCTGATCCTGAAGATAACGCTTCAGTTTCCGGGCCCCGGACTCGGGCTCCCGCTGTTTGAGATGAACATCCAGCAGGACATCCGTTGTGACTTCATCTCCGATCCACACGGTATGCAGTTCCGCTCCGTTCAACACAGCTGACATGATCCGCTGGTCGGCACGGGTAATCTCCACAGCGGTCACAATCAGAATCACGCCCGCCTCCAGCATCAAATGGGCCACTTCAGACAGTCGACGGACATGTTCTTCGCGAAAATGCTGCTCCTTTCCCTTCAGGTCGGCATCCACACCGTACAGCAGATTGCCGATCCCGAGGAAATACACATTTCGCCCCGCATTGAACAGCAGCCGTTCCAGTTCCTTGGCCATGGGTTTCTTTCCCGCATCCTTGATCCCCGTTATCAGCACCATGGCGGGCTTCTGGTTCAGCTTTTCCGCTCGTTCCTCCCGGGGGATCATGCTCCGCTCCCACTTATAGTTCCGCATGAATACCTGCTCACGAACCATCTTCGTGGGTTCATCCATGTCTTCAATGATGATGCCACCACCCCATATCTCATAATCGTCCACAATCACGAAACGGCCGGTCTGTTGAATATCGGCTGCATGGTCGAACGCTACGGCCCGTTCCAGTTCAAAAATGCATTCCGCTACTTCGTGACGACGCACTTCCTCCTGCTCTTCCTGGGCCAGTGAATCTGCATCGATCACCCGCTCTACCGATTTCAGGCGGGCCCGGACCTTTGCAGTACAGACCTTAATGAAATAGTCCTTTTCCGGAACAAGCGGTTGACGTCCCAGCCAGAATACGTTGGCCCGTATACGCCCCGCGGATCGTGGAGAAGGTTCATCCGTCCGCACGGCCATCTCACCACGGCGAACATAAATCTGCTCTTTCATGGTAAACCCGATCGCCTGTCCCGCACATCCCCGATCAGGCAAAGGGTCCCGGTTGAATGCTTCAATGGTCTTGACCTTACTGCGCTTTCCGGATGGATAGAACACAACCTCATCACCCACGGACAGCGTTCCCGATTCGATGGTACCGGAAATGATGCGCCGGTCATCACCGCGACCCGTAAACTTGTACACCGCCTGCACCGGCATACGGAACGGCCGGTCTTCCGGCAACCGGCTGGCCTCAAAGTTGTCCAGTAACTGAAGAACAGACGGTCCTTCATACCAGGGCATGTGATCAGAGGACAGGGCCACATTGTCCCCTTCCCTTCCCGAAACGGGCACAAATGCACATGCTTCAACCCCGATCTGCTCCAGGAACTGAGAATACTCCCGCTCAATCTGCCTGAATGTCTCTTCCGACCAGTTGACGAGGTCCATCTTGTTCACCACTACACCCACCTGCCGGATCCCCAGCATGGACAACAGATAGCCGTGACGTCTCGAATTCTCCTGAATCCCTTCCGCCGCATCGATCACCAGCAGCGCCGCCTCCGCACGTGCCGCACCTGTCACCATGTTCTTCAGAAATTCAATGTGTCCGGGGGCATCCAGGATCAGATAATCGCGCCTGGCGGTCTTGAAAAAGCAACGGGCGGCATCAATCGTAATGCCCTGCGACTGTTCGTCTTTCAGCGCATCCAGTAGAAATGCATATTCAAAGGGCTTGGAATTGCGGCGGCACCGTTCCTTCACCTGCTCCAGTTTCCCCTCCGGTAATGAACCGGTGTCCGCCAGCATGCGGCCCAGCACTGTACTCTTTCCGTGATCAACATGCCCAACAATCACGAGAGACAACAGCTCACTGTTGTCGGTGGATGGTGAATCGAGCAAGGATGGCTGAACCTCATTAACCCGGTCTCGTTTATTGGCCATTCTTCCCCCTGTTTTTCAGTGACGCAATCAAAGCGTAAATCATCTTCTTGATTGATATCAGATCTCTTACAATTTCCTCTTCAGACTCAAGCATGCCCACTCTATTTGCCAAAATCAACTGTGTTTCGCATTCGGAACAGGAACCCAGAGCGACATGAAGAAACTGAACAAACTCCTTCGTTGATCGTCGAGAAAAACCTTCCGCTATGTTGGAAGGAATTGAAACAACACTCCTTCTTAGTTGCGACGTAAGTCCGTACACCTCAGATTTTGGAAAACCTCGAGACAATTTATATATATTCTCTGCCAAGTTCATGGACATTTGCCAGATCTGCAGATCCTTGAAATCCGACACGGCTTTTTGCTTATTCTGGCTATCCACCATACACTATCCTCTATCCACTTACATGTGATCGCTTCGCGATCAGATGCAATTCACTGACCCGAGCTATCCACCATGCACTATTCACCATCCACTTACATGTGATCGCTTCGCGATCACATGTAACCGTCTTTGCGCAGTTCTTCGAGGCCGCCACCATCCTCTTTGTCCTGTTCCCGGCCGGAACGCTCCGCAACGTTGGAGAACTTGCCCGTCTTCAGTTCAGCTACAATCTCATCCACATTTCTCGCAGAGGACTCTACCGGTTTGGTGCACGGGTAACAGCCGAGTGAACGATACCGTTTGCCCTCTCCTTTGTCAAAATACAGGTCAACAATCGGAATATTCTCCCGGCCGATATATTCCCAGATATCCAGTTCCGTCCAGTCCAGCAATGGATGAATGCGAACATGCGTTCCGGGCGCAAAGTCCGTCTTGAACTGATTCCAGAGTTCCGGCGGCTGATCGCCGATTTCCCAGTTGTTGTATCGGTCCCTTGGTGAGAAATATCGCTCTTTGGACCGACTACCTTCCTCGTCCGCCCGGACACCCACGATCACACCGGTGTATGGTTCCCTGTTCTTGTCCGGCTCGTACTTCCCCGTTTCATGGTTCAGTCGATAGCGGACACCTCTCCCGGACAATGTCTGCTCCAGCGCAAGGGTTTTCAACGCCCGGCAACACTCCAGCCGGGTGGCATTCCCATCCGGAAACGTCTGTTTGTTTTTCAGCGCTTCCTCGTTCATTCCGTAAATCATGTCCAGGTTCCATTCCATGGCCACCCGGTCCCTGAATTCGATCATCTGGGGAATCTTGTAATGGGTGTCAATGTGAACCAACGGCAGGGGGACATGTCCGAAGAATGCTTTACGCGCCAGCCAGAGAAGCACGGTACTGTCTTTACCGATGGACCACAGCATGCACAGGTCTTTGAACTCGCTATAGGCCTCCCGAAAGATGTGAATGCTTCGGTTTTCCAGTTGATCCAGTCGATCCATACTTGCTTACTCCTTCATCTCAGCGGGCTTGTTATTTCTGGGCCGGGGTTTCCCTTCAATACGCCCCTTCCCGTCGAAAGACGGTCCGAACAGTCTTTACCAGTATTTCAACATCCAGCCACAGTGTCCAGTTCATCACATACCATTGATCCAATGCGATCCTGTCCTGGAACGTCAATCGGTTCCGTCCCGAAATCTGCCACAGCCCCGTCAGACCGGGCCGGGCCATCAGAATTGTGGAAGCAGTTTCACCCATTGTCCCCTTCTCGTCAACCATGTAGGGACGGGGTCCCGTAAGACTCATGTGCCCCAGAAGGACATTGAGCAGTTGAGGAAGCTCATCCAGTGACGCCCGACGAATCCAACGTCCTACTCCAGTAACTCTGGGGTCTCGCTTCCGAAGTTTCCGGTATGTCTGCCAGTCCTCCCGTTCCTGTGGGTTCTCAGCCAGGTGGACATCCAGCAGTTCATCCGCGTTCCGGTACATCGTTCTGAACTTCAACATGTGGAACAACCGGCCGTTGCGTCCCAGGCGTGGTTGAACGTAAAGAATGGTTCCCTTCGAACTCACCTTGACAAGAATTCCAAGGATAAGCATGACAGGCAACCATAACGGTAACAGAAGGAGCACCATGAGAATGTCCAGCGATCGCTTTATGAACCGGTTCAATGGATTGGCCAGGTTGTTACGGATATTCAACAGCAGGCGTTGCTCCTCGAAGAGGCGCAGCGGTTCAGTATTCAACAGGGGCAGGCCGACAACGTCCGGGGCAACCATAATGCTGGCAAAAAGTGCCTGGGCATGGGTAACCATTTCCTTCAGGTTCTCGAACGGTGGGTCCGGTGCAATGACCAGGAGTGGTACAGTCCGCTCAGCATTCGCTTTCAAGGCCTCCTCCATGGAAACATGGACCGGAAATTGTCGACCATCAATCGTTTCACTCTCCGCTTGAACGGGTTTGTCAGACTCCTGAATAAACCCGACCACGCAGTATCCCAGATACTTTTCCCGGTTCAATACACGGGCAACGGTAGTCGCATGGCGTCCCGAACCCAGAACCAGGGCATATTGTTTCCATATTCCGACGTGGTACAGCAACTTCTTTGCAAACAGGCGGCCTATCGGAAGAAAAACGACCGTCAAACAGACATAGAAGAGGAACAGCAGTCGTGAGTAATCGATACCCCGCTTCGTCAAGGTCAGAAAGGCCAGAATCACCGCGCCACCCATGAGACAACCTTTGACCAGCCTGGCCACCTCCTCCCAGAAGAGGAGTCGACGGTCATACATCCGTTCAACTGCCAGAAAGAAGAGACCCACAACCGGAACCCAGAAAAGGGTCAGGTAGTTGGCCATCGGCTGAGAAAACCTGGGGGTAAATGCAAGCGGATTCAACAGCAAACGCAAACCATACGCACACAACATGGCCAGTATCAAAGACAGCATGTCGGCTGCCACCAGTATCAGAATGCCGGTTATGTTACGCATATGCTTCATTGTTTCCCGCATCCATCATCCCCGTCAGCTTTCATTTTGGTATCTCCGAATCGCATCATCCTGATGCTTTCTTCAGCACGACCTCTACCCAGGTCCGGTTATCCAGGTACCACTGAATAGTCTTCTGCAACCCGCTTTCAAGTGATGTTACGGGTTGCCAGCCCAGTTTCTCCCGCGCATGGGTGAAATCGATGGCATAGCGCCAGTCATGTCCGGGTCGGTCCGTCACGAAAGTGATCTGTTGGCGATAGGACTGTCCATCCCTTTTCGGTTTAATCTCATCCAATATGTCACAAATCATATGGACCAGTTCAATATTGGCCAGTTCACAGTCACCACCGAAATTGAATGTATCTCCCACTGTTCCACCCGTGAGCACACGGTAAATGCCCTCACAATGATCCCCGACAAAGAGCCAGTCGCGGATATTGCTGCCGTCTCCATAAACCGGTATGGACTGACCCGAAACCGCTTTCTGGATCGCCACCGGAATGAGTTTCTCCGGATACTGCCAGGGACCATAGTTGTTGGAGCAGTTGGAAACCGTTACCGGAAGGCCGTAAGTATGAAAATAGGACCGCACCAGATGATCCGAACCTGCCTTGGATGCCGAATAGGGACTCCGCGGATCGTAAGGAGTGGTTTCCGAAAATGCGGGGTCTCCGTCGCTCAGAGATCCGAATACTTCGTCTGTGGAAACATGATGGAACCGTTTCTCCTCTCCCATGCCCTTCTCCGACCAGTACGTACGTGCGCATTCCAGCAGGTTGAATGTCCCCACGAGATTGGTTTGGATAAAGGGAGCGGGCCCGGAAATGGATCGATCCACATGGGATTCCGCCGCAAAGTGTACAACTGTGTCGATTTCATGGGACTGGAGCAGTTCCGCCACCAGAAGGGGGTCCGTGATATCTCCTTGAACAAAGGTATACCGGCTGTCACCCCATTGCGCGTCTATGTCCGCCACACTGGCCGTATGGCCGGCATAGGTCAGCTTATCCAGATTGATCACCTTTCCGTCAAATTCAGCTTTCGAAAACAGATGCCGGATAAAATTGGACCCGATAAACCCGCATCCTCCCGTCACCAGGATGCACTTCATCGTTCGCATAGGATGCTCCTTCCCCGTTGTTCGAAATACCGGTTGAGATTTTTCCGCCACGCATGTATGGGGAATCCCAACCGGGTACGGATTTTCCTTGTGTCAAACTGTGAATTGCGTGGCCTGGGAGCAGCTGCAGGAAAGGCTGACGAGTCCACCGGTTTCAACTCAACCGGTCGATGGATCGCCCCGCATCGCCTGGCGGTTTCCAGAATCCCGCACGCAAATCCATACCAGGAAACCGATCCACCGTCCTGATAGTGAAAAATCCCTGCCGGACAGGGATCTTCCCTGCAGATGATCCGGTTGACAATGGAACGGGCAAGCGGAGCCGACCAGGTCGGACTGCCGATCTGGTCATCCACCACCGAAACGAGTTCCTCCTCGTGAAAGAGGTCTACCATGGTCTCAACAAAATTCCTGCCGTAAAGGCCATACAGCCAGCTGATTCTGAAAATTACAGACCGGTCCGTCGCTTCCATTACCTGCTGTTCACCGACACGCTTGCTTTTGCCATAAACGGAGACCGGGCACGGCTGGTCCTGTTCGGTATAGGGAGTACTTTTCGTCCCGTCGAACACATAGTCTGTCGAAATATGAATGAGGCGGGCACCGTGCTCTTCTGCTGCCCGAGCCAGCACACCCGGACCGTCACCATTTACGCGAAATGCTTCTGCCTCTTCTTTTTCCGCCTGGTCCACCGCGGTATAGGCCGCACAGTTCACGATCCATTTGATCGGGTTGTCGGCCAACAGGCTGTAAACCGCATCGGCGTCCGCAATGTCCACTTCCGCATCGGTTGCGACAAAGGGTATTTGCACCTGCTTCAATTCTTCCACCACATCACGTCCCAGCATCCCATTGCAACCGGTCGCCCAAATCATGGAAAGACCTCGGCTTTCGAAAGTAAAGGAAGGTTATTGTCCTTCTTGGAAAGATGTGGACGGGATACCGGCCACTGAATCGCAAGGTCCGGATCGTTCCACCGGATACCCCGGTCCAGCTCCGACGTGAACGGTGCCGTCACCTCATAGGCGACCAGTGCTGTTTCACTGGACACACAGAATCCATGGGCAAATCCGGGCGGCAGATACAGCATGAGATGGTTTTCAGCGGACAACTCATAAGAGGCCCACTTTCCGTACGTGGATGAGCGCTTCCGGATGTCCACAGCTACATCCAGGATGCATCCGGACAAACACCGTACCAGTTTGCCCTGTCCTGCGGGTGGCAGCTGGTAATGAAGTCCCCGAAGCACGCCCTGGTGAGAAAAAGAGAGATTCGCCTGGACCATGGGACCAATCCCCTGTTTCAGAAACTCAGGCCCCTTGTAGAACTCGGAGAACCAGCCCCGTTCGTCCGGAAACACATCCGGCTCAATCAGGATCAGTCCATCCAGCTCCAGCCGTTGAAAACGAAATCCCATCAGACGCCCTCGTCTTCCAGCAGGTCCAGCAGATAGTCGCCATACCCGCTGTTCAACTGACTCTGCGCCAGCTCATGCATCCGGGCATCGTCAATCCAGCCGTTTCGCCATGCAATTTCTTCAATACACGCAATCTTGACACCCTGTCGATCCTCAATCGTGCGGATGAAACTCGCCGCTTCCAGCATATCCTCGTGGGTTCCGGTATCCAGCCAGGCATAACCACGTCCCATAATCTGAACATTGAGGTTGCCCCGCTCCAGATAGACACGGTTCAGGTCTGTAATTTCCAGTTCACCCCGTTCGGAGGGTTCCAGCTCGGCCGCAATCTCCACCGCAGATGAATCATAGAAATACAACCCCACAACAGCATAGTCTGAACCGGGATGTTCCGGTTTCTCCTCCAGCTGGAGTGCGGTTCCCTCCCGATCAAATGTAACCACGCCGTACCGCTCCGGATGGGCCACACGATACCCGAATACCGTGGCGCCCTCCCGTGTTCGGTCAGCATCCCGCAACAATTCCGGTAAACCGTGTCCGAAAAACACATTGTCACCCAGCACAAGGGCGATGGGGGACTGTCCCGTAAATTCAGCTCCGATTCGCAAGGAATCGGCAATACCCCGGGGTTCCTGCTGAACGGCATAGGAAATATGCATCCCCAGATCCTCCCCATTACCGAACAATTCCTGAAACCTCGGAAGATCCCGGGGTGTCGAAATGATCTGAACCTCCCGGATTCCTGTCAGCATCAGAGTGGAAAGGGGATAATAAATCATAGGTTTGTCGTATAGCGGCAGTAATTGCTTGCACAACATACGGGTGGCAGGAAAGAGTCGTGTTCCGGAGCCTCCGGCCAGCAAAATTCCCTTTCGTTCTGTCTGAAACGGGGCATTCACCTTATGCCTTCCTTGACGAAACATGCCTCATCTCCTTCCACTTCGAATCAGTATCGCCTGTTCAATTCCCAATTCCAGGCTGTTTCCACGATATCACGAAGATCCGCATACCGTGGCCTCCAGTTCAACTCTGAACGCAACAACGAACTGTCCGCCACCAGCACTGCCGGATCTCCTGAACGCCGTTTGGTCATCGCAACCGGGAAATCCCGACCGGCCATTTCCTTTGCGGTGTCAATGACCTCCTTCACCGAGTATCCCTTCCCGTAACCACAGTTGTACACGCGGGAATCGCCGTTGTCCATCAGATGATCCAATGCCAGCAGATGGGCCTCAGCCAGATCCGTCACATGAATATAATCCCGCACACAGGTTCCATCCGGAGTCGGATAGTCATCCCCGAAGACAGCGATCCTGTCCCGCTTACCGGCTGCCGCCTGCAGGACCAGCGGAATCAGGTGGGTTTCCGGATCGTGGGACTCACCGATGCTCCCCCCGGGATCCGCTCCGGCGGCATTGAAATAACGCAATGACACATAATGCATCCCGTTCGTCGCACTCATGTCCGACAGCGCCTGCTCCACAAATCGTTTGGACCATCCATACGGATTGATGGGTGAAAGCGGTGCCGACTCCGGGATAGGCGTGACGTCCGGCTGACCGTACACAGCCGCCGTTGATGAGAAGATGAACCGGTCAATTCCACTCTCCGTCATGAGGTTCAGGAGAGAAAGGGTATTGGCCGTGTTGTTCCCGTAATAGCGGGCGGGCTTGCGGACGGACTCGCCCACCTCGATGAACGCAGCAAAATGCATGACGGCGTCCGGTTTAAAGGATTGCAACAATTCAGCTACGCGTTCATGGTCCGCCAGATCCGCCACGATCAGTTCCGTGGCCTCCACGGCTTCCCGGTGCCCGCGGATGAGGCTGTCCACCACCATAACCGTGTCTCCGCGGTCAACCAGTGCCTTCACCACATGAGAACCGATATATCCCGCACCGCCCGTAACCAGAATTCTCATAAGATCCCCCTGGGAAGGGGGAAGTGTACCGTGTTCAGTGTACAGTGTTCAGAAAGACTGGAGTTTACAGTGTTCAGTGTACAGGTGTTCAGAAAGATCGGATGGGAAGTCATCGCTGTACAGTTTACGGAAAAAACTGATAATTCCTGAATCATTGGGTAACCCCTGATCCTGCTTTGTTTCGGATGCTCCGAATCAAACCGTAAAGCATCGCCGAGATTTCTTTCGATTCTGAAAGGAAGTTCTTGAACACACCACTATCCAGTTGGTTCAGTTCATGAGCGATGTATAGTTGCGTTCTAAATTCAGCGGCTGAACCTTTCGCAATGTTCAAGAACCGGATAAAGTCATTATCCGAGTTTCGCTCACATCCTTCTGCAATATTGGATGGTACGGACAATGCCGAACGGGTAATCTGATCCCGCAGACTGAACCACCGACAACCTTCAAAGGATTGAAAGGTCTCGACTGCCAGACGACACCCTCTTTTCCAGACTTCAAGTTCCTCGAAACTCACATATCCCATTGATCACTTCCCTTTATTCAGAATACCGCCAAATTCTGAATCTTGCTGAACACTGAAAACTGAACACTTTTCTTTACTTTCTTTTTCTTTCATGGCGGACCCCTACCAGGGTCGCACGGGCGGTCTCCCTGCCCTGACAATACAACCCGGATTCCACCGTAACGGAACGGTTACCTTCCCGGACAACCGTGCCACGTAATTCCAGTTCACAGTCTATCGGCGTAGGAGCCAGGTACTCAACGGTCAGTTTTGCCGTCACAAACATGGTCTTCTCACCGTGTTTCTGCTGATAATGGCCGATAGCGGTCCAGACCGAATGACAGTCCAGCAGTGTGGCGATGACACCGCCATTCACCGCTCCCGGAAACGCGGTCAAATGCGGTTCCGGCTTGAATCGCGTAATACAGGTGTCCCCATCCATGTGACTCTTGATCCGAAATCCGTTCTGATTATCCGCACCGCATCCGAAACAGATCCGGGCACCATGATCTGATGGCAGCTGGTCCTGCAATGGTTTCTGATTCATTGATTCGGCTCCTTCCGCACGATATCGGGTTGTGATCCTGATTCAGTCTTCGGTTCTGCAGCGGTCATCCAGTATCCCATGGACAGATGTCCCACCCAGTGGTCCAGTGAAAACGGTGCGGTTACACCGAATCCCATCTTTCGAAGCGGGATGGGTCCCGCCGAATAGCTGTCCGAATACCGGAGGAATGTCCCGTGCAGTTGTGCGCTCCCGTCCAGACCGGACAGAACGTCCCGCATCACCGTTAATCCGAATGGAATACTGTAGTGCCCGCACCACAATGCCTGATCGGCTGCCGTCTCTTTCATGAACTGATCGAGCATGGACCGGTTCAAGGTGCCCGAAAGACAGGTTTCCGCTATCCGCCAATCATTATCCACCGCCGCATCGTGGGCTGCATCTCCCGTTCCGAATCTCGTATTATTGAAATCCGGTCCGTAATGGTTTGCATCAGATGAGATGAGAAAAAATATGTCCTGACCCGGTTTCAGATGGTTTTCCGTCATGTATGCTCCAATTACGACGGACAATTTCCGTCCGATATCCTCCATCCGTTCCAGAGACATCGCCGTTACCATGATGGGAGTGATCTTGATATCCCTTACCTGATATTGGAGGAACGGGACCATTCCTTCAATGGAATGTTCCAACCGGTGTGCCTCGTTACTTACCATGATCATATTCGCCGGCATCTCTTCCCGGATTCTGTCCCGAAGCGGCGAAACAGGGACGCGGCCATACGGTCCCTGCCATTTACGGTATGTTTCCAGAATGATCCGGTCCTTTGGATCACCAATGGCCTGGCGAACGGTGCGGTGTGTCACCCCGAAAATCACCACTTCTTTTGCTTTGATCCGCCTGAACAGGGGCAGGTAAACCGGACCCGCATACAGATAATCATCGTGCGGCGCAATCCCTCCCACAAAATCAGGAAAGTCGGACTGGAGCCGACAGGACGATTCCAGATAATCCATCAGCCGGTTCATCGGCGCCGGTTCCCAGCAATATCCGATATGGTCTCGTATGGGACGGACATCCGGTTGCGGACCGGCAAAAGCAGCGCACCAGATGAAAAGAAGGAAGACACCGGACATGATCCGGATCATGTTCACCTCCCGCACGTTACATTGTTTGTAATCTAGGGTATTGTATCAGATTCTCTTCACAAAAACCGATTCGTGGAAATCCCGCAAATGTTCAAAGAATTCGCATGAACAGCTGGCAGGATATGATAGGGTATGAATATCGACAAGCTATGGATGAAAGAATGGAAAGCAGTCCGATTTTTCCCAGTCTGCCCCATATGATATTGGAGTCTGTCGCACTGTACGAGAACAGGGATGCGTTTCGATATCGTTTCGGCGGACGGTTGATTCGAATTTCCTATCACGAATTCGGTGAGACCATACGTCACCTCGTACATGGACTCGCCGCTCTGGACATGGAGCCCGGAACCCATGTGGGAATTCTTTCCGAAAACCGGGTGGAGTGGACTGCAACCGACCTGGCATTGATGATTCTCGGTTGCGTGGTGGTTCCCATCCACCCCAATCTTGCACCACCACAGGTTGCTCAGATTATCAATGACGCGGGTGTGGAAGTACTGTTCGTTTCCAACCGGTATTATTTCGAGCAGGTCATGTCCATCCGGGAACGCGTACCCTCCCTCAGGCGGATCTTCTCATTCGATCCAATCAAGGCCGGCCCGGAATCTCCGACCATTTTTGATCGGCTCCAGCGCCTCGGTGAAAAACACCGGGCATCCCGACCCGGATTCATCGATCGGTGTCTGAAAAAGCTGACACCGGATACCGTCTGTTCCATCGTGTACACATCGGGAACAACCGGCGCTCCCAAGGGAGCCTGTCTCCATCATCGCGGATTCGTCCTGGATGTGGTTCGTGCGGAAGCCGCTTTTCGCCTTTCTCCGGATGATGTTTTCCTTTCCTACCTGCCGCTGAGCCACCTGTATGAACGACTTGCCGGCCACTGGTGCCCCTTGTACAGGGGCGCGACCATCTTCTATGCCCGGTCACCGGAAACGCTGGTGGCAGACCTTCGTCTGGCACGTCCAACCGTTCTGGTCGGCGTACCACGCATGTACGAGTCCATCATGATCCGTGCTGCCACCCGGATGGAAACCGGCCGACTCTCTTCCAGACTCCTGCTGGAATGGGGCCTCGACATCGGGAATCGACGGATGCAGACGGGTGCTTCGGTAGCATCAGAATGGGTCCGGTTCCAACATCTGCTGGCCGATCGCCTGGTGTATCGGAGATTCCGCAAATCTCTCGGCGGAAGACTTCGATACCCGATATCGGGAGGAGCACCCCTGACGCCTGATGTGCGCCGTTTTTTCCGAATCATGGGATTGCCCATTATTGAGGGATACGGATTGACCGAAACCCACCTGATTGTCGCCGTGTCTCCCCGAAAGGAAGTCCCCGAGGGAAGCTGCGGGAAAGCATTGCCCGGAGTGGAAATATGTATCGCGGATGACGGAGAAGTCCTGATCAGAAGTGATATGTTAATGAAGGGATATCATGGACTGCCTGAGGAAACCCAAAAAGCGATCGACAAGAGTGGTTGGCTGCATACCGGTGATCTCGGTGAAATCGACGAAGAGGGATACCTGAGCCTGACTGGACGAAAAGACGATATCCTGGTTTTGAGTGGAGGAGAACTGGTCCCCCCCGCTCCACTGGAAACGAAACACCGCATGAGCCCGTGGATATCAGACATCTGCCTGGTGGGCCATGGACGGCCCTGGTTGGGGGCCCTGGTTGTGCCTGAGATGGAACGGGTTGTTGCATGGTGTCGAAAACGGGACATCCCGACGGAAGACCCGGATTTCCTGCTGAATCATGAAATGGTAAGGAAACGAATGAAACAGGAACTGAAACGGGGCGGCCGGGATCTGGCAGACTTTGAGCAGATTCACCAATTTGCCCTTGTTCCGGGCCCGTTTACGATTGCGGGCGGTGAGTTGACACCCACACTGAAGAAACGCCGTCACGTGCTGGAAAAGCGATTTGCACGGCAGATTGCCGAAATGTATGCGTCCGAAGCTCAGTGAAGCAGACGTCTTTCACGATAAATATCCCGGAACCACATGCAGGAAACGACCACCGGAATCAAACCCAGGAGGACAATTGTCGCCAGCCCGACTCCCTTGAATGCCAGTTGGCTGGCAGACGCCATACTGTCGTAGCCCAGCAGATCGGACAGTTGGCGAAGCAGGTCCGGCAACGCATCCACACCGGTAATCAGAAATGCCCCGCCCAGAAGAATCGCAGTCAGTCCGGCAATCATGTGCATGACCCAGATGGGCAACAGGACAGCGGTCCTGGGTGACGGTTTCAATTCCGCTTTCCGATATAGATCCATCGGGTCCGGTAATTGCGGTTCCGGCATTGCGTCTGCTGCAGTTTTCAGCAACCCCGTGAGCGAAACCAGTTCCCTGCAGTGGAGACAGGATTTCAGATGGGTCTTCATTTCGGCTGTCAACGTGCCGTTACGGGCACATTCCAGCAACGTATGCTCGGATGGACATGTATGGGTCATGAGAATTCCTCCCTCATTACACCCCGTTTCACCAATTGGTCTTTCAACCGACCCCTTGCTCTGTGAAGCAATACCCGGACCGAAGACTCCGCGACGCCTACGATACCCGCAATTTCATAGTGACTGAAACCCTCCACATGAGCCAGCCAGAGTATTTCACGATGACGGGGTTCCAGTTCATTCAGGCAGGTCTTCATGTCCATCTTTAAGTCTCCGTCCGCCGATTCGGATATGGTTTCACCTTCGGGCAGGGAGTCGGAATATCTGCCGTTCTTCCGGAAATGCGCCACAACAGATGAGGCCGCAATCCGATAGAGGTAAGACTTCCACTCCGCTACTTCGCGCTCCGGGTCGGCATAGCGCAAAAACTTGATGAAACTCTCCTGAAGAATATCATCTGTCGCCGTTGCATCCCCGCAGTTGAGGTAGACGTAGCGCCATAAACCACCGGCCACCTGGTGATAGAACCGATCAAACAGTTCACGATCCAGCGCCGCGCCCAGCCGCATGCCGCTCTTTGGCAAGATAATGCCTCCCGGTTTGAATCATCGGATGGGGACAGGTTTGTCCCCATCCGGTTCTCGGTTTGCGTTATGCGTCAGTTTCGGTCGTTTCCGGTGAATCAATCATACCCCATCCCTTTGCAAGGCGATAGGTAATCCCGGTAGCCACCAGATAGCCGATTCCGAATGCGAGCGCGATGGAGCCGAACATCACAAAGAACTTGGATGCATCCTCAAAGATGTTGCGGATCAGAAAGAGCGTGACACCCAGAATCACCAGGATAATGCCCTTGGAGACAGCGCCCAGAATCTTATCCCGTGTGCCGGCAGACTCCAGTTGAAGAGAATCGAGAAACTGCTTTCCTCCCTCGGTATCGGCCAGTTGGACCAGATCACTTGCGTTTCCGATCTTGTCCATCATTTTCAGCTGTACGTTCAATCGATATTTGGACTGACGCCAGCGGAGAATCACATGGATCAAAAATCCGATACTTCCAAACAAACTCAATATTGCTACGATTGCGACCATTTCACCCGGCATGTGTAACCTCCTTCGCCGTTTTCGGTATCGCTACTGGTACGCCTTCGCCGGCAAATCCGTTAACAGCAATCATAAAGAAACAGAGATTTCTCATGGAAGAACTCAAATTCACGTGGGGGTGGGGGTTGGAGTGGGAGTCGGGTGGGAGTAGGAGTGGGAGTGGGAGTGGGAGTGTCCACAAGAAATCTCTCCCTCTCTCTCCTCTCCCTGTCTTGTCTTTGTCTCTTTTTCTTACTGAACACTGAACACTGTAAACTGTAAACTTCTCTTCTGTCGAAAAAGAACCGCCGCCCGAATAGTGAAAACCATTGTAAAATCGGGTACAATGCCATCTTGACAAAGAATCGTACCGCGAATCGCGAAAA
This sequence comes from Acidobacteriota bacterium, assembly GCA_036736005.1. Lineage (GTDB taxonomy): Bacteria > Acidobacteriota > Holophagae > Thermotomaculales > Thermotomaculaceae > DAINNF01. The sequence continues at coordinate 17,794 of DAINNF010000007.1, forward strand.
GGGGTGCATGTGTGAATTTTCAAGAACTGATCTTATCTTTGCAGCGGTTCTGGGCCGAGCACGGCTGTCTCATTTCCCAGCCTTATGATACCGAAACCGGCGCCGGCACCATGAACCCCCATACTTTTCTGAAAGTTCTGGGACCGGAACCCTGGAACGTGGCGTACGTGGAACCGTCCCGCCGCCCGACTGACGGCCGATACGGGGAAAACCCGTTTCGCGTATACAAGCATTACCAGTTCCAGGTCATCATGAAACCCTCGCCGGACAATATTCAGGACCTGTATATCGAAAGCCTGAAGGCCTTCGGCATCAAACCCGAGGAACACGACATCCGGTTTGAGGAAGACAACTGGGAATCCCCCACACTGGGTGCGTGGGGCGTCGGTTGGCAGGTGCTGCTGGACGGCATGGAGATCACCCAGTTTACCTATTTTCAACAGGCGGGCGGTGTGGATCTGAATCCGGTGTCCGTTGAAATCACCTATGGTATTGAGCGGATCTGTATGTTCATCAACGGCATCGACGACATGTATGATCTCGACTGGGGACACGGCGTTTCGTACGGCAAGGTTCGCAAGCGGGAAGAATACGAGTTCTCCAGCTACAATTTTGAAGTGGCGGACATTGACCTGCACTTCAAGTTGTTCGACCTTTTCGAAGCCGAATGCGAACGGGTGCTGGAGAAGAAACTGCCCCTGGTCGCATTTGACTGGGCACTGAAATGTTCCCACGTGTTCAACGTGCTGGACGCCAGGAACGCCATCAGTGTCACCGAGCGGGCCCGGTTCATCAATCGGGTACGAACACTGGCGTGCCGCTGCGCAGCCGATTACCTGGAGGGACAGCATGGCTGAGTTTTTCATCGAAATCGGTTGCGAAGAAATACCGGCACTGATGATCCCTGAATCTCTGGAAGAGGGGCGCAGGATCCTGAAAGGCCAACTGGAAGAAACCCATCTTTCTGTTGGGGAGATTGAAGCGTATGCAAGCCCCACCCGGCTGGTCTATGCCATCCCATCCATGGAAGAACGGGAACCGGACCGGATGGTGCGGATGCAGGGGCCGCCCAGACGCATCTGTTTCAACGAAGACGGATCTCCCGGCAAGGCACTGGAAGGATTCCTGAAAAAGACCGGACTTTCGGCTGATCAGATCAGCTTTGAACCCGGCAAAAAAGATGAAATGGCGGTTGCCGATGTCCATGTCAGCGGCCGAAGCGCAAGAGAAATCCTCGAGGAAATTCTGCCCGTCCTGTTCAAACGGATCCCATTCCGCAAGAACATGAAGTGGGGAGAGCGGGAAGAACGGTTTGTCCGACCCGTCCGGTGGATCTGTGCTTTGCTGGACGGTAAAGTGATTGATCTTTCCTTTGCCGGCATTCAGGCCGGGAATACCACCCGTGGACACCGCATCCTGGGAAAATCCGATATTGCGGTCTCTTCCTTCACTGATTATCGCGAAAAGCTGGCAGTCAATCATGTCATACTGGACCCGGTTGAACGGAAACAGCACATTCTCCAAGCTATTGAGGCATTCGAAACCAGGCACAACGCAACCGTGATCCTGGATCAGGAACTGTTGGATGAGGTCACTTATCTCGTTGAAATCCCCCTTGTGGTGGAGGGCGAGTTTGACCGCAAGTTCCTGGACATCCCGGAAGAGGTGCTCATCACGTCCATGAAAGAGCACCAGAAATATTTCGCTGCACGGGACAAAGACGGCAACCTGCTGAACCGGTTCCTCGCGGTGGCCTCCATGGCAGACGATCCTGCGGGTCATATACAGATTGGAAATGAACGGGTACTGGCTGCGCGGTTATACGACGCCCAGTTCTTCTGGGACGAGGACCGGAAACAGGAGCTGATCGGCCGGATGGAACGCCTGGCCCGCCAGATTTTCCAGAATGACCTGGGCACCGTTACCGACAAGATTGAGCGGATGAAGAAGATTGCCGCTGTTTTTCTGGAGGCAGTGGACGGACATGCGGATCAGGTACTGGAAACGGTTGAACTGTCCAAATGTGACCTGGCAACCGACATGGTCTACGAATTTCCGGAATTGCAGGGCATTATGGGCGGTCTCTATGCCAAAGAAGAAGGAAAGCCGGAAGGGGTCTGGAAAGGCATTTACGACCATTACCGTCCCGGTTCCATGGATGATGAACTGCCCCGGACCCGGGAAGGGGAATTGACCGCCATCGCAGACAAACTGGACACGTTTCTGGGCTGTCTGGCAGTGGGCATCATCCCGACGGGCTCCAAGGACCCGTTCGGTCTCCGTCGCGCCGCTCAGGGAATTGTCCGGATTGTGCTGGAAAAGGAACTGGACCTGGACCTGTACGAACGGGTACGGTCCGCCATGAGCCTGTACGAAGACGTCCGCAAACTGGATGCCGCAGAGTGGGAAGCCCATGTCTTCGGTATTCTGGATGCGCGCCTGTCCTTCTGGCTTCAGCAGAAGGGGCTGGCCTACGACGAAATTGATGCGGTACTGGCCATTGATCACGGCAACCTGATGGATACGTTCAACCGTGCAATGGCCCTTCAGGAGGCCCGCGGAAATGCCGATTTCCTCCGGGTGGCCACCAGTTTCAAACGCATCACCAATATTCTGGAATCGGATACGTCCGGCGATTCAGGTACAGTGGATCTCTCCCTGCTGGTGGAAGAACAGGAAAAACAGTTGTTTACAGAACTGGAATCGCTGGATGTACGGGTCCGTGACCTGGCGGCAACCAAGGCGTACGATCAGGCATTGGATGCCATCGCCCAAGTGGCCGACCCGGTTGACGCATTCTTCGACCATGTGCTCGTGATGGACAAAGATGAGAAACTGCGACAAAACAGGCTGACCCTGCTGGGCAACCTGCAGCGGGTATTCCGCATGGTGGCAGACTTCTCCCGACTGGTGATCACAGACGCGTAGCATATCCGGTTCTCACAAACGGGAACGATGCCCCCAAGGGGGCTGAAAACCGGAAGGCGGCAGAGATGGGCACACAACTTACGGCCCGTATCGGCCTGGAACTCCATGCACAACTGGACACCCGGACCAAGATGTTCTGCGGGTGTCGTGTGAAAGCGGACGCTGTCCCCAACCTCAATACCTGCCCGGTCTGCACCGGTCTGCCGGGAGCCATGCCTGTACCCAACCGGGAAGCGGTACTTCTCGCACTGAGAACAGGACTGGCGCTGAAAGCCACTTTTAATCAGCATTCCCGTTTTGACCGGAAACACTATTTCTATCCGGACCTGCCCAAGGGATACCAGATCACCCAGCAGCAGGTTCCGTTGTTCACCGGGGGAGCGATTCCCCTCCTGACCGGCGGAACCGTATCGTTGAATCGAATCCACCTGGAAGAGGACGCGGGCCGTTCCCGCCATTCCCGGAAGGAGACGCTGGTGGACCTGAACCGGTGCGGTGTCCCCCTGCTGGAAATTGTTACGGAACCGGTGTTGCAAAGCGGCCGTCAGGCACATGAGACCGTTCGCTCGGTTCGGTCCCTTCTCCGCTATCTTCATGTCTGCCCGGGATATATGCAGCATGCACAACTTCGGTGTGATGCAAATGTGTCCCTGACGGATCCCGAAACAGGCCGTGCCGGCACCCGCGTGGAAATCAAGAACCTGAATTCCCTTCGCCATATCCGACGGGCGGTAGACGGTGAAATTGCTCGACAACGACACCTGCTGAAGAATGACAATCCGGTTCCGGCAGAAACGAGATTCTATGATGAACAGTCAGACACAACCCGCCCCATGCGAACCAAAGAAACCGTGCCCGACTATCGCTATATGTCCGAGCCGGACATACCCCCGTTAACGCTCTCCGACACCTTCCTGCGGGAAGCCCAATGGGGGGAGGAGTTGCCCCATGAACGGGTTTTTCGCTGGATTGACACCTGGAAACTGACACCGGACGATGCCATTCAACTGGCAGAGGACCCCGAAATAGCCGCATTTGTGGAGCAGGCGGTCCAGACCGCCCGCTGTGTCCAGCCGGTATGCACCTGGATCCGGACCGAGATCGCGCATCTGGAACAGGTGAACGGAAAACGGGTCACGCAAAGTCTTTTGTCAGCTGAAAAACTGGGACATCTGGCTCACCTGACAATGGACGGAACGCTGAATGAACGGACCGCAAAAGATTTAATTGTACAAATCTGGAAAACCGGAGATTCGCCGGAGCAGTTGATCCGGTCCCTTCCATTAAGACAATTGTCCGACAGAAGGGAGCTGGCCGACATCGTCACCGCCGTTCTGTCCGACAACCCGGACGTGGTGAAGAAATATAGTCAGGGAAACAACAGGGTCGTCGGTTTCCTGATGGGCGAGGTCATGAAACGAACGAATGGACGGGCTGATCCCGCCGTCTTACGCCCATTGCTGGAGGAAAAACTCAATGGGTAGAATCGTCACCATCATCCTGATCGCCGTAACGGCCTCATCCTCCTGTGCACAGGAATGGCGCCACTTCGAAAAGGCACAGAACCGATATGTGGATATCCGGTACCAGTCGCGCCACCTCCAGGCCGCCTCTATTCTATCTGCCGAGGGGGACCGTTTCGTCCGGCAACTGGCTGGAGAATTGGGTTTGAAAACTCCGGACACCCCTATACCGGTCATCCTGGATCCGCAGGCACCCGGCCGGAACGAAGTTTATCCGACACCCCGCTGGATCAACGGCTTCTATCGACCGGATGACGGCATTATTGTGCTGAAAACGGTCAAGTCTCTGAATCGCTCACAGGAGAATGAACTGGTCACCGTCTTCAAGCATGAGATTGTACACGCATTGATCGATCGCAACAGGCTGGACATCCCATTGTGGATGGAAGAAGGGATTGCCCAGAGCTACACCCGGGGATTCACCATACTGGACGGGAGACGCCTGCTGGGTGTTTCCGGAAAAGACATGCAGTCTCTGCTGTCCGACGCATCCTTCCGCGAACCGGAAACCGCTCCTGTTGCCTACGCAATGGCCTGCGGAGCGGTCTCTTATCTTCGGGAGCTTGGAAGAGACAATTTCCGTAAACTGATCCATGAACTGTCCAGTAAGCCGACGGACCGCGCTTTTGTCGCTGTATACGGCACCAGCCTGGATACATTTCTGGTCATGTTCCGGGAAAGCTTTCTCTCCCGATACACCGTTCTGTCACTGATCGTGTCGGACGAAGGTCTCCTGATCCTGTTGTCTGTTCTGGCAGTCATTCTCCTGGTCATGCGCCGGATAAGAACCGGGCGGAAACTGAAACAGCTGGAAGACCCGGGGTCCCTGCACCCGGCTGACCCGACAAGACTGCACGGAGAAGATATTTTGCCGTTTGAAAATGGAAACCACTCCCAGTCCCGAGAAGAACCGGAAGACCCGGAATCCTTCTGGAACTGACATCGAATCCGGGCCCAATCTCCTTGATTTCGGGGCGGGAAAAGCTATAATATTTCTCCATGTACAGTATTTGTGTTGAATCACGGTTCTCATCGTCTCATTATCTGGAACGTTATGCGGGGAATTGCGCCAATCTGCACGGCCACAACTGGCGGGTGGAGGTGGAGGTCCGGGGAAAACAACTGGGCACCGACGGTATGCTGATGGACTTTACAAAGCTGAACCGGGAATTGAATGCAATCACAGGAGAATTTGATCATACCGTTATCAATGACCACCCGGATTTCAAGAACGGACAGATCAACCCCACCGCTGAAACCCTTGCCCGTTACATTCATGACCGTCTGGCCGAAACGGTGAGGCCGAATCAGATTCATCGGGTATCCGTGTTTGAAACCGATGAATACGTCGCCTCCTATCTGCCACATGATGACCGTTAACGAGATCTTCACCACCATAGAGGGAGAAACCTCACTTACCGGATGGCCGATGCTGTTTGTACGATTCACCGGCTGCCCGCTCAGATGCTCGTTCTGCGATACCACCTACGCCTATGAGGAAGGAATGGAAATGTCCGTGGAAGAGGTAATGGAACGGGTCCGCACGGAAGGATTGAATACGGTTCATCTGACGGGAGGGGAACCCCTGATCCAGCCTGACCTCCCGACACTGCTGAACCTGCTGCTGGCGGAAAACTATCGAGTGGTCATCGAAACAGGCGGTTCTCAGATCATCGAGCCATACTGCAAAGACCGCGTTCATATCATGCTGGATGTCAAGACACCCGGAAGCGGGATGGACCGTCATAATCTTGTTGATAATTTTGTTTGTATGCGTGCCGGAACGGATGAATTCAAATTTGTTATCTGTGATCGGACAGATTACGAATGGGCCAGCCACTTTATACGCAACTATCAGCTGGCCGAAACAGGATGCACCATCAATTTATCACCGGTTTTCCCGGACCTGGAACCCCGGACCCTGGCCGCATGGATTCTGGAAGACCGCTTGCCCATTCGCCTGAACTGCCAGATGCACAAATTCATATGGCCGGAAAAAACCCGGGGCGTTTAGAACGTCAGAACCGTACTCCGACAGTTCCGAAAAATGACTGGCTCCTCGAATCATGGTCCTCAAGCGTATCCACAAAACCGTATGCATATCTGAAATCGACGTACCAGGTTCTGCCGGAAGTCGCTTCCCGTGCTATTTCCCAACCGGCCAGGAGCCCCGAGTCAAATGACTTGGCTTTGCGGTAGGATAAGTCGCCACTGACCTTGAACCCGACGAACGCCCCTCCGTAGACCGTGGAGTGCCAGGCACCTCCTTCGTTCACACGATAACGAAAACTGACCGGAACATCCAGGTAGGTCAACTGTGGATCGTTTTTTGCCGAACTGCCGGGGATACCGCCACCCGATTCCGCGCCACCGCGCTTGCTCAACAGGAGTTCCCACTGAACGGATCCTTTTCCGGACACGCGTGTGGTTGACGTAAATCCGACAGCAAATCCGGTTCCGCTATCCATCCAGAAGTCGGACGAGTCCGATTGAACAAGACCGGCTTTCGCGCCATATACGGTCTGCCCATAACAGGGCACCAGGCATGCCAGCACCAACACAATTGCTGAAACAGATCGAACCATTGACTTTCCCCCTTTCCTTCGCGTGGACTGCCGGGAAATGCGGACCACTCCCCTATTCAGTTTCTGTTCTTTCTGCCAGACTTCCTTCCATGTACGGTTTCAGCCGATCAAACAGAAAATGGTGCCAGACCCGTTCTACAATCGCCGCAATGTCGGGCGGATCCAATTCGCCGGCACCATGCACATTCAGGGTCAGACGGGTTTCTCCTTCCCCAACGGGTTCAAGGGTGTAGGTGCAGACCAGTTGAATCGCCTGTCCGGAAAGTCCCAGGGGTCCGCAAAACCGCAGCATTTTCCCCCGGTCGGCCACGATTACCCGTGCGTGAAGGACGCCATTCCCTTCTTCATCGAAGATCTCCCAGAATCCTCCACCCGGCTTCGGTTCAATGTAGAGACGGAACGGCTTCTTTGAAAACGAATGATCCCACCAGGGGGAAATATCGCCGGTTACCGTATCGTAAACCGCCTCGGGAGATCCCGGTAACACAACCTGCTGCATGAACTTGAAGGTTCCATATCCGGGAGACTCTTCATCCGATGGTGCGGCCGGCCGGGCCGCCTGGTCCGTACACTGAACCATCGTGGAGGCCATGGCAACCAGCATGATCAGTCGGAATATTGCCTGACGACGCATACGACACCTACTGTCCGTGAATGGAGCAGATCACCCGGTTGCCTTCGATCGTGTAACGGCCACCGGACGGACATTCCGGAATCTGGGCCCCTGCCTCACGCAGGGCCTCAATCGTTACGGGCTTCCCCGGTGAATTTGAGCGAAACTGGAGGATGTCGGTTTGCATCGCCTTTCTGTTGGTCCTGCACACAATCGCCTCGGACCGGGATTTTGCGCCATCCAGTGATTTGGAATCACCCGACCCCATGTATCCCTTGAGTCCATGCATGGCCAGCCATATCACGACGATGAGACCAAGCAGTATGGAAATCAGACCCAGAAAACCCCTCATGATGATACCTCCCTGTTCTGAATCACCCGGTGAATATCCTCGCGCAACTGGAACTGGCGCCAGTACCGCTTGGGGATATCCGTGGCAAATTCATCCACAAGATTGCTGACCCGACGTTTGCGACGCTCGAATGAATCACCCTGTTTTCCTTCCGGAATCGCGGAGAGTACAACGGCCGACGCAAGCAATTCTTCCAACCTGAGTCCATTGCTGTGACTGACACGAATCGCCTCATTCAAATGATAGAGTGCATTTTCGCCGTTTCCGTCACGGGCAACCATGGCATCCCCCATCAGCCGGTGGAAACGTGCCAGGAGCCACGGATCCCTGGTTTTCCGGACAGTCCGGCCGATTTCCTGAAGCAGTTGAACAGCACGGTCCGGGTTGCGGCCATGAATGGCGAAACGGGCCCGCATCGTACGAGCCTTGATCAGGTCGTCCTGTCCGCCTACTGTCCGGTATCCCTCCTCGACCGACTTGACCAACCGGTACCCTTCCTGCAGATGGTGCTTGTGATACAACAGACGGGCGTTTTCATACTGGATGTGAACCTGTTCCCGCTTGAACTCTGACTCAGCAGCCAGAATTTCCGCCAGCATCAGTTCATTTTCCGCTTCAACGAGTTCGCCCAGGTCGATCAGGAAAGCCGCCTTTTCCGTATGGTAGAAGATTTTTCCCCAGCTGTCCCGGATCAGATCAAGATACTTGGCACCCCGTTCCAGTGCCGTCCAGGATTCCTGGTAACGGCCCTGAAGACGGAACGCACGCGACATATACCCGAACGAGAGCACCAACTGGAAATAGTTACCCACTTTATTCTGGATCTGCACCGCCGTATCAAAGCAACGAACCGCCTCATCCCAATTCCCCTTCTTCATCTCGGCGCGGCCGCGGTTGTTGTGCATCGCGGACAGGCCCGGAAGGAATGATGCCCGTTCATAACAGGCGGCGACCTCTGAAAGATGGTTGTCCACCGCATCCAGGTCACCGCGGATAATCATGGTCCCGGCCATCAACTGGTGGAGGGTCCCCAGTATCACATCATCGCCGCCTTCTTTTTCAATGAAGCCGCTGGCCAGATTCAGATAGAGCTCTGCGCCGTCTATATCCCCTTCCTTTACAAATAGCTGTCCAAGGGAAAGGTACAGTCGGCCCAGGTAAGGTCCCGCTTCCAACTGTTCCCGATGCTCCAGGAAGAAGTCCAGCAGCCACTCCCGTGCTTTTCGTACTTTTCCCTGCCGGTTGTACCAGTCCACCTGAAAATAGTTGTACCGAAGGGTGTGTTCAAATTCGGAAATGAACTGTTCTTCATACATTCGGATGAAACGATGTGCGCGACGGGTATCCCCCGCGTACATGCAGGTACGGATCATTTCCTCGAGATATTCCCGCTTCTCGTCCGGTTCCTCGGTCAACTGGAACAGGGTTTCGGCAATATCCAGTACCTTTTCGTTTCGGTAGAGGTTCCGATAAGACCGGAAGGCCTTCCGGTAAAACACCAGTGCCTTTTCGCGGTCATTCCCCATCAGGTAGAAACGGGCTGTATCTTCAAACCGGAACTCCTGCATGTCCTCGTTGACCCGCGCAATGGACAGATAACGATCGGGCAACTCACCGGGATCGATAAACCGCACCAGGGTCTGAATCAGCCGGGAATGGGGGATGACATACTTGCCGCTGAATTCATCCAGAAGACGTTTTTCCAACAGGCCGGCAATCACCGAATCCAAGAGATCCAGGTTGGCAAACAACCGCTTCATGAACCGGTACGAGACCGGCTCTCGAATCAGCGCAAGCGAGGTGAGTAGCGGACGCTCTCGCGCATCCAGCGCAAGAACACGAAACTGAAGCACGTTGTCCAGCAACGAGATCAAAGAAAGATTTTCCGATAGCTCAGCACCGGCCCGCCAGGTTCCATTCACCACCTTCAGATCCCCGGTGGCAATCATCGATTTCAGCAGTTCGGAGATCAGGAGCGGGTTCCCCCCGCTCTGTTCATAAACAAACTTGTGAAACCCCTCCGTCAACACACCTTTGGGAAAGGTCGCTCTCAAGAGCTCGGACACATCCTCCCGATCCAGTGAACGGAGAATGACCGTTTCGGCGTGATCGCTTTCGTCCAGTTCCTGCAGGAAGTTCTCCTGATAGCGTGTCAGTTTCACGTCTGAACTCAACGATACAAACCACGTTACACTCCCGGACTTCCGGAAGAACGGTTTGAGAAACTGGAGCGACATTTCATCCACCTGGTGGAGATCGTGAATATAGAAAATCGGTTCAGTGACCGGGTCTTTTTCCAACAGATCTTCAAACAGGTTGACCAACTGGTAGAAATAGCCCGATACAACGGTGTCATCCAGGTTCTGCTCCACCGGCAGGTCGGACAATTCCTGCTTGCCTTCGTAAACCAGCGCCCGGTAAACTTTGCCGAATTCCTCACCATACGGCGCGAGTAACTTCTCATTGTATTCGGGCATCAATTGCTGGAACAACTGGCGGGCCACACCAAATGTATCCCCGGTTGCTGTACAGAACGCTTCACGGATCTTATACCCCGTCAACTGTGCGTAAATCCGTAATTCTTTCATCAACCGGGATTTTCCGATTCCGGATTCCCCTTTGATCAGGACCGCCGATGTCTGAAACGTCCGGATATTGGACGAAACGAACAGCACCTTCAGATAGTTGATTTCATTGTTCCGGCCTACAAAGCGCGGCTCAAAGAACAGGCGGCTCGCCTCCTCAGTGGGGACGAGTTCATCCGACCGTTCGTACAGCCGGTTCAGATCTTCCAATACCTGGTAAGCATTCCGGTACCGGTCGTCCGGGTTCCGTTTCACCAGCTTGGAAACAATCGTCAGCATCCGTTGTTCCTTGATGGAACGAAGTTGTTCCGGCGTCAGTTTGGCAAGATCGATATACTTGGAATCCAACTTGACGTTGTTCCGGAAAAGCAGAATTTTCAGAAGCACCATTCCCAGCGAATACAGGTCCAGTCGGTGATCCCGTTCTTCCTTCGAGAACAGCTCCGGTGCCATATACTGAAGCGTCCCTCGTACAGAGGAAGTTCGAATCTGATTCTTGGGAAGAAAAAGACCGAAATCGAGCAATTTGATGGTAAAGCCGTCCTTATGCTCAATGATCCCGAAATTCTCCGGTTTGATGTCAAAGTGGATGATGTCATGCGAATGGATAAAGTTCAGCGCACGAAGGATCTGAACGACCGCCTCAACCATAATGTCCTCAGACTTATGGACCAGAAAGGTGAGCAGATTGGTCCGCTGACAATACTCCATGGTGTAATAGACGGAGTGGGTATCCGCCTGAAACCCGATATCGTAGACTTCAACCAGATTCTGATGTTTCAGGGAATTGAGCAACAGAAACTCATCCTGTAAGCGGACTACATTCTTCCGGTTCAGTTTGATGGATTTGATAACCTTGAGGGCGACCCGGACACCATTATAACGATCACGCACGAGGAATACGTTGGAAAATCCCCCGGTACCCAGTGTTTTCAATTCCTCAAAACGGTGACGATCAAATGACATAACTGAGTCGACCCACCATCACTTCAACCTTCGGATCTTCAATCCGTCCGTCAAAGCACATGGATTTCACTTCCGCCGCCGGCAGAAAAACAAGCCGGTTCAGCGTTTCGTTCACACTACCATCTCCCGGGGCTTTGCCCTGTTCCAACCCGGTTACATCCGCTGCAAAGGGAATAATTCTCTCGGTAGACTGCCCGTGGGAAGGAAAGAATCCGGCTCCCAACTCAATCAACCGGTCAGGATCTATGCAATAACCCGTTTCCTCTTTCAACTCCGCGATGGCGCGATAGCGGACACCATCTTCACCGGAATCCATCGGTTCCAATGAACCTGCAACCGCTTCGTGAATTCTCATCCGGGGCGACTCCGGTATGCACAAATTCCGCTCAGCCCGTAACACCATCGGTGCACGAAATGCCTCCAGAACACCGACTTCCACACCTGAAGCTGTCCGCCTGAACGGCAACACAGCAACACAATCAACGCCCCGCCTGTCGAAGAATTCGACCACATAGGGCTCTGAACGCTCACCATCCTCATACTCATTCTGAAGCCGGTATACATGGTGATCAAAAAAACCGGACCGACTCCTGTCGCAGATTTCATGTGTCAGTACATGCAGATGCTTGACTTCCGTCATGGTGACATCCTTCCCGACTTCTTCCCCCGCCTGCGTTTCCATGTTGTCCAGAAAATCATGGCTATTGTACCACCTGCGGCATCGGCGGCAAAATCCCAGACATCCGGGACCCGCCCCGGCACAAAGGACTGGTGCCACTCATCGGACAACCCGTATAACGCGGTAATACCCAGGAGAATCATCGGATGGGTTTCAGGAAAGGCATGAAACAGCAGGGAATACAGAACGCCATAGGCAAGCGCATGGGCCACCAGGTCTTCAAAAGAAACGATGTGCGGCATGGGTAGCGATGATTGATTGGAGAGGAAGAAAAGAAACGCGGCGTACAGCACTGCCGCAATCAGGTAGGGACGGTTAAAAGTAGGGTTCCAACGGAAAGGCATACATAACCCAGCCCAGCACAAAAGCGGAAACCATCAGTATCAGAAACCATTTGAGAAAATGACGGATCCGGTCCGAACGGTTGTCCTTGTACAAGACCGCAAAGAACAAGGAGACGCACAATGCATAGAGAATCATATTCAGCACATGACTCTTCATCCGTACTCCCTTCTAAAGCAAACGGGGCCGCAGCCAGATCATCTGGTTGCGGCCCCGGTGTCCATTCACTCCGCCTTGGCCTGATCCGCTTTTTTCTCAGCGGCCTTTGGTTCGGCCTTGGGTTCCGTCTTCTTGGTTGCCTTTGCTTTCGGTTCGGCTTTGGACTTGGTAGTGGATTTACTCTTTGTCTTGGCTGTGGTTTTCTTTTCGTCCTTCGCCTTTTCCTTGGTTTCCGTCTTCTTCTTGGTCTTGGCCTTCTTCGCCGGCTTCGCCTCTTTTTCTTTCGGCTTTGCTTCGGCCTTTTCTTCCGGTGCTTCGGGCTCTTCTGCCTGGATCATTTCGTCCAGAACAAGGGAAATACGGGCCATTTCCGCTGCATCTCCCCGACGCGGGCCCAACAGATGAATCCGGGTATACCCACCGGGACGGGAAACAAACTCGTCCTTATATTCATCAAACAACTTCTTCACAACATACTTGTTCTGAAGCTTCTTGAAGACGAGCCGTCTCGCATGGGTTTCGTTTTCCTTCTTCACCTTGGTGATCAACCGTTCTACATAGGAACGGAGTTCCTTGGCCCGGGCCTTGGTCGTCACGATGGAACCGTGCTCAAGCAGCGATACGGCCAGACCCCGAAGCAGCATCTTCCGCTGGTTTGTCGTCAACCCCAGCTTCCGGTATTTCTTCCTGTGTCTCATCGCGTCATTCCTTCCAACTTATTTGCCCAGGATCGACTTGACATCCATACCGAATGTCAGTCCCATCTCTTCGAGGACTTTCTTCAGCTCGCTGAGCGTAATCTTACCGAAGTTCTTGATTTTCAATACTTCAGACTCGGTCTTCTGAACCAGATCGCCAATCGTACGAATGTTGGCATTGCGCAGACAATTATGTGCGCGGACCGTCAATTCCAGTTCCTCAATCGAGGTATTCAACTTGTCTACCAGCGTGCTGTTTTCCACATCATCATCCTGATCCTGCAGATCAATGTCTTCATCTTCGAAGTTAATGAAGAGCTGCAATTGATCCTTGATGAGCTTTGCCGCATATGCCATGGCATCTTCCGGCTTCATGGTTCCGTTCGTCCATACGTCCATGACCAGCTTGTCATAGTCCGTACGCATGGCCACACGGGCAGGCAGTACTTCGTAATTCACACGGCGTACCGGCGAATGGGAGGAATCCATGGTGATATAGCCAACCGGAAGGTCTTCGTCCGCATTCAATTCCGCCGGGATGTAACCGCGGTTCTTCTTGACGCGCAGTTCCATCTCAATCGTTGCATTCTTATCCAGCGTGGCAATCGGAATGTCGTTGTCCATAATTTCCACGTTGGCGTCTGTGATGATGTCACCGGACGTCACCACTTTTTCTCCCTTGGCGGAAAGGCGCAGGAGCTTCGGTTCGAATCCCACCATCTTGATAGGAATTTTCTTCAGATTCAACAGAATGTCCGTTACATCCTCTACCACACCGGGAATGGTCATGAATTCATGGGCAACACCCTCAATACGGACTGCCGTAATCGCCGCTCCTTCGATAGAGGAAAGCAGCGTCCGCCTCAATGCATGACCGATCGTGGTACCAAACCCGCGTTCAAAGGGCTGTGCTTCGAATTTTCCATATGAATCCGATGCACCCTCCTTGACGGGGATGACACGTTTCGGCATTTGAAAACCTTTCAGGATCTCCATCTGTCACCTCGCATTACTTCGAGTAGAGCTCGATGATCAGCTGTTCCTGGATTTCCATCGTGATGTCACTGCGCTTCGGCATGGATTTCACCAGGCCCTTGAACTCTTCCGGGTTCAATTCCAGCCATTCCGGCAAGCCACGACCTTTCGCAGTCTTCACCGACTCCTCAATAAACGGGTTCTTCCGGCTCTTTTCCCTCACTTCGATCTCCTGACCTTCCTTCACCAGGTAGGAACTGATGTCCACACGACGGCCGTTCACCAGGATATGTCCATGGTTGACAAGCTGCCGAGCCTGGCGGCGGGAAGAGGCGAAACCGAGACGGTAAACCACGTTGTCCAGACGACGTTCCAGCATGCTCAGCAGAATTTCACCGGTCACACCCTTTTTCCGGGATGCAATCTCGTAATACTTGCGGAACTGTTTTTCCAGAACACCGTAAATTCTCTTTACTTTTTCTTTCTCACGCAGCTGCGCAGCATAGCCGATAGGCGGCTTGGAGAACTTACCATGCTGCCCCGGCGGGAAGGGTCGACGTTCAAAGGAACATTTGTCCTTGAAGCAGCGTTCCCCCTTCAGGTACAGCTTCATGCCTTCTCTTCTGCACAATCTGCAGACGGATGATGTATATCGTGCCACTGATCTTCCTCCTCAGCTCTGGTTACACGCGTCTCCGCTTGGGCGGGCGGCACCCGTTGTGCGGGATCGGAGTTATGTCCTTGATGGACTTGACTGTCAGGCCGGCAGCCTGGAGCGCGCGAATCGCGGATTCCCGTCCAACGCCCGGTCCTTTGACCCGTACATCAACGGTCTTCATGCCGTATTCAACAGCCTGGGTCGCTGCGTCGCTGGCCGTTATCTGTGCAGCGTAAGGCGTGTTCTTCCGGGATCCTTTGAATTTGTTGCGTCCCGTCGAGGACCAGCACAACACATTCCCGTTGGGATCACTGATGGTCACCAGCGTGTTGTTGAAGGTGGACTTGATACTGGCCACACCGTGCGGGATTTGTACTTTTACCCGTTTCTTGGTTGAACGTGTCTGTTTTCTCTTGGCCATGATAATCCCCTACTTCTTCCGCTTTTTACCCACGGCTACGGAGCGTCTCCCCCGTACCGTCCGGGCATTGGTGTGTGTTCGCTGGCCATGGCAGGGCAGCTTACGTTTGTGTCGGATGCCGCGATAGCAGTTGATTTCCATCAGGCGCTTCACGTCCATCTGTACCTGCTTCCGGAGGTCCCCTTCCACCACATAATCATCCTGAATGATCTTGGTGATCGCGGAAACCTCATCCATCGTCAGGTCCTTCATCCGCCGGTTCCTATCCACGCCAGCCTCATCGAGGATTTTGCTGGAAAAGGTCCGACCGATACCATAGATGTAGGTCAATGCGATTTCGGCCCGCTTGTTGTCAGGCAGGTCTACACCGGCTATTCTAACCAATTGGAACCTCCATTATCCCTGTCTTTGCTTATGCTTTGCGTTCTTACAGATTATCCGGACCACGCCCCGGCGGCGGATAACCTTGCAGTCTTTACACATTCTCTTCACCGAAGGTCTTACTTTCATGTCCTTACTCCACTTACTTGAAACGGTAGACGATCCGTCCCCGAGTCAGGTCATAGGGGGAAATTTCCACCATCACCTTGTCTCCCGGGAGAATCCGGATAAAATTTTTCCTCATCTTGCCGGATATGTGCGCCAGCAGCTGGTGTTTGTTTTCTTCCAGCTCCACACGAAACATCGTGTTGGGCAACGGCTCAATCACAGTCGCACGAACTTCGATGGTATCTTTATCCTTTGCCATTGTCACCACCTGCCGCTTCCACGAAAGCTGCAATGTCGGTAAATACCGCATCCTGGGGCCGCGCCCCGTCCACTTCGTGAAGCACACCTTTTTTCCGGTAGTAGTCAACCAGCGGAGCCGTTTTCTCCCGGAACACGGCCAGCCGGCTTGTCACCACATCTTCTTTGTCATCATCCCGCTGCATCAACTTCGATCCGCACAGATCGCAGATTCCCGGTACTTTCGGCGGATGATATTCCAGGTGGTACATCACTCCACAACCGGTACAGGTGCGACGCTGCACGAGACGTCGAATCAGCAACGCATCCGGAACATTGAGTTTCAGGGCCAAATTGACAGGAGAAATCGCTTCAAACGCTTCCGCCTGCACCATTGTCCGCGGGAACCCGTCCAGAATAAACCCACGCTTACAATCCAACTGGTCCAGTCGCTCCCGGATAATTCCGAGAATGACATCGTCCGGTACCAGCTCACCACGTTCCATGATGGATTTGGCGCGCAACCCAAGCGGGCTGCCGGATTTGACAGCATTACGCAGTATATCACCGGTCGATATGTGTGGCAACCCAAATTTCTGGCTTAACTTTTTTGCCTGCGTACCTTTACCGGCTCCAGGCTCACCCAGGAATACCACACTCAATCGCTTCATCGTCTACCCCGTACGCGCCCCTTCTTCATGATACCGTCATAGTGACGCATCAGCAGATGTGACTCAATCTGGTTCACGAATTCCATGGCGACGCCCACCACAATCAGCAGTGAGGTTCCACCGAAATAGAATTGCAGCCCAAGACCGGTTGTCACAAATTCGGGAACGATTTTTTCCAGGTATTTTCCGATAAACGGGGTGGCCTCCAGATGAATACCACTCATCAGGATCATCGGAAGCAACGATACCACGGAAAGATATACGCCGCCCCAGAAGGTCAGCCGCGTCAGGATTGTATCCAGATACTCGGCCGTTGCCTTACCGGGTCGCACACCGGGGATAAAGGCCCCGTACTTCTTCAGATTATCTGCCGTATCCACCGGATTGAAAATGATCGAAGTATAGAAGAAACAGAAAAATACGATCGCACCGATGTACAGCAAGACGTACATCGGCATTCCATATCCGACGTAGGACAGGGCCTTGTTCAGCCACGGCACCTGAACGATCTGCCCCAGTGTCTGAGGAAACATCACCAGCGCCTGTGCGAAGATGATGGGAATAACACCGGACACGTTCACCTTGATGGGCATATAGCTGGAAGAACCGGCACCGCCCTGGAAACCCTGTACCCGTCTGGCATACTGTGTGGGTATCCGCCGCTGGCCGCTTTCGAAGAACACAACAGCGGCCGTCACCGCCAGCATCATCACCACGACGGCAATAATGACGATCAGCGACAAGTCACCGTTCTTCAGATCCAGCAGCAATGAGACGATCGCGTGGGGCAGGCCCACAATAATACCCGCATAGATGATCAGCGAAATGCCGTTTCCGATGCCCCGCTCGGTAATCTGTTCTCCGATCCACATGATGATCAGGGTACCGGTACACATGGTCAGAACGGTCAACAGCTGAAAGCCGATACCCGGATTGGTCACGATATGACTACCGGACGGACTCTGCAGGGACTCCAGCAACCGGCTGATACCAAATGCCTGCAGGGCACTGAATACCACGGTCAGGTACCGGGTGTACTGGGTAATCTTTTTACGTCCCTGCTCACCTTCCTTCTTCAACCGTTCCAGATAGGGCACCATAACGGTCAGCAGTTCCAACAGAATGGACGCGGTAATGTAGGGCATGACACCCAGCGCAAAAATGGATGCATTACGGAATGCGCCCCCCGAGAACATGTCCAGGAAACCCAGCACTGAACTCTTCTGCGAATCAAACCACTCCAGCAAAGCCGTCAGGTCGATTGCCGGGATCGTAATGTGCGCACCGATCCGGTAAACGAATATCATGAAAAATGTAAAGAGCAGCCGTTTCCTCAGCTCTTCAATTTTCCAGATGTTTCTAAATACATCCTTCACGGCTCAATTACCTCGCAGGTGCCGCCAGCCTTTTCAATTTTCTCTCTGGCGGATTTGCTGAACTTGTGCGCTTTCACCGTTACCGCACGGTCAATGTCTCCGTTGCCGAGAATCTTGATGCCATCCTGAATGTCTTTCACGATGCCTTTCTTGATGAAATCTTCCACGCCAATGACATCCTGCTCGCCAAACATGGCCAGCATGGTGAGATTCACCGGCACATACTCTTTTGCAAATGGGTTCTTGAAGCCACGCTTCGGGACACGGCGGACGAGCGGCATCTGGCCACCCTCAAATCCGTACCGGCGGGAATAACCGGCCCGCGATTTCTGACCCTTATGTCCGCGACCGGCGGTCTTTCCAAGGCCGGAACCAGGACCGCGACCCACCCGTTTCCGTTTCCGGGTTGCGCCTTCGTTCGGTTTCAATTCATTGATCTTCATTGCTGCACCCCGTTATTTGACTTCCTTTTCCTCAACGATTTCCACCAGATGAGGGATCTTAGCGATCTGGCCACGGACCTCAGGCACGTCGTCAACTTCACGAACCTGATTCATCTTCCGAAAGCCCAGGCTCTTCAGAATCCGCTTGTGTTTTTCAGGCCGGCCGATTCCACTGCGAATCTGCCGGATAAACAGCTTCTTCGTCATTTCTGGACCTCTTCCTGTGCCTTCCCGAACCGGCGCGCCATGATGCGTTCCGGCTGATCCAGCAGTTCCAGCGCCTGGAACGTCGCCTTCACCACATTGTGCGGGTTGGTGGATCCGTAGCACTTGGTCACGATATCCCGGATACCCGCCGATTCAACAATGGCACGCACCGTTGCACCGGCGATAACACCGGTACCCGGTTTGGCGGGCCGCAGCATGACCCGTGCGGACCCATACTCACCCCAGACTTCGTAGGGGATGGTATGTCCCTGTATGGGCACATTCATTAGATTCTTCTTCGCCTTCTGAACGCCCTTTCGAATCGCGGAGGGGACTTCCAATGCCTTGCCCAGCGCATAGCCGACCCGGCCCTCTTCGTCACCAACCACAACCAGTGCGTTGAAGCTGAAGTTCTTACCACCTTTAACGACCTTGGTCACACGTCCGATATTGACGACCCGGTCTTGGAATTCCTGTTCGGTATTGTGCATCGTCGCAGCCACCTCGTCCTCCTTTTAGAATTTCAGGCCGTTTTCCCGGGCGGCGTCCGCCAGTGCTTTGATCCGACCATGGAACACATGGCCACCGCGATCAAAAACGACTGACTCAATTTTCTTCTCTTTGAGCCGGTCGGCAATGAGGGCACCAACCAGTTTGGCGGCCTCGACGTTGCCACCGAATTTCACTTTCTTCTTCAATTCACCGTCCAAAGTGGAAGCAGCCGCCAGCGTAACACCCTTCAGGTCGTCAATGGCCTGAACATAGATATGCTGATTGCTCTTGTACACTGCCAGGCGCGGACGCTCAGCCGTGCCGGACACCTTGGAACGGATCCGCTTCTTGATGTGAAGCCGACGTGCGTTGCTCGACTTAAACTTCATGATGTCCCTCCGTTAGGCACCGGTCTTACCGGCCTTCAGGCTGATGCGTTCATCCAGGTAACGGATGCCCTTGCCCTTGTACGAATCCGGTTCGCGGTAGCGGCGAATCACCGCAGCCACTTCACCGACCTGCTGTTTGTCGATGCCTTCAACGGTAATGATATTGTCTTTGGGCTCTACAGAAATCTGGATACCGTCCGGTACCGGAAAGATAACCGGGTGGGAGTATCCCAACTGCATTTCCAGATTCTTGCCCTTCATTTCAGCGCGGTAACCCACGCCGATGATCTTCAGTTGCTTCTTAAACCCTTCCGTCACACCGATCACATTGTTCTGGATCAGTGCGCGCACCAGACCGTGGAAGCTCTTGCTCTGCTTGTCTTCCGAGGTACGGTTGATCTGGATGGTCCCTTCTTCCAGTTTCACATCGATCTGGGGCGGGATCCGGGTTTCCAGTGTGCCCTTGGGTCCTTTTACTTCCACATGTTCAGGCGTAATTTTTACCTGAACGGCAGAAGGGACAGTGATGGGCTTTAATCCTATTCTTGACATCATTCACCTCCGCTTACCAGACCTTGCACAGAATTTCCCCGCCAATACCAAGATCAGCGGCTTTCTTGCCGGTCATGATGCCCTGCGATGTGGAAATAATGGCAATACCGTATCCCCCCATAACGACAGGGATGTCATCCTTACCGGTATATACCCGGCGGGACGGCTTGGATACGCGTTCCACGCCCCGGATCACAGGTTCCTGGTTGACATATTTCAGGTAAATGACAATTCTCTCTTTTCCCTGCTCTTCGACAACCTTATAGTTCTTTATATATCCTTCTTCCTTCAAGATATGAATCATAACTTTCTTGACTTTGGAAGAAGGCACTTCTACACGCTCATGGTTCGCCATGATGGCGTTGCGAATACGGGTCAACATATCCGCGATGGTATCGGTATACATGCCCCTCTCCTCTTATGGCCCAAGCCTTACCAGCTGGCCTTGATCACGCCGGGCAGTTCGCCCTCATTGGCGAGTTTTCTCAAACAGACCCGGCACAGGCCGAACTTCCTGTAGTATGCATGGGGACGGCCGCACACACGACAGCGGTTGTACTTCCGTACCTTGAACTTGGGTTTCTTGTTCGCCTTGGCGATCATGGATTTCTTTGCCATGCCGTCTCCTTAGTTCTTCCGGAAAGGAAGACCCATGTAAGTCAAAAGCTTCCGGGCTTCCTCATCGGTTTCTGCCGTTGTCACGATGGTAATATTCAGACCCCGGGTTACATCAACCTTGTTATAGTCGATTTCCGGGAAGATCAGCTGATCCCGAATCCCGATGGTATAGTTACCGCGCCCGTCAAAACCCTTGGGAGAAAGACCGCGAAAGTCTTTTACACGGGGCAGTGCCACGTTGCACAAACGATCCAGAAATTCATACATCCGATCATGCCGCAACGTCACACGACAACCGATCGGCATTCCTTCACGCAACTTGAACGCTGCGATGGACTTCTTGGCGCGGGTGATCACGGCCTTCTGACCGGCAATCAACGTCAGGTTTTCCGCAGCCTGATCCAGCGTCTTCATGTTCTGGGAGCCGTCTCCCACACCCATGTTCAATGTGATCTTCACAATTTTGGGAACACGCATGACGCTTTCATAGCTGAAGTCCTTCATCAGCTTGTCGGTCACTTCCTTATGATACATTTCCATTAGTCTAGCCATGGGTCACCTCGATCACTTGTCGATCATGCCGTCGCACTTCTTGCATATCCGGACCTTACGATCATCTTTCAGAACCTTTCTGGAAATACGGGTCGGTTTCCCGCATTCCGGACAGACGACCATCAGGTTTGACACATGCATCGGTGCTTCCCGGTCTTCAATCCCGCCCTGTGTACCCATCTGCGGGTTGGGACGAAGATGTTTTTTCACCATGTTAATGCCTTCAACGAGGGCCCGTTCCTTTTTCAGGTCCACTTCCAGCACCACACCGGTCCGACCCTTGTCTTTTCCGGTCAGCACAACGACCTTATCTTTTTTCTTTATGGTTGCTTTTCTCGGCATCGGGCTCTCCTCACAATACTTCCGGCGCCAGGGATACAATTTTCATGAAGTTCTTTTCACGAAGTTCCCGGGCAACCGGTCCGAAAACACGGGTTCCCAACGGTTCGTTCTCGTTGTTCAGCAGAACGGCCGCGTTTTCATCAAAACGAATGTAACTGCCGTCTTTACGTCGGTGTTCCTTCCGCTGACGGACAATCACTGCTTTGACCTTACGGATATTTTTCTGATTCCAGGCGGGGTTGGCTTCCCGTACAGACGCCGTCACAATATCCCCGATCTGTGCATACTGACCCACGGATCCACCCAGTGGACGGATGCACTTGATCTTCTTCGCCCCGGAATTGTCCGCAACAGTCAGAATGGTTCCCATCTGAATCATGGTTCCCTCTCCTATTCTTCCGGTATCAGAGTTCCGGTGCCCGTTCGATAATACGGTTCAACCGCCACCGTTTCCGCCGACTCAACGGTCGGGTTTCCACGATTTCCACTTTGTCGCCAATGTTGCATTCATTGCCGGGATCATGGGCCATATACTTCTTGGAGCGCTTGATGTACTTCTTGTAGAACGGATGTTTCATCAGCGTTTCCACTTTGACCACAATGGATTTTTCCATTTTGTCACTGACCACATAACCGGACTGAATCTTACGATTATGCATCTGCCTGCCTCCCTTTTTCCGTCAGAATCGTATTCAGGCGGGCAATGTCTTTCCGGACCGTCGAAAGACTGGTTGTGTTTTCCAGCTGCCCCATCGCATTCTGAAAACGCAGCTTGAACAACTCTTCCTTCTTTTCCGCGATCCGGATCTGAATTTCTTCCGCAGACAATTCACGGATATCCTTCGCCTTCATGACGTTCTCCCTTACCGAACCCGTTCAATGAACTGGGTTTTGATCGGCAGTTTGGCTCCCGCCAGGTGCATGGCCCGCTGGGCCAGTTCCCGGGGAACGCCTTCGATCTCAAACAATACTTTGCCGGGACGAATCACAGCCACCCAGGCTTCCGGTGCACCCTTACCCTTACCCATGCGGGTTTCCGCGGGCTTCTTGGTAATGGGCTTGTCCGGGAAGATCCGGATCCAGGTCTTGCCGCCCCGGCGGGTACGCCGCGAAATGGCGATACGGGCCGCCTCAATCTGCCGTGCGGTTATCCAGTGCGGTTCCAGGGCCTGCAGACCGTATTTGCCGAAGGACACCCGTGAACCCTTCTCCGGGCTGCCGGTCATCCTGCCGCGGCCCTGCTTGCGATGTTTGACTTTCTTTGG
>DAINNF010000008.1:0-39817 GCA_036736005.1 Acidobacteriota bacterium
CGTTCGGACTACCCGAACCAGGTCAACAACGTACTGGGATTCCCGTTCATTTTCCGCGGTGCCCTGGATGTGGGTGCCAGCCAGATTAACGAAGAAATGAAGAAGGCGGCCGTGAAAGCACTGGCCGATCTGGCGAAAGAAGAAGTGCCGGACTATGTCTGCAGGGCATATGGTGGCGAGAAGTTTGCCTTCGGCCGGAACTACATCATTCCAAAGCCCTTTGACCCCCGCGTGCTATACTGGGAAGCGCCGGCAGTGGCAAAGGCGGCAATGGACACGGGTGTCGCCCGCAAACCGATCGATGATTTTGATGGCTATAAGGCCCGCCTTGAGCGGTTGCTGGATCAGTCCAAACGGTTCCTGCAGGTTGTGTTTGATAAAGCAAAACGGGATCCGAAGCGGATTGTATTCCCGGAAGGGGACAACGAATTGATTCTGTCCGCCTGCAGGGAACTGGTGGCGGACGGGGTCTGCAAGCCGGTTCTGGTGGCCCGTGATGATGAAGCCGTCATGGCCATGCTGGACGAACATGGGTTGAGCCACGACCAGGTAGAGGTTATTTCACCGGGATCGGATGATGCATATCCGGATTACGTGACGGAGTATTACAACCTGCGTAAGCGGAAAGGGGTCACGCCCACCGATGCGCAGAAACGGATGCTGGACCCCCATTATTTCGGCGCCATGATGGTACGGCGTGGCCGGGCTGACGGATACCTCGGCGGCCTGACATTCAACTATCCCACCATCGTCCGATCCGCACTTGAGATTATTGATCCCAAACCGGGTGTCTGCAAAGTTGCAGGCCTTTACGTTGTAATCATCCGGGGACGGTTGCTGTTCCTGGCGGACACCACCATGAATATCAACCCAAACGCGCAGGAACTGGCGGATATCGCCATTCAGGTGGCTGAATATGCCAAGAACTTCGACGTTGAGCCGCGAGTGGGCATGCTGTCTTTTGCCAATTTCGGCAGTGTGAATCATCCGGAGTCCCGGAAGATGAGGCAGGCGGTGGAGATCGTCCACGAAAAAGCCCCGCATATCATGATTGACGGTGAAATGCAGGCGGACACGGCGGTTGTTCCATCCATTATCGAAGATCACTATCCCTTCAGTACGTTGCAGGGTGGTGCCAATGTCCTGATTTTCCCGAATCTGGATGCTGGCAACATTGCGTATAAGTTGCTTCAGCGTGTGGGCGGTGCGACGGTTGTCGGACCGGTACTGGTTGGTTTGAGTCGACCGGCAAATGTACTGCAGAAACATGCTGAATTGAAGGAAATTCTGAACATGGCCGCTTTGACGGCTGTGGAGGCGCTGTAAGAGTTTGTTTGAACCCAGCCGGGGGTGCTGAAAGCCCCCGGCGCTCTTTTTACGGAGACTTACATGTCCGATCCGTTCAAGAATCTGCAGGTCCACTACAAGAAGGGTGAAATTGTTTACCGTGACGGGGACAAAGCGAATGTGATGTTCATTGTCAACAAGGGGGAAGTGAAGCTGTTCAAGAAGGACAGCACCGACCAGCAGATTGACCTGGGACACTACGGCAAAGGGGACATTTTCGGCGAAAGGGCTGTGGTGGAAGGTGGACTGCGCTCTGAAACGGCGGTGGCCAACGAAGACAGCATTCTTCTCGTACTGAACCGCGATATGTTCATGACGTTGATCAAAAAGAATCCGGAAATTGCGGTAAAAATGATACATAAGTTCGCTGCAAGGCTGCAGGAAGCAACCGAGAAAATCGATGAGCTTCTGAAACGGGCTTCCTTCCGAAAGACGTCGGATTCTTTTGCCACGCTGAAAATTCTGGGATCTGAAACGGGATTTGCACTCTCCATGAAGCGAAACCTGATTGGTCGATATGATCCCACCATCGGGATATGTCCTGATATTGACATCAGCATGTATGACCCCCAGAAAACGGTTTCCCGTAAACATGCGGTTATTCACCGGATCGAGGATGAAAGCTTCATTGAAGAGGAAATGGGTGTGATCAACGGAACCTACCTCAATGGAGAGAAGCTGGAGCCGGGCAAGAAAGTACCGTTGACGGATGGAGACCGAATTCACTTCGGTCTGGTGGCCTGTGAATATCTGGAGCGCAGGGATGACCAGTGATCTGAGGGTTCCGAAAGAGGAAGTCTCCGTTGAGGTCCTGCTGACAGAACAGGATACATTCCGCACGTGCACGCTATTCTTGAGCAAAATGTCCGCAACCCACCATGGAGAAGAGACCGTAATGGAGTTTCTCAATGGCGAGCATCCATTTGTTCCGGTCCGGTGTGAAGATGAAGGGATGGTTCTGTTGCATCTGGAAAACGTGGTGGCGGTCAGAACCGGTGAGAAACCTCCGGAGATGGACGGTCGCAAGCTT
Source organism: Acidobacteriota bacterium (assembly GCA_036736005.1). Classification (GTDB taxonomy): domain Bacteria; phylum Acidobacteriota; class Holophagae; order Thermotomaculales; family Thermotomaculaceae; genus DAINNF01. The sequence goes on from DAINNF010000008.1 coordinate 2,378, forward strand.
CATATACGAGTCCGGCGGGGTCAGGTATTTGAGGTTGAGCAGGTGGAACCCATGCCGCCCGGTTACGACCGGACGGTTGATTATCTGAACCTGAACAGGCGTTTTCTCGGGTTTCGCGAAGGAGCAGGCATGCTCTATCTCCACAAGCATCATATGGTTCAGGTACTAGATCAATGACCAATATCGAGAAGATGCTGGACGCCATGGCGCGTCTGAACGGGAACGCTCTCCATATTCGAGTGAATGAACAGCCGGCGATCCGGGTGGGACAGGAATCAAAGCCGATCAGTTCACAGAAACTGGGTGAACGGGAAGTGGGACTTTTGATTTCGGAATGGAAGCAGGTGTTCAACGAAGAACAAGTGTTCACGTTCCGATCTCATGAGTATCAGGCATCTGTAACGTCGGATTCCATTTTGATCCGTCCGTTTCAGAAAGAATCAGAAGGTAACGAAAGGGAATTGAACCTGGATCAGCTGCTCCGTGATATGGTAAACTGCGGAGCCTCCGACCTGCACCTCTCATCGGGTTGCAGACCCATGATGCGCATTGACGGGGATATGGCGGAGTTGGATTCATGGGGAGTGATAGCGGAATCCGTCCTGATGGATCAGATGAAAGCGATTACCCCGGATGTGAATCTGAAAGAATACGAAGATATCAACGACACCGATTTTGCATATGAAATCCCCGATCTGGCACGGTTCAGGAGCAATCTTTTCCGGGACAAGCGCGGTAGCTGTGCGGTTTTCCGGATGATCCCATCTGAAATAATTCCCCACGATAAACTTGGCGTTCCCGCCGAGGTAGTCGATCTCTGTTCGTTGAGCAAGGGTCTTCTGCTTGTGACCGGTCCCACCGGCAGCGGGAAATCCACTACACTGGCAGCACTGGTGGACCATGTAAACCGAACGGGCAAGAAGCATATCATTACCGTTGAAGACCCGGTTGAGTTCGTTCACGAGAACCGGCAATCCCTGGTCAACCAGCGGGAAGTTCATTCCCATACCAGTTCGTTCAAGCGCGCACTCAGAGCGGCCCTTCGTGAGGACCCTGACGTCATTCTGGTGGGGGAGATGCGGGACCTGGAAACCATCGCAATAGCCGTAGAAATGGCAGTGACGGGCCATCTGGTTTTCGGCACACTTCATACCAGTACTGCGGTGGGTACGGTGGATCGAATCGTGGACCAGTTCCCGTCCGATCAGCAGTCCCAGATCCGGATCATGCTGTCCGACGCGCTGGTCGGTGTGGTCTCCCAGGTTTTGTGCAAAAAAAAGGGTGGTGGACGGGTCGCTGCATACGAAGTACTGATTGTTACCCCTTCCGTGTCCAACCTGATCCGGGAATCCAAGACGTTCCAGATTCCATCACTGATGCAAACCGGTCGATCATTGGGTATGCGTACCATGAACGATGCACTGATGGACCTGGTCTCGGCCGGAAAAGTGGACGCAAACGAAGCGCTGCTCAAGTCGGTTGAACCCGACGATCTTCGAAAGACCCTGAAAAACAAGGGACTGCTGTAAGCCGATCGCCTGTCTGCGACGGTATTCCTGACTGCTATCTCAAGGAAAAATCACGCCTTTCTCGTGCTGGTGTCGCACTCCATACAAATACCTGGATTTTACCGCCGTGAAAAGTTTCGTAAGCAATACAAAATAAAATATATATAAAAGTCACGATAATTCAGTTTTTTTGTTGACAGGGTGCGCAAACAGGATTATAAATTGCTGTCTTTCATTTGAATGGAAAAGGAGCAAGGCATGAAAGAGAAGCGGACCGCACAACCGGTGTATCCGGAGGCAGAAGACCGGTTTTCGCTGGTGGATGGTGCGGTCGGTGAAATCGGAAAAGTGGCGGAAGGCGTAGCTGCACAGCGGGAAATTCTTCTGGATGGGACATCCACGCTGGATGAGAAGCTGGAGGCCTATGAAGATATTATGGATTCGGAGGTAGGGGACACCACCCTGTCACGTGCCCGCAATCTGGAACGGGAACTGGGCATTCGACAGATTTACATGAAGTTTGAAGGGAGCAATCCCAGTGGTACACAGAAGGACCGGATTGCGTTTGCCCAGGCGCTGGATGCACTGAGACGGGGATTTGAAGCCATAACAGTTGCCACCTGCGGAAACTATGGTGTTGCGGTTTCCCTGGCAGCGTCGCTGGCGGGACTCCATTGTGTGGTGTTTATCCCGGAAACCTACCATACCAACCGGATTCGGGAGATGGAAATGCTGGGGGCTGAGATTCGCCGGACCTCGGGTGACTATGAACAGGCCGTGGAAGCGTCCAAGCAGCATGCGGAGCTTCATGAACTGTACGACGCCAATCCGGGTGGTGCGAACACCGATCTTCAGTTGCGATCATACGGGCAGATTGCTTACGAAATTTACGACGAACTTCGCGATGCCCCCCACGCTGTAGGGGTTCCGGTTTCCAACGGCAGCACCCTGGCGGGTATTCAGAAGGGCTTTTTGAGTTTGTATCGCCGGGGTAAGACATCCCGTATGCCGAGGATGGTCGCGGGATCTTCCTACCGGAAGAATCCGATTGTCCATGCTTTCCTGCAGAAGCTGGACGCCTGTACCGATCTGATGCCGGACCGGATCCGGGAAACCCGTGTCAACGAGCCGCTGATCAACTGGCATTCCATTGACGGGGACCTGGCATTGGCCGCCATTCGCGATTCCGGCGGATGGGCGTCAAACGCGTCCGACCGCAAATTGATGGACATGTCCAGATTGGTTCGGGACCGGGAAGGATTGAGCGTGGTACCTGCTTCCACGGCGGGACTTGTGGCCCTGGTGGAAGCACACAAGGAACATCCACTGCCGCATGACCGATATGTGGTGGTGTTAACGGGAAGAAAATCCTGAGGGCTGAGGTGAACGAAATGGACGGCACAGCAGTTGTCTATGCTGAGGGCGCATTCAATACAACGAACGGGAAAACGGCTCACGGACTGGTTCGCTTCACAACCCGGTACCACGTTGTGGCAGTGATTGACAGTGTGTATGCGGGTAAAGACGCCCGTGATGTTCTGGACGGCATTGTGACGGGCATTCCGGTTGTCCGGCATCTGGAGGAGGCACTGACATATGCCAACACTGCGGGCAAGGTGATTACGCATTTTGTCATCGGACTGGCTCCGGATGGCGGCCGGATGCCCGCAGCAGGTCGTCAGGCGGTGCGTGAAGCATTGGCACGGGGATTGAACGTGGATTCCGGACTACATGATTTTCTCAGTGATGATCCGGAACTGCTGGCGCTTTCCGTTGAACAGGGGGTCTGCATCCGTGACATCCGAAAACCACCGGCTCGTGATCAGTTGAACTTCTTCAGTGGGAAAATCGAGCAGGTCAATTCCCTGAAAATTGCCGTGCTGGGCACGGATTCGGCAATCGGGAAACGGACGACGGCATGGATCCTGGTTCACGCATTGCGGGCGGCGGGCATCCGGGCAGAATTGATCGGGACAGGACAAACGGCCTGGATGCAGGGCGCCCGGTACGGGGTGATCATGGATACACTGATCAATGATTTTGTTTCCGGTGAAATCGAGCATGCAATATGGCTGGCCTGGCATGAGCAGCAGCCCGATGTACTGGTGATCGAAGGACAGGGCAGCCTGATGAACCCGGCCTATCCGGGGGGATTTGAGATCCTGGCCGCTGGAAGACCCGATATGGTGATTCTCCAGCATGCTCCCAGGCGAAGGGAATATGACGGGTTTCCGGGATATCCCATCCAGTCGTTACCGGAACAGATTCACGCCATTGAAGCGATATCCGGGCATCCGGTGGTGGCGATCACACTGAACCATGAGAACATGGATGTGTCTGAGATTCCGGTGATGGCAGAGGCGGTTGAGTTACTGGTGGGCCTTCCCGCCGTGGATGCGTTGACGCAGGGAGCGGACCGGCTGGTACACCTGATCCGGGATAGATTGCATACCGGTCGGGAGAAGCAACATGCCTGACAGAAAGCAAAATGGTGGTCCCGTATCTCTGCTGAAGGGGGTGGATGGAACCCTGGACCATCTGGCGGCTTTGGAACGGTTGGAAGTGGGTCCGGTTCAACTGACGCCGGACCGGGTGGAAACAGCGTACAGAGTTGTGAAACGGGATGGAACTTCGGAAACGACAAACCTGGTTTACCGTTTCGAGGAGCCCGTTTTTGATATCAATGATCCGGCTTGCCTGAATCTGGCATCCATGATGACCGCACAGGTGGCATTGAATTATGGTCTGTTTTTCCGTGAGATTGTCTTCGATGGGATGTTTGATGCGGCGGACCAGCGTTTTCTGATGGACATGATGGAAAATACATCCAGGGAAATCTATGTGAAAAAGCTGCTGGAGCCAAACCCGTTTCTGTTGCCGGAACTGGGAACGGTTCCCGAGAGCCGCCAGTCCAGATACACCAATGCGACGGTACGATTCAATTCAAGCGGTGTATCGGCCAAATCGCGTTTCAGCTGGAAACTCTGGAAAACGGACCGGGGACGTCATCTGGTGCTGTCCAGTGGAGGGAAGGACTCCCTGCTGACATTCGGTTTGTTGCGGGAATTGGACAGGGAAGTACATCCGGTGTTCGTCAACGAATCCGGTCGTCACTGGTTTACCGCTCTGAATGCGTATCGCTATTTCCGTGAGAATATACCGGGAACCGGACGGGTCTGGGTGAATTCCGATCGGGTGTTTTCGTTCATGCTGCGACAGCTACCTTTCATTCGGAAAGACTTTGCATCGGTACGTTCCGATGAGTATCCGATCCGGTTGTGGACTGTTGCGGTTTTTCTGTTCGGGGTGTTGCCGATGGCCCGAAAAAGGGGAGTGGGACGAATTCTGATCGGCGATGAATATGACACCACCCGGCGGGCAAATCATAAGGGAATTCCGCACTATGACGGCTTGTATGACCAGAGTCGTTATTTTGACAATGCGCTGTCCCGTTACTTCCTTCGGAAGGGATGGAGCACCTCTGTGATGTCCATTCTGCGTCCCCTTTCCGAAATGCTGATCGAGTTCATTCTGGCTGCCCGTTATCCGGATCTTCAGCAGCATCAGGTTTCCTGCCACGCGGCCCACAAAGAGGGAGAGCGGATACACCCGTGCGGGAAATGCGAGAAATGCAGGAGGATTGTGGGGATGCTGAAGGCATTGGACCATGACCCGGTTCATTGTGGATATACAATGGAACAGATCGCTTCCTGCCTGAAGAAACTGGAAGCAGAGGGTGTCCACCAGGAAGCTGCCGGCGTCGAACATCTCAAGCATTTGTTGACCGAAAAGGGCCTGATCGATTCCGGTAAGCGGAAACCGCGTGCCCACCCGGAAATCCTTCAATTGCGGTTTGATGCGGAACGGGCTCCGGTGAACGGGATTCCACTGGACCTGAGAAACCCGCTGTACCGGATCTGGATGCAACATGCCGATGGGGTCCGGATTCGTAAGGGAAGACAATGGGTTCACTATGATCCCCTTCAGGACCCGGACTGGACGTCAGGGTATGCATTTGAAACGGACAAACAGGGATCCGAGCAGGGAGAGTCGAACCGTCCGCATGTCTGGGCCGAGTTGACCTGGCCCGAAGCGGAGGATCGGCTGAAACGCGTGGATATTGCCTTATTGCCCGTGGGTTCCATTGAACAACACGGTCCCCACTTACCGCTGGACACCGACGCATATGATGCGGCTTATCTGGCCCGTCGGGTTGCAGAGGCCTGCTCCGACCCGCGTCCGTTTCTGTTACCGCTGATACCGTACGGCGTGTCCCATGAGCATGACGATTTCAAAGGGACCATCAGTGTCCGAAACGATACCCTGGCGTCCCTGGTATATGACATCGGCATGTCCGCAGCTCACAACGGCATACGAAAACTGGTCATTTTGAACGGCCACGGTGGAAACGGCCCGGCGCTGAACTTTGCGGCTCAGAAGATTAACCGGGATGCTCAGATTCTGGTATGCGTTGACTCCGGGGAGACATCGGACGTCGACATTTACAGGATGGTGGAAACACCCAATGACATTCATGCGGGGGAAGTGGAAACCAGTACCTCGCTTGCCCTTCGTCCGGAACGGGTACGGCTGGAGCGTGCGGTGCCATTTGTTCCGGAATTCTCCAACCGGTATTTGAACTACACGTCCAAGCGGGGAGTCTCCTGGTATTCCTACACCAGGCGTATATCTGAAACGGGAGTGCTGGGCGACCCGACAAAGGCCAGTGCCGAAAAAGGACGGGAAATCTGGGAGATCATGATTGCTCATCTGGTGGCCCTCGTAGAGGACCTGAAGTCTCTCACGCTGGATGAAATCTACCAGCGACGGTATTGAAAGGCGGTGCAGGGATGCGTATCCGGAAACTTGAATTGACGCGAGTGGACATGCGGTTGTCCGAGCCGTATACGATCGCGTATGAAACCATTTCCCGAACAACGAATTTCTTCCTGCGGCTGGAAACGGGGGACGGAACCATAGGATGGGGGTGTGCGGCTCCCGATCTCGAGGTGACCGGAGAAACACCTGCATCCGTCGAGGAAGGATTTGAACATGTGGTGTTTCCGGCCTTGACGGGAACGGATCCCACTCGGATCGCGTACCAACTGGCGAAATTCAAAAGGACACTGGCAAAACAACCCGCTTTGAGGGCCATGGTGGATATGGCCCTGTATGACTGGATGGGCCGGAAGGCGGGTATGCCCCTGTACCGTTTGTTGGGCGGGTATCGGACCCGGATGAGAACGGCGGTCACGATTGGCATTCTCGAGCCGGATGAGACCGTGGAACGGGCAAGGGACTGGATTTTGAAGGGATTTCGCGCGTTGAAGTTGAAGGGTGGATTGTCCGTGGAAGGGGACATTGAACGGGTTCGACGGGTACGGGAGGCAGTCGGGCCGCGCATTGAACTCCGATTTGACGCGAATCAGGGATTTACCGTTGAAGAAACGCTGCAGTTCTTTTCCAGTGTCCGCAATGAAAAACTGGAGTTGATCGAACAACCGACGCCCAAAGGCAAACCCGATGCGATGGAACGGCTGGTTCGACGCATCCCCATTCCGGTTATGGCGGATGAAGCGTTGATGACGTTGGGGGATGCATTCCGTGTAGCCCGTGACGGGCTGGCGGACATGGTGAACGTGAAACTGATGAAGGTGGGCGGCATCCAGGAAGCCCTCCACATCAACTCGGTTTCAGTAGCAGCGGGATTGGAAGTGATGGTGGGATGTATGGATGAATCCGGTCTGGGAATCGCAGCGGGACTGCATGTGGCACTGGCCAGACCCAATGTGATGTACGCAGATCTGGACGGTCATCTGGATCTGCTGGATGATCCTGCGGCAGGCGCCGTACGTATTCGTAACGGCATGTTGTATCCGGCTGAGGGACCGGGGCTGGGATTCTCTTTCTGAGCACAGTGCCGGGATGTTGGATTTCGGACGTCGCAAACACTGCGATGTGTCCGTGAAGTGCTCCTTCAGCGTTGGAAAACTGTGGTACAATGCTGCGGATATGAACATTGTAGTAGGTATTACCGGGGCGAGCGGTCTGACGCTCGCCGATTCATTTTTACAGCTGATTCGGGAAGAAGCCGCAGCGCATTTTGAGCGCATATTTGTGGTGGTTTCGGCCAACGCTCGTCAGGTGGCGACCGCGGAAGGGGTTTCTTTTGATCCGGCCCAATACCGTGATTTTGCCACCGTATGCGATCCGTCCGATTTCTCAGCGCCGTTTGCAAGCGGTTCTTATCCCTTTGCGGGAATGGTGGTGGTCCCTGCGTCCATGAGTACCATCGGGGCACTGGCGTCCGGTTTCGGCACAAACCTGATACACCGGTGTGGTGATGTGTGTCTGAAAGAGGGCCGGAAGCTGGTCCTCGTTCCCCGGGAGACACCTTTCTCTCTGATACATCTGGAGAATATGGCCCGTCTCAAACGGGCCGGGGCTGATATCGTTCCTTTTATTCCCTCGTTCTACAACCATCCGGAAGATCTGGGCGACATACTGCGATTCTTTTCCCTGCGGCTTCTGGACATGATGGGAGTGCACCTGGAAAGCGACCGCCGTTGGGGAAATTCATGAAACGCATCCGTGAAATATTCGAAATGATCAAAATCGAGCATACCCTGTTTGCGCTGCCCTTTGCTTTTGTCGGGCTTATTTTCGGAGCGGAGGGATGGCCCGGCTGGCGCTTGTTGGGTCTGGTGGCGATGGCCATGGTGTTTGCACGCAGCGCCGCGATGGCGTTCAACCGCTGGGCGGACGCCGGAATTGATGCGGAGAATCCCCGCACACGGAACCGGTCGATTCCGGCTGGACGGATACGACGGGATTCGGTGCTGCTGTTCGTGATCATTAACGGAATTCTGTTTGTCCTGGTATGTGCGTTGATCAACCGGCTGACTTTTCTGCTTTCACCACTGGCTCTGCTGGTTGTGCTGGGTTACTCATACACCAAGCGTTTCACCTCTTTTTCCCATCTGGTTCTGGGGCTCGGGCTTGCGATTGCTCCGGCCGGCGGATGGATTGCGGCCAGAGGAGTCCTCGAACTTCCTGCAATCCTGTTGTCGCTGGCTGTTCTGTTCTGGGTGGCCGGCTTTGATATTCTGTATGCATTGCAGGATGAGGCGTTTGACCGGGAGAAACGGCTTTATTCGATTCCGGTCCGATTTGGCACAGCCGGTTCTCTGCTGCTGGCCAGAGCGTGCCACCTCCTGATGATTGCGGCGCTGGGGATGTTCGTCTGGTTGACCGGCGCAGGGGCCTGGTTCGCCGCGGGCGTGGTGGTTGCGGCTGTACTGCTCGTTTATGAACACAGTTTGCTTCGTGCCGACGATCTTTCCAGACTGGATGCCGCTTTTTTCAATGTAAACAGTGTGCTTTCCGTTAACCTGCTGGTATTCACCGTTTTCCAGTTTGCCGTGGTGTTTTATGTCCATTCGTGATCCGTTTCTGCTGCAAGTGAAGAACATGCTGGATTCCGGCAAGCGGATTGATGCGGACGTCTGTCGCGAACTGTTCCACACACCGGATCTGACCGGACTGGGAATGCTGGCGGACGAGGTTAATCAGAAGCGGAACGGCAGACGCGTGTTTTTCAATATCAACCGGCATCTGAACCCGACCAATCTCTGCATCAACCGATGCCAGTTCTGCGCTTTTTACCGGACCACGTCTGATCAGGAAGGTGCATACGAACTGTCCATTGACGAAATGGTAGCCGGTTTGAAGGATGACGTGGTCGCGGGATGCACGGAGGTCCACATCGTTGGCGGTCTTCACCCGGACTGGCCGTTTGATCACTATGTAACCATCGTTCGTTCCATACACGATGCCTATCCCGGCCTTCATATCAAGGGATTTACCTGTGTGGAGATTGACCATTTTTCCAGGATATCCGGAAGACCGGTTCCGGAGGTTCTGCAGGAATTGAAAAAAGCCGGACTTGGTTCCATGCCGGGCGGTGGGGCGGAGATTTTCGCCGAGCGCGTACGGAAAAGACTGTGTGCACGGAAGATTTCAGGAGAACGGTGGCTGGAAATCGCGGAGATTGCCCATCGTACGGGGATCCGAAGCAATGCCACTATGCTGTACGGGCATATTGAGACCGTCGATGAACGGGTGGATCATCTGGCCCGATTGCGGGAGCTTCAGGACAAAACGGGCGGTTTCCAGGCGTTCATCCCTCTGAGCTGGCACAAGGAGGGAACCGAGCTGGAATGCCGGTTGGACATCGCCGGTGCCACCGGTGTGGACGACCTGAGGATGATTGCAGTCGCCCGGCTGTTTCTGGACAATTTTGATCACATCAAGGCATATTGGGTGATGCTGGGCAAAAAACTGGCTCAGACTGCATTGCATTTCGGTGCGGATGACCTGGACGGCACGGTTGTGGATGAACGGATCACGTTTATGGCGGGAGGTCAAAGCGACCGGCAGGCGAGCATCGGTGAGATCGTGCATCTGATTGAAGATGCGGGCCGCCAACCGGTTGAGCGGGATACCCTGTACAGGGCCATCCGGGAGTACGCCACATGAGCAACCGTTTGTATAACATACTGACGTTTCTTACATTACCGTTCGTGAAGTATCAGTTGCAGAAGCGCTACGGCTCGACCTATGTCCGTCAGCGCCTGGACGGGAACAATGTACCTTCCGGATCTTTTGATGTACTGGTCCACGCGGCCTCGGTGGGGGAGCAACAGCTGGTCAGACCTGTTCTGGAAGCGTTGTCAGCTGCAGGAAAGCGCATATTGTTAACAGCTGCGACCGACACCGGTCTTGCAAGGGCTATGTTGGTTGCCGAAAAACTGGAAGGTCTGACCGCGGGGTACATGCCTCTGGATCGTCCCGGCCCGATGCGGGCTTTCTTTGATCGGGTTCAGACGGAGAAACTGGTACTGGTGGAAACCGAAATCTGGCCCAACCTGATCACGATGGCGAAACAGAGACAGATCGAAATTGTTCTCATCAATGGACGTCTTTCAGATGATTCTGTACAGAAATACAGGCGTTTCCGTTTCCTGTTCGGAAATATTTTCGGGTCGATTGACCGTTGTCTGGTTCGGTCCAGTGAAGATGCCGCACGATTTCGACAATTGGGCGTTCGTGAAGACCGCATTCGGGTGACCGGCAATCTGAAACTCTGTCAACGGCCGGAGGCGGAACCTGTGGTGATTGAAACCGATAAACCGGTTGTGGTTTTCGGTTCCACCCGCGAACAGGAGGAATCCCTGATCCTTGAAGCGGCATCCGATCTGTTCCGTGAGGGGCATCTCATACCGGTATTTGCACCCCGACATCCGGCACGTTGCGAAACGGTTGAACAGGAGATGCGGGAAGCCGGCTTGAACGTGATAACCAGTCGGGACCGTGATCATTTTCAACCCGGTTCAGCGTCGGCCATTCTGGTCAATGAAACGGGACGTCTGAATTCGTTTTACCATCGGGCCGGGCTCTGCTACGTGGGGGGGGCACTGGTTCCGAAGGGGGGCCAGAATTTTGTGGAACCGATGTATTTTGGTAAACCGGTGGTAACCGGCACACATCTCGATAATTTTCGGGATCTGATCCCCGAGTTTTCGGACGTTCTGACCATGGTGAACAACATCCGGGAACTGCGATTTGTCCTGGATCGATTCTGCGAACAGCCGGATGCTTTTCAGGAACTGGGAGAGAAAGGGCGGAAACGGCTTGAGGCGGATCAGGATGCATTGGCCAGAACGATGGAGGTGCTCATTTGATTCGAAACCCATTGATAAAACTGCTGCTCAGTCCATTCTATCTGCTGTACAGTGCGCTGGTCCGGTTTCGAAACCGCCTGTTTGATACGGGAGCGATCCGCGTTCGCCGTCTCAACCGTCCGGTGGTATCCATCGGAAATCTGACCGCGGGCGGAACGGGTAAAACACCGGTGGTTGCAGCATTGGGCCGACTCCTTATTGACGCGGGAATGGGTCCCGTGGGGGTTCTGAGTCGCGGGTATGGCCGGGAAGACGTATCCCGCATTGCGAAAGTGGATGGAGAGGGTAGTCCCGAAGAGTTCGGTGACGAGCCGGTATTGCTGAGCGAGGCACTTGGTCCGGCGGCTCATGTATGGGTTGGCAGACGTCGCTTCCGGGCCGGTTTGACTGCCCTCGATGCATGCCCGGATATCCGGGTGTTTCTTCTGGACGATGGTTTTCAGCATCGGCGCCTTTACCGGGATCTGGATATTGTACTGCTGGACTGCACGTCACCATTTGGCGGCGGGAAACTGCTTCCGTTCGGTGTGCTTCGTGAACCGGTACGGGGTCTGAAGCGGGCGGACGTGGTGATTCTGACCCGAAGTCGGTACGCACCCGATCTGGACGCGTTGAAGAAGAAAGTGCAGGATTTCAATCCGGGTGTGTGGATGACCACGGCTGACCTGGAGATTACCGGTTTTGAAGAACCTTTCACCGGCAAGATGCTGGGGGTGAATGAGCTGAGCGGAGTGAAGGTGATCTCATTTGCCGGAATCGGGAATCCGCTTGCGTTCAAAGCGGATCTTGTGACGGCCGGTCTTGAAGTTGTTCGCGCATTTGCTCTTCGTGACCATGCCGTACCCTCACCGGAACGGCTGGCGGATTTCCGGAAGGTTGCAAACGAGGCGGACGCACAGTATATTGTTACAACTGTGAAGGACTGGGTTAAACTGAAACACGAGGCGGTTCCCCGGGATCTTCCTTTGCTGGTCTGCCATGCAGAGATGAATCTGTTACAACAGGATGAACTACTTGAACGCATCAAGGAGATGAATAATGCCGAAAGAGCTCATTGAACGAATTGACCGTGAACTGAAAGAAATGGAATATCAGCTTACCACTGAATTACCAAAAGAGATTCAGCGAGCGGCTGCCCAGGGAGACCTTTCCGAAAACGCGGAGTACGAGGCCGCCCTGGAAAAACAACGGATGCTTCAGACGAAAGTCAGAAATCTGAAGAAGCGGAGAGCCGAGCTGTCCCGTATTGATTTGTCCCGCCTGCCGAAGGACCGGGTGGGGTATGGCAGCACCGTTGTCTTATACGATCTGGATGATGACCGGGAGATTACATACAACCTCGTGATGGGCGAAGAAACAGACGGTGAGAACTGTATTTCCATCACATCGCCGATCGGAAAGGGTCTTCTGGGGAAGAAGGAAGGCGATGAGGTGACGATTCGGGTGCCCGCCGGTGAAAAGAACTTCGAGATTGTTGAACTGACGACGCTCGCGGACAAACAGTAAACGGTCCGCTCATTTTCTCCAGAAACCCGGTGTCAGCAGAACGAGCACCGTGTACAGCTCAAGCCGCCCGACCAGCATAGCGAACGACAGCACCCATTTGATCCAATCCGGATAAAAAGCATAATTTTCTGCCGGTCCGATACTGCCCAGTCCGGGACCGATATTACCCACCGTGGCCAGTGCCGTAGTCAGAGACGTCAGGATGTCATGTTCCGCAATCGATACGGTCAGCGTAACCGCCAATACCAGAAATACATACAGGAAGAAGAAACCGGAAATGGCGTGAATGATATTGGTTCGAACCGTGCTGCCGCTCAACTTCAAGGTGAGGACGGCCCGGGGATGGATCAGGTGCTTCATTTCACGGAAACCCTGTTTGAGCAGGGTCAGAATGCGGATCACTTTAATTCCTCCACCCGTGGAACCGGAGCAACCACCCACAAACATGAGGAAAAACAGTATGGTCTGGGAGAGAAACGGCCATCGTTCGAAGTCAGCGGTGGCGTACCCTGTGGTGGTCAGGATGGATGCTGCCTGAAATGTGGCATGGCTTAATGTTTCCTTCAAGGTGTGGAAGACACCATTCATCTGAAGATCAAGGGTGATGATGCCGCCGGCAATCAGAAAAATAAGAAGATACGCCTTGATTTCGCTGTCTTTCCAAACTGCTTTAAATCGACCCGTCAAGAACTTGAAATGAAGAGAGAAATTGATGCCCGCCAGGATCATGAAAACCGTAATCACGCCGTTGATATAAATTGAATTGTAGTGGCCGACCGATGTGTTCTTGGGCGAAAACCCGCCGGTCGCCAGTGTTCCGAAAGTGTGGGTCAATGCATCAAACAGATTCATCCCGCCTCCCATCAGGAGCAGGGTTTCCGCTACGGTAAATGCGATGTAGATATACCAGAGGTATTTGGCTGTTTCCGTTATCCGGGGAGTGAGACGGTCTACCGACGGTCCCGGTGCTTCCGCCTGGATAAGCTGTAGTCCCCCGATTCCCAGCAAGGGGAGAACGGCAACCGTCAGTACCACGATCCCCATTCCACCCAGCCAGTGGGTCAGCGACCGCCAGAAGAGCATGGACGCAGGCATGCCCTCGATATTGTTCAGAATGGAGGCCCCGGTGGTCGTGAAACCTGAGATGGTTTCAAAAAACGCATCGGTGTAGGTCGGCATGGCACCGGAGAGAAAGAAGGGCAGGGCGCCGAACAGGGAGGCCAGGAGCCAGCTTATGGTAACGAACAGATAACCGTCCCGTGTTCGCATGGCCTGTTCGCTGGAACGGCGAAGCAGAACAAACAGTGCGGTTCCGAGAACAGCCATGATGATAATCGGGGTTGCGAAGCCGTGGACTTCGGCCGAACTGTCCACAGCAATGGCAATACCGAGGGGAATCAGCATGAAGCCGGCGATGATCAGGATCAGGACGGCCGTGACGCGTGCAACCAGACGAAAGTTCATGATTGGTCTTCCGCCAGCAGTTTTTCCAGTTTCTCCAGGGCATTCTTCTTTGTAAATGCAAGCACAATATCTCCCGGCTGGAAAACAGCATTCCCATCCGGAATAAAATCACCGCCGTCGCGCTTGACAGCCAGAATCAATGAGTTCTTCGGTACACGCAGCTCTTTCAGTGGCTGGGCCGCCACCGGACTGTCCGGGGGTATGACAAATTCGACGACCTCCGTCCGGCCGTCGAACAGGGTTTGAACGCTGCGGACATTTCCTTTTCTCAGATAGCGGAGAATGGTGTTCACCGAACTGAGTTTCGGACTGACTGTCGCATCAATACCGAGCGTCGCAGCCAGGTTCAGATAGTTGGCCTTGCTTACCAGTGCCAACGCGCGGCGTGTCCCCTGGGTCTTGGCGTACACACCTGCCAGGACATTCAGTTCCTCATTGTCTGTGGCGGTGATGATCAGGTCGGTTTCGGCGATACCTTCATCCTGGAAGATCCCTTCATCGGAAATATCCCCGTTGAGCACCATGACCTCAGGCATCTCCTCGGCCATGAGCTGACATTTGTCGGTGTCCCGTTCAACAATCTTGACGTGATAACCGCTTCGTGCAAGATAGGTGGCCACATACCGTCCGATAGCGCTGCCGCCCACCACGATGATGTGGCGGAGCCGCGCGTGAATCTTCCCCGCTTTTTTCAGGACGGAGTCCAGAGAAGTTTCAGTAGCGGCCAGGTATATGTGGTCGTTTTCCTGAATCTGCACGTTGCCGCTGGGAATGATGACATCACCGTCCCGGAGAATGCCTGCCACAAGGAATTCATCCGCAATAGAGGATTTGATCTTTCGGAGGGATTTGTTCCGGAAAAACGAGTGTGCGTCAACAAACAGTTTCCGCAATTCAATGGACGTGTTGTCGAAAACCGTCACATCCGTGGTAGCGCCGTGACGGACGGTGGTCAGAATGGCTTTTGCGGCTTCGGTCTCCTGGTTTATTACAAAGTCGATACCCAGTTCCGGGTTTGTGAACATTTTTGTTTTCAGGTAATAAAGATTTCGTACCCGGGCAATTTTCGTGGGCCGTGTGCATTCGGAAGCCACCAGGAAGCAGGCGATGATGTTGACTTCATCACTGTCGGTTGCCGCAACAAAATAGTCTGCTGTTTCAATGCCGGCGCGTTTTAGGTCCTCGACATTGTTTCCTTCACCACGAAGCACCATGCAATCAAGGTGTGCGGACGCAAATTCGGCACGGGCGGGATCCCGCTCAATCAGGACCACATCGCGCTTTTCCAGTATAAGCTGTTCGGCCAGATTATATCCGACCTGTCCAGCTCCGATAATGACGGTTTTCATGGGAACAGTAAACCATGGATAAGGGATCCTGACAACCGGTTTCCGGAGCTTTCGTGGTTGTGCCAGGGCGATGAAAAGAGGGATATACCTGTGATACAATCGGGTAGGTTCAGAGCTGATCGAGAAGTGACATAATTCATCGCTACGGGAGTAACGAATGGGACATATTGTGGTGACCGGTGGACAGTGGGGTGATGAAGGTAAAGGCAAGGTCATCGATATTCTTTCGGAAGAGTTCGATGTTGTGGTGCGATTCCAGGGTGGCAACAATGCGGGTCATACGGTTGTTATTGACGGTCGGAAGTTCTTTCTTCATTTGATTCCTTCCGGGATTTTTCATCCGGACAAGATGTGTGTGATCGGAAACGGGGTGGTTGTCGATCCGTTGAACCTCTGGGAAGAAATGGAAACTCTCCGGGAAGCCGGTATTGAAATCAGTCCGGAAAACCTGATGGTGAGTGACCGTTGTCATCTGGTCATGCCGTATCACCGGAAACTGGATGAGGCTTCCGAAGAGCAAATGGGGAGCCGTAAGATCGGAACGACCTGCAAGGGGATCGGGCCTGCATATACATCAAAAGTCATGCGAACCGGGATACGGGCCGGGGATCTGAAAGACACGGACCTGTTGGGAAGGAAAATAAACGACAGTGTGTCGTACACCAACTATCTGTTGAAGGGCTACTATGGCGCGGAAACACTTTCGGCTGACAGGGTGATTGACGAGATCATGCAAATCAGGGAAAAACTCCTCCCTTACGTTCAAAATACGGCATACAGACTGGAAGACTACCGGAGAGAAGGGCGGAAAATCCTGTTCGAAGGGGCGCAGGCGACCCTGCTGGATATTGATCATGGCACCTATCCGTTTGTTACGTCCTCTTCGGTAATTTCGGGAGCAGTTGGCGGGGGTTCAGGTTTCAGTCCGTTGCACGTGAGCAAGGCAGTCGGTGTATTCAAGGCATATCTCACCCGAGTGGGGTCAGGGCCTTTTCCTACAGAACAATCGAACGGAATCGGCGACAGTCTCCGGCAGGGTGGTCATGAATACGGTACAACAACGGGCCGTCCCAGACGATGCGGCTGGTTTGACATGGTAGCTGCGAGATTCGCAAGAATTGTAAATGGATACGGGGCTGTGGCGATCACGAAGCTGGACGTATTGAGTGTCTTTGATGAGATTCCCGTTTGTACCGGTTATCGATACAGGGGAGAAGTGCTGGACGAATTCCCTGCTGAACTCTCGGTGCTGGAAGACGTACAACCGGTATATACATTCAGACCGGGATGGAAGATTCCCATTACCGGTGCGGATCGTTTTGAAATGTTGCCGCAGGAAGCACAGGATTATATTTCGTTTCTGGAGGATGAACTGGGTTGTCCTGTATACCTGGTGTCAACCGGACCGGACAGGAGCCAGACAATTATCCGGAAGAAACTATAAGGGTTAAGGAGAGGGAGGAGCCATGATCAGTTGCCCAGCCTGTGGGAAAGAAATCGAAAGCGGACTCGTAGAGTGTCCGCACTGTCAGGCAAAACTGGAGGGGACTGAGCCGGTTGGCGGAGGGGATGCCGCCGCTCAGGGAGCCGCAGTACCACCACCGACTGCACCGGTACCACCCGCAACCGGTGATGGACAGGGTGGCGGGCAGGAACGGAAGAAGATTCCATTTGAAGACCCTGCATACGGGTTTTTCAGTGGACTTGTGGAGACGGTGAAGCTGTCTCTTTTCCAGCCCACGCGTTTCTTCGGCGAGTATCGGATGGACGGTTCAATCGGAAGACCCATGGTCTTTGCCATTGTTGTGGGATGGTTTGCGACTGTCATCGCACTGATCTGGGGAATGCTGTTCAATGCTTCTATTATGACCATGATCAGTCAGTATGTTCCTGCGAACGAATTGCCGAGACAGGATCTGCTGCCGCAGTTTCTGTTCAGTACAGCCGCATCTGTCGCATCGTTGATTCTCGCACCGATCATCATTGTGATTGGTCTGTTCATCATGGCAGGTCTGTATCACTTGTTCCTCCTGATGGTGAATGGCGCCAATCGGGGATTTGAATCTACTTTCAATGTCGCTGCCTACAGCATGTCTGCAAAACTATTTCTGATTATTCCCTTTTGTGGGGGTACCATTGCATGGATTTACAAGCTTGTAATTTCCATAATCGGGTTGAGCGAGGCGCACCAGACAGATGGCTGGAAAGGTGCATTTGCGGTTCTGATGCCGTTTGTTCTGTGCTGCTGCTG
Source organism: Acidobacteriota bacterium (assembly GCA_036736005.1). Lineage (GTDB taxonomy): Bacteria > Acidobacteriota > Holophagae > Thermotomaculales > Thermotomaculaceae > DAINNF01. Next base: position 20,199 of record DAINNF010000008.1, read on the forward strand.
TGTGCTCATCTTTGTTCTGATGTCGGTGATGATACCTGCGCTGGCGTCCCGCTGATGAGTTAGACGGACAATTATGCAGATTACCGTTAGAAACCGAATACGGGGGGAGTTGAATCTCCCCCTGATTTATCTCGCCATCAGTATCATTCTGGGGTGCACCGGATTGGCTCTTGTCTATTTGCATGCAGTCCCCGTCATGTTGTGTCCGTTCAAGGAAATTACGGGTTACCCCTGTCCCACATGCGGTGCCACACGCATGGTCTACAGTCTACTGGATTTTCGGATCATGGATGCGTTCAGATATAATCCGGGATTGATGGCGGCGGGCGGTTTGTTCGGCGTATGGTGTTTCTACGGACTGATATCTCAGATTTCCGGACGGGCAATCCGGATCCGGTTGAGTGAGAGGGAAGGATATTTTGTCCGGGCAGCGGTGATCGTCATTGTACTGTTGAACTGGCTCTATCTGGTTCTGGCCGGCATTTGATGAAGATAGTCTTTTCATCGATAGCATAGTTGCAGACGGTCCTCATTTCAGTCAGTGCTCATTCCCACGCAGGGGCAGATATGGAACATTTTTCACCTGCAACAAATCTCGAGGATCTGAAAATGAAAGGGTTGGGACCTGCAACCTGCAGACGCCTTGCCGCCAAAGGGTTGAAGCGGGTGGAAGACGTGCTGTACTTCTTTCCGCTTCACTACCAGGATATGCGTAACCGGAAGAAACTCAAGGATGTTCACGCCGGAGAGACGGTTACCGTTCACGTGACAGTCCGAAACAGGCGACAACGTACAAGTTATCCGCGTCGGGTTCCGATGACGGAAGTGATTGCATCGGATGATACTGGGTCCGTATTTGTGTTGTGGTTTAACCAACCGTACCTGGGAAAGACCCTGAAGACGGGTATGGAAGTCCTTCTCCACGGAAAAGCGGAAACCGGACGTCATGGCCTATCAATGATCAACCCGGTCTTCAGCATCCTGGACCCCAGACAACTGTTGAATGAAGAACCTGAAATCCGTCCACTGTACAGTTCCATCGATCGGGTTTCCAACCGCTTCATGCAGCGGCTTATCCGATTGTGCATCCGGGGCGTACTGCCCTGCAGATTTGAGCTTCCGGAAGACGTATGGGAAGCCAAATCACTACCCGAAAAACGCAGTTGCTTTGAACAGATTCACTTTCCGACCGGAAAGTCAGATATTCGAAAACTGGAGTCAGGCAGTTCGATCTGGCATCAGGCACTGGCATTCGAGGAATTGTTTGTATTTTTTGCGGGTGTGATGGCCGTACGAAGAGCTGCACTGAATACGCCGAAGGATGTGTTGAAAGTGAGTCAGGAGGAATGGGACAAACTACAGGCGATTCCACCGTTCACGCTGACCCACGAACAGATTCGTGTCCTGCAGGGCATCTATGGGGAGTTCGCTTCCGGCAAACGGCTGGTTCGGCTGATTCAGGGTGATGTTGGATCCGGAAAGACGGTGGTGGCATTACTTTCGGCCCTGCCATTTGTACATCGTGGTTCGCAGGTGGCTCTGATTGCGCCTACGGAACTGCTTGCAGAACAGCATTTTCAGACCATAACCGGATTGCTGGACAACAGTGATGTTCGGGTGGAACTGTTGACCGGTTCCACAAGAAGCGCCGAGCGTCGACGGATTCTGACCGGACTGGAGTCCGGAGCGCTTCAGTTTGTGGTGGGAACCCATGCACTGATTCAGGATAGCGTGGTATTCAATAACCTGCAGTTCGTCATTATCGACGAGCAGCACCGGTTCGGTGTGGAACAGCGGCAACGGCTCGTCTCGAAGGGCAGCGCACCTCACATACTGTCCCTGACGGCAACACCCATACCGCGAACACTGGCGATGACGCTGTATGGTCACTATGACTATGATGCGATCAAGGAGCGTCCTGCGGGACGGAAAGAGGTTCGTACGGTCGCAAAGAAAGAAAAAAACGCGGAGGAAGTGTACCGGTTCGTCCACGAGATGGTGAAGCGGAAAGGGTTGCAGGCCTATTTTGTGTATCCCCTTATTGAAGAATCGGAAGCGATGGATCTGGCCAGTGCTACGGAGCAATATGAACGCTTGCAGAAGGAGTGGTTTTCAGATTTGAAAACATCTCTTGTACACGGGAGGGTGGGCACGGACGAGCGCAATCGTGTCATGGAAGCCTTCAAGCACGGGGATGTGGATATTCTCTTCTCCACCACGGTAATTGAGGTGGGTGTGGACGTTCCCAATGCCAACATCATGGTTATTGAAAACGCGGAACGGTTCGGCCTGTCCCAGCTTCACCAGCTTCGTGGCCGAATCGGAAGAGGAACGGAACAGTCATACTGCTTCCTGGTGGTACGCAGTCTGAAAGGGGAGCAGGCCTTCAGACGTGTCAAGATCATGGAAGAAACGACAGATGGATTTCGGATTTCAGAAGAAGACCTGAAGATCCGGGGTCCGGGTGAGTTTCTCGGTACCCGACAGTCCGGAATGCCGGACTTCAGGGTGGCGGACCTGTTCCGGGATCGGGAACTGGTGGATCAGGCCCGGAGGGATGCGATCCATATTGTCAATGAAGGCAGATTGGACTGGCTGGACCGGAATCAGTGGGACAGACGGTACGGCCGATCATTGGTTTGAAGATGAGCCATCCTGATGTTGTAGCGGGTGGTTTCGTGATAGAATAGCTGCAATATGATTGAGCTGGAAATACTCGACGGCCAAAAATGGGTGTCCCGCAGCTTTACGGAGAATGAGATCACGATCGGACGCTCAAGAGATAATGTTCTCACGTTGCGGGGGTTGGGGATTTCCCGTTTTCATGCCGTCATATACCGGAATGAAAATCAGATTTTCGTCAAGGACCTGGGAAGCAAGAACGGTACGTTTGTGAACCAGAAGAGCATAGATGATGTTCCGGTCCGGGAGGGGGATGTGATCGAGGTTGGACCGGTGAGTCTTCGGTTGAAGGAACAGGTTCGCAATCCTTTGCTGGACAACAGTACGTTTGTGCGGGATATCGGGGAACTGACCCATTCCGAGAAAGATCTGATCGACATTTTCGGTGAGATTGCGAAACTGATGACCAGCGACCATGATCTCAAGAGTGTCGCGGCCGAAGTCCTTGAAGTAATCGGAAACCGGATTAAGTTCAACCGTGGAATCCTGATGTTGTGGGATGGTGAGGACCAGGTTCTGAAACCGTTCGCAATCCGGACGGACCAGCCGGATTCCGGCACTGCAAAGCAGTTTTCAACCACGATTTCAGAGAAATCCTACCGTGAGCGTGTGGGTATTCTGACATCGAATGCCATGATGGATCCCCGGTTTACCGGTAAAGAAAGCATCATGATTCAGGGAATCCGATCCGCCATGTGTGTGCCGCTTCTGGACAGGGACAGCACAATCGGTGTTGTATACCTGGATTCACTGATGAAGGAGTGCGTTTATACATCCGAGGATCTGAAACTACTGTCGGTGCTGGCATCTTTTGCAGCTGTGGCAATCGGGCAGATCCGATTGGCCAGGAAAATGCAACAGGAAGTGAAACTGCGCCAGTGGTTGTCCCGGTATCATTCGCCGGCTGTGGTCAGCCGTCTGATCACCGAGGGGACCATGGAAATGGAACTGAAAGTGGATGAGACCGAGGTGTCCGTGCTGTTCTGTGATATCGTCGGATTCACGCCGCTGTCCAGAATACTGGCTCCGGCTGAAGTGGCCGCATTGCTCAATTTCTTCTTTTCCAGCATGACGGATGTGATCTTCCGTCACCAGGGTACGCTGGACAAATTCATCGGCGATGCCATCATGGCGGTTTTCGGCGCACCGAATCGAATGGAGGATCATGCTCGATCCGCAGTGGCCTGTGCGATTGAGATACAGAAGAATGTGCAGGAGCTGAATAAGAAGTTGTCAGATGACAGACAGTTGCAGCTTCGCGTCGGAATCAACAGCGGCAATGTGGTTGCCGGAGATATCGGCTCTGAAAAACGTATGGAATATACTGTGCTGGGCGATACCGTGAACATTGCGTCACGGCTGGAGTCCGACGTATGCGGTCCGGAACAGATTGTGATCGGTGAACGCACATTCGAGTTGCTTCCTGAAAAGTCGATGTGTTCGGCAATCGGCGATACCGTTGTCAAAGGAGTTCAACATCCGATTCAGGCGTATGAAGTGAAGTGGAGGGATGAGTCCTGATGAAACGGATAATGCAGCACCTGAGGCGGTTCGTGAACCGCTTTACGTTGAAACATACATTGCTGGTGGTAACGATTGCACTGGCCGTGTTGCCCCTCCTTTTCTCGGACTGGTTGCTGATCAGCATTTCCCAGCGGAATCTGCTGACAAATCAGAAACAGACCCACAGGACGTTGTCGGCACTGATTGCGGCACAGGCACGTCAGTTTATGGAAGTTGTAGACAGTAAAGTGGATTCGGTCAAGACAGCCATTCTGTTCAATTCGATTGACCGTGAACTGGGGGAGATCATTCCTCTGCTGGAACGGCGCAAAACCCTGGTTTCCTTTCTGGAGCGGGCTCCGGAGATTGATTATGTTCTGATCCAGAGCAATACCGGTACGCGAACGTTTGCGTTGAATATTGGATACGACGCCCAGCAGGTGCTGGACCAGGCAATGGCACCGCTGATCACCAGTTGTATTCACGAGAACCGGGAGATCCGGTCCGCGCCGACCAACCTGAGAAATATCTTCCGCATTTACATTTTCTTCATGTATCCGGTCGAGACCGAGACGGAACGTGGTGTGATCGCGGTTGCCGTGAACATGGAACGGCTGTTCAATTCGATTGATGTTGCGTTGCCCGCCGGTTACGACTATTACCTGGTGAGCGAGGATGGCAGTATTCTGGGTGCCAACCAGAAAGCGATGGTGGGATTCCCGTTCTATTCCGATATGAAGGCGATCACCTCCCAGCAGGTCAGTATCATTCAGCACAACGGACAGGACATTATTGTTTCCGGTGCCGATATACCGGGTTTCCGGACCGCGGCCGTGACATTCATACCGATGAAACTGGCATATGCACATGTGCGGGAGATGAAATTCAAGACCATTGGTCTGGGACTTCTCTCGATCATTATCGCCCTGATTGTCGGTGTGGTGATGTCTTCAGCCATCCATGAACCACTTTCCATGCTGACGCGAGCCACAGAGCAGATTGCCAAACGCAACTTTGCCATTCGGGTGGAGATTGAAGGTAACAATGAGTTGAATCTGCTTGCGAAACGAACAAACTTCATGCTCAGTGAGATTGAACGCTATGTACGCCAGTTGGAACATCTGATCCGGTACAACAAGGAAATGTTTATTTCCACGATCTCAGCTCTCGCGGCAGCGATCGATGCAAAAGACGAATACACGCGTGGACATTCGGAGCGTGTGACCAACTATGCACTCCAGATCGGCAAATCATATGGACTGAATGGCGTTGAAATGGAACGTTTGCGAATATCGGGGCTGCTCCATGATATCGGAAAAATCGGTGTTGACGATAAAGTACTGAGGAAACCGGGAATCCTTACGGAAGAAGAATTTGAGCATATGAAAATGCACCCGGGAATCGGTGGACGCATTCTGACCCCGATCAAGGAACTGAGGGAAATAGCAAAAGGTGTCAAGTACCACCATGAAAAGTGGGACGGCTCCGGGTATCCGGAAGGGCTGAAGGGTGAAGATATTCCCGTCATTGCGAGGATTATCGCGATTGCGGATACGTATGATGCCATGACTACCAATCGGCCTTATCAGAATGCCATGAAGCCGGACTATGTGAAGGAGAAAATCCGCGGATTTGCCGGAACCCGGTACGATCCGAAAGTGGTGAAAGCGTTTGTGGAAGCATATGAAGACGGTCGGATGGTTCCGACAGCATAACCCTATGAAAAGGAACGGAATTTGGAGGAAATCATGAAAAGGTCGGGATACAGTTTGCTGATGCTTCTATTGATTCTGACTTCAATGACCGGTTGCGGCCCGTCCGCTACGGGTACAAGTTCGGTTAAATCGACACTGGAAGCGGCTGAAGAAGATCCCTTCATCAACTACAACAAAGGCGTTATGCTTTTCAAAAAGAAAGAGTTCAGTATGGCCGCCAGTTATCTGTCCAAGGCGGTTCAGCTGGAACCCACAAATGGCGCATACTGGAACATTTACGGATTGTCGCTTGCCCAGATGGGAGAGCTGGACGCCGCGATTAATGCATTTGGAAAGGCGCTTGAGGTGGAGCCGGATCTCACTGACGTTCACAATAACCTGGGTATGGTTTACACGGAAATGAAAGACTACGACAAGGCACTGGAGGAGTATGGAATCGTACTTCAGGACAAGACTTATCCGACTCCGGAGTTTCCGTACTTCAATATCGGGTTGCTGAAACTCAAACAAGGGAAAATGGAAGAAGCAATGCTGGCATTTGAGCAGGTGGTCAGTCTGAAGCCTGATTTCTACCGTGCATTCGGAGAACTGGCCGTAATCTACTATCGCATGGGCATGTACGGGGACGCATATAATGCCGTGAAGAAAGCACAGAAACAGAATTCCGGGGATCCCGCGCTGCTGCTGCTTGAAGCCCGTTCTCAGGTAAAACTGGGTCGCCTGAACGACGCCAACCGGGTATTGACGAAACTGAGTCTTCTCTATCCCCCGAAACAGATACGGGAGGCGATGGACGAGTTGAAGATTGAGATTGCCCGTCAAATGCGGGAAGGAGAGTAACGTGGACATTCAAGCGTCATTCGACGAGTACAGGGCTGAGATGAAAGGTGCCATGGCACTGATGCTGATGGATCGGGAAGGAGAAACCGTCATCATGTCCGCTCAACCCGATATGGACACATACGAAACCCAGCTGTTCGGCGCACAGTTTGCCGTTCTCATGGCCAAAGAGATTCAGGAAAGCAACATGGATTACCTGTTCATGAAAGCGGAAGACCGCAGTGCGGCAGCACGGATGCTTCCGAACGGTTACTTTCTCTGCGTTTATTTTAACGAGCGTACGTTTGCGGGATATGCGGAGCAATGGCTGGACCGCATTGCGGAGATCGTGAATGAGGAATTTTTCTGATGGGTTTTCTGGATAAATTCAGGAAAGGACTTTCCCGGACCAGTGGTCGGATATCTGACGGAATGGGCCGGGTTTTTCTTGGCAAAAAAGAGCTGGACCCGGATGCCTTTGCCCGTTTGGAGGAAATACTGGTAGAAGCGGATATCGGCCTCAGTGCCAGTACAGAGATACTCGAAGGACTCAGCGAACAACTGTCCCGCAGGGATCTGAAAGAAGTCAGTGCCGTGCAACATGCGTTGGCGGAAACGGTGGCTGAGATGGTCGATGTCACACCGGAATATCAATTGCTGGAAGATCCCAGGCGGCCATTGGTTATGCTGGTGGTGGGCGTGAATGGAGTGGGAAAAACCACAACCATCGGCAAACTGGGTGCACAGTTTACGGATTCCGGTCGCAGGGTTGTTTTCGGCGCTGCAGATACATTTCGGGCGGCGGCTGTGGAACAACTGGCGATCTGGTCGGAGCGGACCGGGGCTCAGGTCGTACGGCATGCGTCCGGTGCCGACCCCTCTGCAGTAGCGTATGACGCCGTTCAGGCCGCGGTGAATCGGAATGCTGACGCGGTATTGATCGACACGGCCGGTCGTCTGCACACAAAAGACAATCTGATGGAACAGTTAAAGAAGATGCAGCGGGTGATTCAGAAAGTTCTTCCGGACGCTCCGCATCGGGTCGTACTGGTTCTGGACGGGACCAACGGACAGAATGCCATCAGTCAGGCGAGAACATTCGTGGACAGCGTTGATGTGACCGATCTGATTGTCACCAAGCTGGATGGAACCGCCAAGGGTGGTGCAATTATCCCGATCATCCGTGAATTCGGCATTCCGGTCAGTTATGTCGGGGTGGGTGAACAGGTGGATGACCTGATACCGTTTCAGGCGAGGGCATTTGCCGATTTTCTGTTTTCAGCTTGAAAGAGGTGCTTGAAACAGCTACAGGAATGAAAGGAGCCAACCATGCGAGAATCCGTTTTTGCCGGTAGCTTTTATCCGGGCGAAGCGGATGCAATCCGGTCGTTTCTGGAACCCGTTGAGGTGCCGCTGGAACCTGTGCACGGTCTGGGTATTCTTGTTCCACATGCCGGATATGTGTACTCAGGTGCAACGGCCTGGAAAACACTGAAATCCGTACACGTGCCGGATACGGCAGTGATCTTGTGTCCCAACCATCGTGGGCGGGGTGAACCGATAGCGGTCAGTCCCGATGATGCATGGAACACGCCGCTCGGGCCGGTTTCGTGTGATCCGGATATGGTTTCGTATATCAGCAAGTTCGGGGAGGCTACGCTGGATGCCCGGGCCCATGAGGCGGAACATTCACTTGAAGTTCAGCTGCCCATGCTGAAAATGCTGAAGCCCGATATTCGAATTGCAGCGGTTTCAATCGGTACAGGTCGAAAAGAGACACTGGATAATCTCGCGGACTACCTGGCGGAATATCTGGATCCGGGCAGGCACCTGATCGTTGCCAGCAGTGATATGAGCCATTTCATTTCAACTAATGCTGCACAGGAAGTGGATAGTGCTGTGATTGAGCGGATACGGAGTCTCGATGCGGACGGTATGCTGGATACAGTACTTCGAAAGCAGGTTTCCATGTGTGGCGTATTTCCCGCCTATGTGATGATGAGAGCAGTTTGCACATTGGGGGCCAGCTGTGCGGAAGTTGTGGAGTATACCCATTCCGGGAAAGTAACAGGAGACAACGGAGATGTTGTCGCATATCTGGGGGTGCGAATATGGTAGAAAACGAGTTTAATGAGATGGAGCAAATGGAAGAACTCAGGAGAGATAAATCAAGTACCGGTATTCTCTGGATTGTCATCATCGTTGTACTGATCGCAATCGGGGCCCTTGGAGGATGGTGGTACTTCAAACACCGCGAGATGAAGAGGGAACCTGCAAAGGCCGAGGCAGCAGTGCCGAAAGCGGCTGACACGGTGATCACCGAACCGGAGAACGCAGACAAAGAGGAACCGGTTCTGACAGAAAACCAGCAGGCATTCAACCGGTACTTTACGGACTCATTGTTGAAAGACCAGTTGAGCCTGAAAGACCCGGGTTGGGATCTTTCCATGTTTCGTAAACTGGTGGGTAACGCCTTTTCAGCCGAATTTCTGACTGAAATGCCGGGGATGACCTGGGAGAAGTGGGAAAGTACCCGGAAGGAAGTTCTTCAACTGGCGCGGAAGGTGCTGGCGGATCCCGATTTCCTCCGGTGGTTGTGGAAGCGTCACAGCGCCACGGTGGTGACCGCTGTTCGTGAGGCGGGAAAAGAAGGACGCGTTGCCCGATGGGCAGAACGTGCAGAGCCCTATTTCAGCGGAGCACTCTCGATGGCACATTCCACAGCACTTAATAAATACTATGAGATAGACAAACAACTTGAACAAGAACTCAAAAAGAAGGACTACGATACAGACAAGATCCGGCAGCTCACGGTTCAGCTGGACGAGAACTATCGGAAACTGGCCGGAAACGGACTGGACAGAGAAGACATCTACCTGTTCGAATTTTCCCGTCGGAGGTTGTCTGAAGGGGGTAGAGATTTGCTGGAGGCCTACGCGGATGTGCTGGCTGATCTCACCAGACAGTTGAAAGCGCGCGAGGAAGACAATGTGGAGGCCGGCGGCGCTGATGGTGGTTCATGATTCGAGAAATCACAGTCGATTGACGTTATATGAGAGGGGGAAAACGCCGTGGACGACACCGGACACGGCGCAGGTATCATAATCGTTTCAGGAGGTGCGTGAACAATGTCGAAACGGGAATACGTACGCAGGTTGAGTGATTATATTTTCAACCCACTCAGCCTTATCGGACTGGGTCTCATCATTTTTACCATTGCGATGATTATCGCATTGACGATGGTCCAGTCCATGTCGGAGAGTGCCATTCCATATGCTGGAATGGTTGCTTTTGTGTTGTTGCCGCCGTTTTTCATGCTTGGACTGTTGCTGGTGCCGATCGGCATCTGGCGTCAACGAAGACGAATGGCAAAGGCGGGAGACGAAGACGCAAAGTTTTTCCGGATGGATTTTTCCATTCCGATGCATCGATGGTATTTTCAGGGTTTTGTCGTCTTATCCTTCGTCGTCCTGATCGTTACCGTTACGCTGAGTTATAAGGCTTTTCACTATACGGAATCGGTCGAGTTCTGCTCTTCGTGTCACACGGTGATGGAGCCGGAAGCGACCACTCACCAGCTTTCACCCCACGCCCGGGTAAAATGTGTGGACTGTCACGTCGGACCGGGAGCCGAATGGTATGTCCGATCCAAGATGTCAGGTTTGTACCAGGTTTATGCAACGGTAAGAGAAATTTATCCGCGGCCGATTGAGACGCCCATCAAAAACCTGCGACCGGCCCGTGATACATGTGAGCAGTGCCACTGGCCCCAGTTTTTTATTGACGATAAGGTGATGACCCGTGACTACTACCTCAAGGACGAAGCCAATACCCATGGGTCGGTCACTCTGCAGATGCATGTAGGGGGACATCCGGAGTATGGACGCCCAACAGGCATTCACTGGCACGTTGAGAATGAAGTGTATTTCATGGCAACGGATGTAGAGGAAGAGAGTATTCCGTGGGTGAAGGTGGTGTACAAGGATGGAACAGAGCGGATCTTCCGTGAATCGGACAGTGATGTAGAACCGGAAACGGCGGGAGATCATCCGATTCACAGAATGGACTGTGTGGATTGTCACAACCGTCCATCTCACATTTTCAGGTCACCAAGGGAAATCATGAACGGGTTGCTGGCCAGCGGGGCCGTGTCGCAGGAACTCCCGGGTATCCGGACCCTGGGATCGGACCTGATGGCCGAGGAATATGAAACAGCGGAACAGGCGGAAGAACGGATCCGTGCAGGCATCGGGAAGGCATATGAAGATTTGAGCGACACGATGCGGGCAGAAATTGACCAGGCCCGGGAGTCGATCGTGAAGGGCTACCGGCGGAATTTCTTTCCGTATATGAAGGCCAGGTGGGATGTTCATCCGTCGAACATCGGACATATGCGGAGTTCGGGGTGTTTCCGTTGTCATGACGGGCTTCACCAGGACACGGACGGGGAGGTCATCTCTAGAGCATGTGACCTTTGCCATACCATTCTGGCTCAGCGAATGGATCAGGAGCAACCCCGTTTTGACATGGAAGGGGTTCCGTTTGTCCATCCCGAAGATATCGGCGGAATGTGGCAGGAGACGGCCTGCAATGACTGTCATGACGGGCTATAGAGGGATTGCTCAGCGGGGACCGGCGTTCTTTTTCCGGTTCTCACTGTCCATCCAGTGACGTGCCAGCCCGGAACGGGATGTCTCCTTATAACTGTCGGCAAGATCCAATCCGGTTTCTTTCATGGTGGTTACCACTTCGTCGAAACTGATCCGGTGGCGGCCATCTGAAAAAAGCGAGAGTGTGGCACACTGAAGCGCGCGCCCTGCAGCGACCGCGTTTCGTTCGATGCAGGGAATCTGAACGTAGCCGCCAACGGGATCACAGGTCAAGCCCAGATGATGTTCCAGTCCCATTTCTGCGGCGTATTCCACCTGCGCAACGGTTCCACCCAGTAGCTGGGCGGCTGCTCCTGAAGCCATGGCACAGGCGGTCCCGATTTCACCCTGGCAGCCGACTTCAGCTCCGGAAACCGATGCATTGTGCTTGACCAGGATTCCAATCAGACCGGCCGTGGCCAGTGCACGGATCATACGCGGACGGTCAATATTGTATGTTTCTTTCAAGTAGGTCAGAACAGCCGGTACCACACCGGAAGATCCGCAGGTGGGTGCCGTAACCACGCGGCCGCCGGCTGCGTTTTCTTCCGCAACTGCGAGCCCATATGACGCCAGAAGGCCCGCTGCCTGTAATCCCCGGCCGGCATTTTTTGCTTTCATGAAATAGGATGCCGCTCTTCGGGGGAGGTGGAGCTCTCCGGGCAAAACGCCTTCCGCATTCAGTCCGCGCCGGACAGCTTCCTCCATGACAGACCAGGTCTCATCAAGGTATGGAAGCAATGATGAGGATTCTGCTTCGAGTACATATTCCCAGAACTGGCGTCCGCTGTCCTGACACCATTCAAGAATGGCGTCCATTGAGGAAAGAGAATACGCACAGGAACCTGCAGCATCCCATGTGCCAAGATCGTCACGGAGTGTGCCTCCGCCCACGCTGTATACTGTCCAGTCAGCCAGTTCCTCGTCCTGTTGGTTGTACGCAAGGAATCTCATTGCGTTGGGGTGACGGGGGAGGGTGGTGTCCGCTTTCCAGACAAACTGAACCGGTATGGGATCGAGAACGGCCTGGATGGTCAGGTCGGTCAAGTGTCCCTTACCGGTAGCGGCGAGGCTCCCGAAGAGTGTGACAGTTGCGTGGTGCATATCCGGATGCTGGTTGCGAAAATGTTCGGCTGCCCGTCCGGGTCCGAGTGTATGGCTGCTGGAAGGCCCGTGACCTGTCCGGAAGAGTTCCCGTATCGATTCCATTATCCTGAACGTCTCCTCATTGAATGTGATTCCATTAGTATTCTAGCGCAGTTGAAGGGGAAGGTCTGCTCAACTTGGAGGTTTATGGCAATTCGGGAACACGATAGAATGGTTTGAGATCAGGTAGGGGGGAAATCATGTTTCGAACAATTCTGGGACTGGTGGTATTGATCAGTCTGATGGGTTCACTGGGCTGTGACCGGGAAAGTCGCGCAATTCCTGCATCAAAACGCAGTGGATGGCGGGCGTCGATGATGGAATCGCGAACTGAAAAGGACCGCATGTTTTCACAGGATTCCATGTCACCTATGGCAGCCATCGACTGGTTTGAATTGATCGGTTCCGGACCACACGGTATTCGGGTAGATGAAATCGGCGTATCGCATGTTCCGGTCGCAGAGTCAGATTACCGGATCATTGAGAACGCAGAAGGAGCATGGGAGATTACGGATACAGAACAGGAAAGCCGGCCGTTTCCGTTTGATACACCGGTTGACATTGGAGATCGTTATGTACTGGTATCATACGGTATTGACGGTGGAATTCTGATCCGTGTGTTTGACCGGGAACGGCCTGAGTATGCGGGTTTCCAGTCTCTCCGGTATTTTGACCCCGACCCGGACTATGCGGTCACAGCCAGCGTGGAACGATTGGATGAACCGGAAGAGGTGGAGATGACAACGAGCCGGAACCGGATCAAGACGTATCTTCGTGTGGCACGACTCCACTTTTCACTGCAGGGTAAAGAACAGGTGCTGGCGGCATACAAGATGTCTCTGGACGGACCCTATTCCAACATATATTTTATTCCGTTCAGAGATGCGACGTCCGGTAAGGAAACTTACGGAGCCGGACGCTTTCTGGAATTGGATGAACCCCGGGGAGACAGCATGGTGCTGGATTTCAACAAAGCGTTCAACCCGCTGTGCAACTATTCCCCGGCGTATAACTGTCCGCTGCCGCCGGCGGAAAATACACTCTTGATTCCCATCAGAGCGGGAGAAAAGACCTATCCGCACGATGAACACAGGGGACAGAAGAATGGAATGTGATGCTGAGACCCGTCGAATGGTCAGAGCAACGATGTCGTGCAGATTCAAGTGGTAAAGGTGTAGAGGGCCATCTGGTCGGAGTACAAAATGGCGGAAGCGTGTGGGAATCGAACCCACCGACCGACACTCCCGTGCCGGCCCACCGGTTTTGAAGACCGGGGGGGACACCAGCCCCCATTCGCTTCCACCTGAAGAGCATTATATTATGCGTCCAACTGCTTGACAATGGCCTCCGCGACCTTGCGAAACACGCCGGCGGCTTCGGATTCCGGTTGACTGATCATGAGCGGTATTCCTGCATCGCCCCCTTCCCGTATGGCTGTGGTGATGGGGATTTTCCCAAGTACGGGTGCAGAAAGCTTGTCGCCGGTGTCATTGGTTTGATTACCACCGAAAATATGATGAACCTGCTCGCAGCTGCTGCAGCGGAAATAGCTCATGTTCTCCACAACACCCAATAGCGGGATCTGAAGCATCTGGAACATGTGAATGGCCTTTTTTACGTCGATCAGCGCCACGTCCTGTGGCGTGGAGACGGCAACTGCACCGCTGACGCGGGCACTCTGGGCGACGGAAAGTTGGACATCACCCGTACCGGGAGGAAGATCAATCAACAGGAAATCCAGTTCTCCCCAGTCTACATCTTTCATGAACTGCTGAATGGCTTTGTGGAGGATGGGACCACGCCAGACCACCGGCTTGTCGTCTTCCAGGAGGAAACCGATGGAGATGAGTTTTACACCGTACCGTTCGAACGGGATAATCTTGCCTTCCTCATTCGCGGCAGGTCGGGCGTGGATGCCGAACATCAGGGGTATAGAGGGGCCGTACAGATCACCGTCCAGGAGGCCTACGTTGAAGCCCATGGAAGCAAATGCGATACTGAGGTTCACTGTCACCGTAGACTTTCCGACACCGCCTTTCCCGCTCCCAATCAGGAGTGGGAATCGAACATCCGGGAGCAGGTCCTGTTGTTGAACCTGACCATGGGCTTTTTCCTGAACATGGATGTCGACGGTAGCGGTGTTGACACCGGATACTTGCTCAAGGGCAATGAGCACGGCTTTCTCAAGGCGGGCTTCCTGACCTGAAACCTGAGATGGAACTTCAAGTTTTACATATACATGACCGCCTTCACGGATGTCGATTGCCTTGACGCCCCTGAACTTGACCGGGGAAATGTCTGTTCCGGGCAGAATGACGGTATCGAGTGCTTCAAACAGGGATGCGCGTGAAATCTCCGTCATAACGAACTCCTTTACAAAAAAGTAACGGATAAATTGTAACACAGCAACGATTGCAAGGTCAGTCTTATTTCCGCTATAGTAACAGTAGAAAAGGAACCTGGAGGATATATGATCTGGTTACGGATGGTTTTCTATATCGGTCTGTTTGCGGTGGCGACTGTTTCCGTGCATTTCTGGTTTGCCTGTGCGCTGGTGGCGGTGGTCGGGTTGTTGGATGGGTATGTGAGTCAACTGGATATGCGCAGGATCATGCCACACCTGGTAGCAGCTGTGGCCTGGTTCCTGATCGGCAGCGTGTTGATCCTCGTCGGCGTTGTAACGGGTCAGGGGATACCGGTGCTGCTTGCGGCTCTGGTTTACCTCGCGGCCATTACGGGACGAAAAATGCCATGTGCATTTGCTGAAGGTCGGGCGGCGTTACCTGTGGATGCGGAATTGCCGTGTACAAAAATACTGGATGCATCCATTCTTATGGATGGACGTGTGCTGGATATTGTAGAAATCGGTTTTCTGGACGGGACGATCGTGGTGCCACGGTTTGTGATGCAGCAAATTCAGAACGTGTATGAAAACGGTGCTGATCTGAAAAAGCAGCGGGCCAAGATGGCATTGGATTTGATTCGCAAGCTGCAGAATATGAAGAATTTTCAGTTCAGAATTTGTGAAATCGATTTTCCGGGAGAACGCGATATTGATCATCGGATCATATCCCTCGCCCAGAAGCTGAAAGCGAAAATCGTTACCAATGACTATACCTTGAATCGTGTGGCTTCCCTGAAAGACATTGAGGTCCTGAATATAAATGAATTGGCCAATGCACTGAAACCTGTTGCCCTGCCGGGGGAGGTTATCCAGGTACAGTTGCTGAAAAAGGGGAAAGAAGACGGACAGGCAATCGGTTACCTGGACGATGGCACCATGGTGGTAGTGGATGGTGGCGAAATGTTCATCGGCAGCCGCGTGGATGCGTCCATCACCAGTGTACTGCAGAACCCTGCAGGTAAAATGATTTTCGGCCGGGTCGAAAGTGGCAATCCGGTAACGGAACGGGGACAGGATGAAGCATAGTCTGCGTATTGTGCTTGTTTTGCCTGTAGTGATTCTGTTTGCTGGGCTGCTCAGGGCGGGCCCTGTTGTTTTTCCGTTTGAGAACAGAGGCAATGAGGCTTCACAGGACTGGATCGGGTACGGACTTGCCGTCATCATTGAAGACATGACGGAGGGTGTCGGCCTTTATGATCGATTGCAGGTGATTGGAGAAATGGACCTGCCGGAAGGAATGCCGCTGACACTGGCCAGTCGTATCCAGGTTGCACGGAAGGCAGGAGCAAACCAGCTCATTACGGGATGGTTTGAAATTCAAGAAGATGAACTGGCTTTTGAAGTGCAGATCTATGATTTGGATAATTTAAAGAAAACAGACCATCTGTTTTCGGTTGGAAAGGCTGATTTGCCGCATGGCGTGTGTAATGCCCTGACAAAACGGTATGGCTGGAAAACGGCTTATCCATCCGGCGTGAATATGCGTACGTTTGAGCGTTATGTGAAAGGAACGCTGGCAGCGGCATTTTACGGTAAGTTTGAAGACTTGCAGCATCTGCAAAAAGAAGACGACTTTCCGAAACTGTCCATGCGGCTGGGAGCCATGCTGTTTCATGAAGGCGCATACAGGGACGCGATGGACGCCTTGCTGAACGGGAATGATCAGTCACCGGAAAGGATGTATCTGGCAGGAGTGGCCGGAATTCGAAGCCAGCAGTATGATCGGGCCCTGACATGCTTCCTGCGTGCGTTGCAGGATGAAACGGATATACGGTGTCTGATCAACGCAGCCGGTTGCCTGCTGATGGAGGGGAAAACCGAGGAGGCCATGGTTGTTCTGGATTCCGTGGAACAGGGAACAGCAGATATGCCAATCCAGTTCAATCGCGCGATCATTCAGGCCGTCCAGGAAAAGCCGCACGAGGCACTGGTTACAATGAAGATGTTCCTTGAATCCCAACGGTTAACGGAAGATGTTCGGGAGTTCGTATCTTACTGCTGTGCAAGATTACCGGAAGGGGAACATTCGGACCTATGCGTGGTTACTGCAGAAGGTACGGAACAGGTGAATGATGAACCTGACGTCAAGCAATTGTATCGGTTTGCCGGTTTCAAGCGACTGGATAAGGCGATGCCTGATGTGGCAGCACTGAAGTCGTTCTATCTCTCGGCAGGAAAACGGTATGTGGCGGTTGGTGATATCGACCAGGCTGCGGATAATCTGCGCAAAGTCCTCTATCTGGATCCGGTTCATCGGGAAGCGTTACAGTTGATGTGTGATTCCTGCAACGATACCCTGTCATGTGAGATTCTGAAACGGCTTCAGGAATCGGTTGACGGAAAGTCCCCGACAGCGGAAAACTGATCAGAGCCGGCTGACACGCTTTTTCAAATCATCACGGGTACTGCGATCGGCCAGTTCCCTTGAGAGTCGAATGGCTTCCTCCGTGCCGAACGCCTGTGCGGCATGTAAGGCGGTTTCCAATGCAAGGTCAGTCCGGCCGGTCTTGTCGAGTGAGTCCGCAAGGGGCAAAGCCAGGTGAGTTGGCAGTGCCAGCTGTCCCCTGGACGCCATGATGTTCCGAAAACTGTCCAGCATGTCAGCTGCTTCACGGTAGGACCCGCTCTGATAATGGACCAGCCCCGCCTGCGCCAGAAATGCAGCGTCCGGTCGGGTCGGGGACATGATTTCCATCCCCATAGTGACCAGATCCATTGCTTCTTCCAGTTCGTTCCGCTCCATGTGAAAGGCAAGGGCTGAACGGATGACGGGCATTTCAGGATGCTGATTCACAATCTCATGTATGTCTTCGTCCGCTTCTGCCCGTTTCACCAGTTCAATGAACTCGGCCCAGCGCAGACCATCCAGCTGGTCACCAAATTCCGTTACCAGCTTCCGGTACTGTGTGAGAGCTTCCGGGATCCGGTCCATCTCGGCCAGATAGAGGGCCTGAAAGTACAATACGGCCGGCGACTCATCCATGTCCATGACGGATTCGGCTTCAGCCGGTTTCTCCTGGTTCAACAGTACCATGACGCTCTTGAGTTCCCCGTCGTTGTCAACCGCTTCCCGGATAAAAGCCGGATAGTCTTCCAGCAGAATATCTGCGTACGCGTCGGGTTCAGGCAAGTCTTCGTCAAGGGGTTCTCCTTCATTCCCGTAGATGAACGAGGAATTATCCATTCGTGAGTCCAGCTCCTGCCTCATTTTCTCGGCGGCGGCTCTGGTTTCGGAATGGATGGCATAGCGATCGGCTGTCTGGAAGAAATCAACGGCACTTTCGACATCACCGGCTTCCAGGTGAGACCGGGCCATTTCCAGATTCTGGCGGGCCAATTTCTCGCAACTTTCTTGAAGGACCTGTTCGGCTGCGGTACGGATTTCCGGTGGACAACTTTCTATTTCCAGAACGTCTTCCATGGTTAAACGGGCCAGGTTCCATTCCTGCTTTTCCAGTTGCTGCTTTCCTTTGAGAAAACGTTTGCGGGCGACTTCCGGGCCGGGTTTGCCCAATAAACCGAACAGAGCCATTTTTCCTCCCTTTCAATTTGTCCAGTCAGTAGTATAGGATTGTGGAACAGATATTGCAATTTGAGATGGCCAGCAAAACGTGATAACAGGAGGAGACATGAAAACGTATTGGAAAATATTGGGGTTGATGTTGTTGCTGGGCCTGCTGCAAGTGTCCTGTTCTTCGGACAGCAGGGTTTCGGTTGTGATCGGAGATGATGATCTGATTGCGGATGTCTCAGATGGCCCGGCCATGGTAGGGGTGAGCATAAACGGGTTTGGTGAATGGGTGGCAGCGGGCGGGAAGGGCCTGGCATATGGTTCCGGTTCCGCAGGAAATGCCATACCGGTCAGCCTGGGGACGGGTAGCAACGACGCAGACCGGGCGGTTGATTTGAATGACAACGGCAACTTCATTCTGGCTGTACAGAACGGTATCTGGTATGGAAATCTGGCCGGCACGTTGATTCAGGTTTATGCCGGCAACCTTGGACGATTCATTGTGGCGGATATCAACAACAATGATATCTGGATCGTGGCCTCGGAGGACGGTGTCTTTATCGGCGGTGGAGCGCAGGAAGCCGTGTTTCTCGACTATGTGAACAACCTGGGTGAGTTTTCCCATTGCGCTATCAATGACTATGACGAGTTTGTTTCCGCCGGTTCATTGCGTATTCTGTATGGATTTGTTGACCTGGAAGGGGTCGTTCAATTGTATGAAACGGACCCTGTTTCCGTATTCCAGGATGCGGTGGCGACCGATATCAATGAATATGGCGAGTGGATTGCAACCGGAAGCCTGGCGACAACCATCGGGGTGGTGCAGGAACTGAACAGTAAGGTACGAAGTGTATTGCCGAGAAAACGCACTGAACGGACCAAATCGGTTCCGGAAATGAGGGAAGTGCCCTTTGATGTACCGAACCTGTCGGTCGGGAAGATGGCCGTTCATTATCATTATGAACCGGCATACCGCTCGATGAAGACCCGGACAGCCGTGGCGAAGGCATTGCCGATTTATCATGACTGTGCGATCAACAATTACGCAGAGTACATTATGGCCGGCGATGAGTATCTTCAGTTGAACGACCAGGCATACGATCCCATAACGGATTACAACCAGATGGTGAAGGTGGATCTCAACGATGCCGGCCAATGGCTGGCTGCCGGAACACTTGGTCTTCTTGTGG
>DAINNF010000009.1:0-39151 GCA_036736005.1 Acidobacteriota bacterium
CCTCCTCTTTTTTTGTGCTGCGGGTTCTTTTCATCGGAATACGGCGTTGAAATCCACCTCGGCTTACTCACGTACGTTTTCGTGTACGCTCCGTCGCCTCGGCGGATTTCGCCTTGTCTCCGGCGAAAATCGCTCGCCAGTTTGACCGTGAGCAGAGAGAGTTGGAGTGGGGGAGGTAGGAGAGGATACTCTTCTCTCTTGACTCCTGCCGAAGCCTTACTCAAGCTTAAACTCATTTGAATATGCGAGCGGTTCGGCAACCCGACCCCATTTATTGTCTATTCTGAATACAAGTCCGTGCCAAGAATTCAGGCTTTACTGCGAATGTGCTGGATTTTTGCGGGCATATTGCTTACATTAAAGCTAACAACCTTACGCACGTTTTCATGTCCTTCCCGTTTTCCCGGACAACCGGGGCAGGGGTGAGGGAAGGTCAGGACGCCACGACAATGGGGAGGTAAAATGAAGCGGGGTATTCTCTGTATCATTCTCCTGACAACTGTCCATGCATGGTGCTCCCAGGCTTCGTTTGAGAAGCGCTTCGGGACCAAGGATGGATTGATTCAGTATTCGGTCGGGACCATTGTGCAGGATACGACGGGCTTCATGTGGTTCGGCACGGAAGCGGGTATTTCCCGGTTTGATGGTGTTCAGTTCCTCAATTTTGCATCCATGAACGGTTTTACCAATGAAGCGGTCATTGGCCTGTTTGTTTTCGGTAATGATGTATACGCACTGTCCGCAAAAGGCGACCTGTACAAACATACCGATAATCAGATGCAGCTGGTTCCGTTCGGGGAGAGAATACTCTATGCGTTTGGTGTGGAGAATGATGCGTTGTGGCTGATTACACCGGATGTCACACACGATCTTTTTTCGGGAAAATCCTACCCCCAGCCGTTTAATCAGACGGAATTGACGGAGCGACGACCTGCGGTGTTCACCTGGAATAACCGGACATTGATCGCGGTTGGCAGCAACCTTTATGAATGTGATGTGGCGGCGGGATTTCGAAAGGTTCATGGTTTTGACGAGAGGGTGGTCGCACTTTCTGCTGTCGACGGTCAGACATTGGCAGTCATTACGTCCGAGAGCATCATCCTGGTGAATGAACTGTACGATGTGCAGGAGTTGATTCCTGTCCGGATGAACAGCGATCTCACCTGTGCGGTAAATTGTGGCGGTGTTCTGTATGTCGGGACATCCGGTGGAGAAGTCTTCCGGCTGAACGGGAAGCGGGAGTTGAGTCTGTTTGCGGAATCGGATTCGTCCAATGCGGTGATGAGCATTTACTGTGATTATGAACAGAGCATCTGGGTGGGACTGGACAGTGGCGGGCTGCTTCTGTATCCAAAAGCCAAATTCAGGTCCTGGACCGCTGATGAAGGAATCGGCAGCGGTGATGTCTTCTTTGTGGTTCCCGACAGAGAACGTGGCGGTGTGTGGGCCGGAACGCGCAATGGAGGGATCGCCTATATTGATCCGGAATTCAGAGTCAGCAGTTTCACCGAGTCAAACGGACTGTCATCGAACAAAATCAGAAGCATGATGCAGCTGCCCGACGGCAGGATTCTGGTGGGAACCGATGTGGGTATTGACTGCATCTCAATGAAAATGGAAATTCGCCCTGTGACAGGCACGCGGGGACGCTCATTCCGGATCATGGACGTTTTTGAGGGATACGGGGTGCTGGCCGGAACGTACGATGGTGGTGTCTTCCAGTTGAATGTGAACCGGTTGCGGGCACAACAGTTGTTTCAGTTGTCGGCGGAAACCCAGGTACGCGATATTCAGGTTTCCGGTTCGTCCATTCTGCTGGGTACCGGACAGGGCATGTATCAGTGGGAGGACGGCAGAATCCGAGAATTGGAGAATTTCCGATTGGAGCGAATCAATCGTATTCTCAAAATCGATACGGAACACTTTATCGTGGCGACAACCACCATGGGGATCTGGGAATATCAAGGGGGACAGTGGAAACAGATCGGCCGCGACATTACCGGTGAGCGGAGCGTCCTGAACGTGATTCCGTCACCGGACGGTTCGTACTGGTTCGGCACGGACAAAGGTGTCATCGTCTTGTCATCCCGCGGGGAGTGGTCTGTGATCGATTCCAGTCAGGGTTTGACATCCGAGATTGTTTATCTGATCGGATTTGATGTTCTCGGAAATACCTGGATTGGCGGGAATGCGGGATTGAACCTGTTTCGGGACGGAGAATTTGAAGGCCATTTCGATTACCAGGATGGATTGGCGGACAACGAGTTGAATGGATTCGGATTTGCCAATGATAATGCCGGACTGGCCTGGTTCTGTACCATGCGTGGCATTTCCTGTATCAATCCCACTGAAATTGAGAAAAATACAGCGGTTCCCCGAATCGCGATTACGGGGGTCGAGATCAATGGTACCAGGCAGGAGATGGTTTTCGGCGTTCAGTCCGGGGTGACAACACCGCTGGTCCTGGAAAACGATCAGAACAGTCTGAAATTCAAATTCTCCGCATTGACCTACGTGAATCCCTCCCGTGTCCGGTACACCTGTTTTCTGGAGGGATACGACACAAACTGGTCCTATCCGCAAAGCGAGCGGACGGCCCCATATCCGAAACTGCCTCCCGGGGAATATGTGTTTCATGTCCGATGTGAGAATGGGGATGAGGTGTGGTCCGAAACGCTTTCTTTCCCATTCAGCATCAAGTTTGCCATCTATCAGAAAACATGGTTTCATCTGCTACTCGCGGCAATCGGTGTCCTGCTGATGTTCGGTTTGTTCGACTTCCGCACCCGTCGCATGCAGAAGCGGAACCGAGAGCTGGAAGATCTGATTCATCAGCGGACCAAGGAGCTGGCTGAAGCCAACAGGGAACTGCAGGTTCTGTCCAGCTTGGACCCGTTGACCGGGTTGTATAACCGCCGTTTCTTCAAGGAGAAAATCAAGGAGGATGTGGCGTTTTCCATCCGCCAGCATATCCGGCGTCGAAACCGGCGCGAGGTACGGGATACATTGGGATTCTTCATGCTGGACATTGACCATTTCAAAGAATTGAATGATACGGAAGGACACGATGCCGGTGATATCGTACTGAAAGAAGTTGCGCGCAGACTGAAGGAGACGATTCGGGCCAGTGATGTCATTTCCAGGTGGGGTGGAGAGGAATTTCTCCTTCTGTCAAAGGAAAATAATGCACACGATGCAGTTGTCTTGGCCGAACGTCTGCGCCGCAGCATTGCCGATATGCCCTTTCAGGTGAACGGAAAGTCCGTCACCAAGACCGTCTCAATGGGCTTCTGCATTTTCCCGCCATGCCCCGCAGTTCCGGACCTTTTTACATGGGAAGAAACGGTTCAGATCGCGGACGAAGCTCTGTATGCTTCCAAGCGGGCAGGCCGAGACCGTTGGACCGGGGTGAGAGTACTCAGGGAGAGTCTGACGGTGAATGAAATGGAAGTGATTCTGAAGAACCTCGAGCAGGCCGAAGCAGATGGCCTGATTGAGATCATTCGCGGAGGAAAAGCAGACGCCGGTTGATTGTCCCGTCAATGTCAGGTGTCTGCCCACCTGTGCAATTGCGGCCGATCACCCGGAACCGGCTTGTTTTGATGGTTCCATATGGTGTCAGTTTTGCTTTCTGTTCCAGCATCCGTAAAGCCGGTTGGCATAGAATCCGTACAGCAGGAATATGGTCAGTACCAGCAGGGGGGTTATTACCGATTCCCAACTGAAAACGGTTGGCGGGCGCCGGAGAAACATCAGCAACAGGCTCAGAATAAACGGTGTTATGCCAACCGCCAGGATTCGGAATAATGGTTTTTCTGGAATCCGCCGGTGCAGCCACACCAGCGGGAGTGCGAAAATTGCGCCCATGATGGTGCCGAGAAGAACCGGTTCAAGCAGGCGCCTCAGTGTGAACGGGCCTGTCGGGACATGGTATGCCATTGCCAGAACAAAGCTGACAAACAGGCCGGCCAGTCCCAGAATGACGAAGCCGGCGGTGGCACCACTTATCAGTGCAGTCAGAAAAGTTGGTCGGTTGTTCATGTTTACCTCTCTTCTTCATTGGATAACAGAATTACTTCCGGATGTCCATTTGGATTCGATCATCCGGCTGTTTTGATGGAGACAAATTTACGACCGGTCCGGAACAGGGTCTTTGCCCCGATTTCATTTGACAGCAAAGGGGGCGCGTCTTATAGTGAACGTGAGATTACACAAGGGGATTATTATGCATTCAACCGGAAAATTTGTCTTTATCCTCCATTCACATATACCCTACGTGATGAACCACGGGGCGTGGCCCCATGGCGAACATTGGCTGTATGAAGCGGCGGCGGAGACGTATATCCCGTTGCTGAAAATGCTCGAAAGCTGTGTGGGTGACGGGCGAAAACCGGGAATTACCATCGGCCTGACCCCCGTGCTGGTTGAACAGCTCAAGTCCGACGGGTTTCGGACCGGTTTTTCCCGGTTCCTGGAGTACAAGATCCGGCTTGCGTCCAATGACCTGCGCCTCTTCAACCGGGACAATGATGCCCGTATGGCTACATTGGCCAGAATGTGGCTCAGTTTCTACGAAGACGCATACGAGCGGTTCACGGGTACGTACGATGGCGACATTGTGGACCGGTTCCGCAAACTTCAGGACACGGGAGCGATTGATATTCTGACCAGTGCCGCCACCCACGGGTATCTGCCGTTGTTGTCCGACGATGCCTGCGTCCGTGCCCAGGTGAAGGCCGGCGTTCACGTGTATCGGAAGCACTTCGGTCGGGATCCCGAAGGGATCTGGATGCCGGAATGTGCATACCGTCCGGCCGGTTACTGGAACAATCCCGTCTTCCCGGAACAATCTCATGTCCGGTCGGGCGTGGATGAAATCCTGGTGGAAGAGGGATTGGCACAGACCATTGTGGACAGTCCGCTGCTGGGGAATGCCAATCTGCTGGGTGTGTATTCAGACAGACCGGTGAATCTGGCTGACGTGTCGTTTACGCGGACGCCGTATGCTCCGTATCGTCTCACAACAGGCCTGCAGTTGTTTGTCCGCGACCATGTGACCGGTTACCAGGTCTGGAGCCGTCAACAGGGGTATCCCGGTGATCCCGGTTACCTGGAGTTTCACAAGATGAAGGATACCAGCGGGATCAAGTACTGGCGGATCACGGGTCCGGATGCCGATCTCGGCGACAAAGAACCGTACGATCCGGTGAACGCCGGATACCGGGCGAGAGAGAATGCCAGCCATTTCGTTGAACTGATTCGTACCGTACTGACAGACTATCAGGCGGAGCATGACCGGGAAGGGATGCTGGTTGCGCCGTTTGATGCGGAGTTGTTCGGACACTGGTGGTTTGAAGGACCGGACTGGCTGGATCACGTATTGAATCTCCTGGAACATGAGAACGGCATACGTGCAGCCAGATGCAGTGATATGAAGGAAGCCGGCGAACTGGCTGAAGTGGTTCAGTTACCGGAGGGTTCCTGGGGGGAGAATGCGGATCATTCGGTCTGGCTCAACGATGAGACCACATGGACATTCCGGATACTGTATCCGTTGGAACAGCGGTTTGTGGGAACGGTCAACCGCTCCCAGGGTCGCCTGCACGATACGCCGGACCTTCAGGATGTTATGCGGGAAGCGGGGAAATCCCTGTTGATCCTGCAGGCTTCGGACTGGCAGTTCCTGATTCATACCGGAACGGCGGTGGACTATGCAACCGAACGGTTCCGGCGTCATGCGGACGAGGTTCGTCAACTGCTGGACCTGGCCGACCGTTTGCTGGACGGCGGCAAGCTGCTGGATGCACATCGTACATTTGTTCAACGGCTGAACCGGAAAAACGATTGTTTCCAGGACTTGTCCATCAACTGGTGGAGTCATGTCTGAGTTTCGGAAGGACCCGATCCGACATCGCTGGGTCATCATGGACAATGAACGGCCCCTTCCCAAGGATATGCTGAATCGGGTGGAACTGCCCGAAACCATACCGGAACGGGATCCGGATTGCCCGTTTTGTCCCGGAAATGAGAAACTGACGGGAAAGGAACTGCTCCGGTTCAATTTCATTCAAAAAGAACAGCCGGACTGGGACCTGCGGGTTGTTCCCAATCGGATGCCCATCCTCCGCGTGGAAACCCGGATGGAGAAGGCCGGCGAGGGAATCTATGACTGGATGAGCGGCGTCGGAGCGGATGAAATCATCATTGAGTCTCCTTTTCATCATGACCTTTCGCATGAAATGGCGGTGAACCGGGTGGAGCAGGTATTCTGGTCCATGCATGATCGGATACTGGATTTGAAAAAGGATGAACGACTGAAATATACGCTGTTTTTCAAGCGGTTCGGTAGACATGCAGGTGACCGATTTCTCCATCCCCATTCACGGATGCTGGCCACACCGTTTGTACCATTGGAAGTGGAAGCGGAGCTGGCCGGGGCGGAAGAATTTTTCGAATTGAAGGAACGGTGTGTGTTCTGTGACATGGTGCGGCAGGAGTTGAAGGACGGTTCCCGCATCATCGGTGTAAATGATGGATTTATTGCCATTTCCCCTTATGCATCTGTTCGACCCTATGAAATATGGATTCTGCCCCGCAGTCATCAGGACCGGTTTGACGGTTCCACCAAGACCCTGTACTTTCAGCTGGCGGAGATGTGTGCATCCATCCACCGCAAGCTTTTCGACCTGTTCGGGGCGGTGCCCTTTATTCAAACATTGCATGATGCACCCCTCCAGGAAATGGATCTGCCCTATTTCCACTGGCATATTGAGCTGGTCCCGCTCCTGACCTGCACCACAGCCAGCCAGACGGATGGCTCCCTGTTCATCAATCCGGTTCTGCCGGAAGACGCGGCGGCTGATCTGAGAAACGCGGGGGGCTGAACATGCACGTGATGCTGGGCGTCTCGGAGTATTATCCACTGGTGAAAGTGGGGGGGCTCGGGGATTTTGCGGGCAGTTATGCACGGTGCCTGGCGCGAAAAGGTCAGCGGATCAGTGTGGCGCTGCCCGGATACGCATCGCTGGACCGTTCCCGTTATCCGGTTGAAGATACCGGAATCCGTTTACATGTACCCATCAGTGACCGGGAAGTCTCCGCGTCTGTCAGCCGTATGCGGACCGGGGAGAATCTGGACATCTACCTGGTGGAACATGCGGGATACTTTGATCGGCCCGAGCTTTTCGGCAACGGTGACAAACCATACCCCGACAATGCGGAACGGTTTCTGTTCTTCTCACGCTGCATTCTGGAACTGCTCAAAGAACTGGGAGATGTTGATATCCTTCATGTCAATGACTGGCATACCGCAATCGCATTGTTCTATCTGGAAGAATACTACCGGAAACTCAATCTTCTGGAACATGTCCGAACGGTGCTGACCATTCACAACCTGGGATACCAGGGAATGTTCTGGCACCATGACATGCACCTGCTGAATGTGGGTTGGCAGTATTTTACACCCGACAAACTGGAGTTCTACAATCATATCAACTACCTGAAATCCGGTATCATTTATGCTGATGCCATCACGACGGTCAGTCCCACCTACGCAGCTGAAATCCAGACACCGGAACTTGGATTCGGCCTGGACGGTGTATTGCGAAGCAGATCCGAAAACCTGTCCGGAATTCTCAACGGTGTTGATTACCGGGAATGGAATCCCTGGACGGACAAATGTATACCGGCACGCTTCAGCCCGAAACGGATGAACGGTAAAGACAAGTGCAAACAGGCACTGCTCGCGGAGATGGGGCTGGAATCCGATCCTGATCGGCCCCTGATTACCATGGTGTCCCGACTGGCGGACCAGAAGGGAATGGACCTGGTTCTGCCGGTGTTTGACATGATCATGGACCTGGACGTCCAGTTTCTGTTGCTGGGGAGCGGTAAGCGGGAACTGGAGGACGCTTTCCGCTCGATGGAAGCACGGTATCGGGGGCGTGCGGCCTCCTGGATCGGTTATGATGAATGTGTGGCCCGCCGTGTCTATGCGGGGGGAGATCTGTTCCTGATGCCGTCCCGTTATGAACCCTGCGGATTGAGCCAACTGTATGCGATGAAATACGGCAACGTGCCGGTGGTACGGATGACCGGCGGACTTCGGGATACGGTGACCGATCTGGATGAAGGTCCGGATCGGGCGACCGGGTTTGGGTTTGAGTACTATTCGCCCTACATGCTTTACGAGACAATCCAGAACGCCGTCACCGTGTATCGGGAGGATCGTTCGTCTTTCAACCGGATTGCCGTCAACGCCATGGAGGCTGATTTTTCGTGGGACCGCACGGTTAGTGAATACCTGGCCTTGTATCGGAGACTGCGTTCACAGAGATAACGTATGCCAGCCGGTGTCGGCACCGGATGCTTTGAGAGATGACGTGGAAAGGAGTGGGAAGAGACGAATGGCACAGACGTTTGCGGAGAAAATCCTCGCTGCAAGAGGCGGAAAAGAGCGTGTCGTACCGGGCGAAATCGTGGTGGTACAACCGGACTATGTAATGAGTCATGATAATTCGGCGGCGATTTCCGGTAAGTTCCGGCAGACCGGGGCTCCCCGTGTACACGATCCCGAACAGATCATCATTGTGCTGGATCACTGTGTGCCGGCCGCGACGGAGAAGTATGCATCCAATCACCAGGTGATCCGTTCATTTGTCAAAGAGCAGGGAATCCGAAATTTCTTCGACATCAATACCGGGGTTTGTCACCAGGTGGTCATCGAGAAGGGCTTTGCCCGTCCGGGGCGTCTTATCGTGGGCAGTGATTCTCATACCGTTTCCTACGGGGCGGTCGGGGCGTTTTCAGCGGGTATCGGTCGTAGCGAAGCGGCCGCTATCTGGGCCACGGGAGAAATCTGGCTCAAGGTACCGTCCTCTCTCAAGGTAGTTTTCAGGGGACTTCCGGGACCGGGCGTATCTGCCAAGGATCTGATGCTGTACCTGATCGGCAGGATCGGCGCCGACGGCGCGTTGTACAAATCGGTGGAATTCACCGGGCAAGCTGTCTCGGCCATGACGGTTGCGGACCGGATCGTATTGGCCAATATGACCGTGGAAATGGGTGGCAAGAACGGCTATTTTGCGCCCGATGAAAAGACCTTCGCATACCTGGAATCCCGGGGTGTTTCCAGAGATGACGTAACAGCGGTATATCCGGACGAAGATGCGACGTATGAAGCGGTGATCGAAATTGATACAACCACCATTGAGCCGCAGGTGGCAAAGCCTCACACGGTGGACAACGTGGTACCCGTGCGTGAAGTGGCGGGGACGAAGATTCACCAGGCCCTGATCGGTACATGCACCAACGGCCGGATCGAGGACATCCGGGCGGCGGTCCATGTCCTGAAAGGCCGCAAGGTTCATGCTGACGTCAGGCTGCTGGTATTTCCGGCCTCCATGGAAATCTACCGGCAGGCATTGACTGAAGGACTGTTTGAGCCCCTGCTGGATGCCGGCGCGGTGATCATGAATCCCGGCTGTGGACCCTGCCTGGGCGCCCATGAGGGGGCACTGGCACCGGAAGAGGTGTGTATTTCAACGGCGAACCGGAACTTCAAGGGTCGCATGGGCTGTAAGGATGCGGACATTTATCTGGCAAGCCCGGAAACGGTAGCTGCTTCCGCCGTGACGGGCAGCATCTGCAGCGTG
The DNA here is from genome assembly GCA_036736005.1 of Acidobacteriota bacterium. GTDB lineage: Bacteria > Acidobacteriota > Holophagae > Thermotomaculales > Thermotomaculaceae > DAINNF01. The sequence goes on from DAINNF010000009.1 coordinate 9,654, forward strand.
GAGGACATCCGATGAAGATTTACAAATACGGGGACGACATCAATACCGACGTGATTTTTCCGGGCAAATATACCTACACCATTTCCGATCCTGATGAGATGGCCCGGCACGCACTGGAGGACCTGGATCCGGATTTTGTCAAGACGGTTGAAAAGGGAGATGTGATCGTAGCGGGAAAAAATTTCGGCTGTGGCTCCTCCCGGGAACAGGCGGCAACCTGCATCAAATATGCGGGTGTCGAGGCGGTCATTGCGGAAAGCTTTTCACGGCTCTTTTTCCGGAATTGTATCAACTCGGGCCTGCTGGCGATTGAATGTCCCGAGGCGGTCAAACGGATTACACCGGAATCCGAACTGGTCATCAACCGGGAAGAGAACAGACTCCAGGTGGATGGCAATTGGATCGACTTCCCGCCTATCCCGGAGGCCGTCCGGCACATTATCGACAGTGGCGGCCTGATTCCCTACCTGAAATCCCGGTTTGAGAAAGGGGGGTCCTGAGTTTGGGTGTGGAAGCACTGCGGGCCTATGTCATCAAAACGTTCACCATCAATGAGGCGGATCGGGTCGCGGTACTGCTGACCGAAAAAGGAGACAAGGTGTCCGCGATCGCCCGCAACGGAGCCCGTTTGAAATCAGGGGTGGCCGGAAAACTGGAGCCGTTCAATTTTGTTCAGATTGACCTCTTCATCAAGGACGGACAGAAACTGCACCCGGTGAACCAGGTGACACTGGAAAAGAGTTATTTCAAGCGTATCTCCGGCGATATGACCCGGTTCATGGTGTTCTCCCACCTGTCCGAACTGGTGGACAAGACGGTTCATGGGGAAGAAGGGAATCCGAAAATATTCCGGCTCCTTTCCCATTGCTTTGAAGCATTGGAAGGGGATATCCCCGTGCCGCTGGCGGTGGCATACTTTCAGTATTGGATTTTGAAACTGGCCGGAATGTGGCCCGATGAAAACCAGTGTGAACAATGCGGACGACCGTTGTCGCAGCACGGAGAACCGGCCTATCGCGCGGGCCATTTCCGTTGTGGGTCCTGCGTCGAAAACGGGGACCGGCTTCCGGAAGGGACCTGGCAACTGATGCAGCGCATGCTCAAAGAACCGTTGACCGGTCTGACGGATACCGGCAGTAGCGGAGTCGCCCTGATGGATGTGGGGAAGAGTCTGCTGGACCGTTATCTGGGAGGGGAGCTCAAATCCTATCCGCTGATGCGACCCATGTTGAAATAGGGGAGAAGAATGGCACGCCTAACACCATTCATCGTCCGGAACGGAAACGCTGGCAGTGGGACTTTTGAACTTGAACCGCTGATCAAAACCCTTCACAATAAACGGGACCTGCAAAATCCGGAGGTTTCATGAAGATGTTTTTCACCCGACTGCTGATCACGGTTGGGGTACTGTTGCTCGCCACCCTTTCGACACCGATCGGCAGTATGATGAGTCTGCGTCAGATCGGGGATTATCCTTTACTGGAAATGGACTTTTACGGGGGCGGGTATCTGTTGCCCCGCGATGCGGATGCGCTGCACAGGGTTATCCGGTGGTTCTACCCGGAAGCAATGAACCGGGAGACGGATATTGCCTGCTCGCTGGTGGCATCCGCTGGAAACGGATCGGCCATTTACGGCCGGAATTTCGACTGGTATCGAACGGTACCCATTATGCTGCGCACTCACCGGACAGCAGACCGGTATGCTTCGTTGAGCATGGTGGACGGGAGTTATCTCGGTGTCCGGGGAGCAGAGGGAGTTATTCAGCGGATCAATGCGATGGGCGGTTATATGGCGCCTTTTGACGGTATGAACGAGAAGGGGCTGTTTGTCGGCATTGCTCTGGTGAAGAAAACAGAAGTACCGAAGGACCCGGAGAAGGAAACCCTGACAGCGGTCCAGATGGTACGCCGAATGCTGGACACATGTGCAACGGTGAAAGAAGCCCTGGCAATCCCGCAGACATTCAATGTGGATTTCTTTCCGGGACCGCATCTTCACATTCTGATCGGGGATATTTCCGGTGACGCGGCCGTGGTGGAATTCCGGGAGTCCGGTGTGGAAATTGTCCGACGGAATCACTATCTGTGCGCGACCAATTTTGTGATGAAGGATGAAGCTTCCGAAAGCTGGGAAGGTCGATGCCGTCGGTTCGACCGTCTGGTTGAGCAACAGCAGCTGGTTTCGGACGGACCGATGTCACGGGAACAGATGAAATCGTTGCTGATGGACGTCAAGCAGACGCTGAAGAAGGGACGGACGGAGTGGTCCGCCATTTATGAGAGTGCCGGGGTACTGACGCTGTACCTGGGGATGGACTATGACCGGCCGTACCGGTTTACCATGAATGAATCTGAATAACAGGGGAGAAGGATGATCACGAAGGAATTGATTGAACAACACGGCTTGACCACGAAAGAATACGAACTGATTCTCGGTTTCATGGAGCGTGAGCCCAATCTGGTGGAACTGGGAATTTTCTCGGTTATGTGGTCCGAGCACTGCTCATACAAGAGTTCCCGTGCTTACCTTCGAACCTTTCCGACTGAAGGACCCCAGGTGATTCAGGGCCCCGGAGAAAACGCCGGCGTGGTGGACATCGGGGATGGTCTGGCGGTTGTATTCAAAATGGAAAGCCACAACCATCCGTCCTTTATCGAACCCTACCAGGGTGCCGCCACAGGTGTCGGCGGTATTCTGCGTGACGTGTTTACCATGGGTGCCCGTCCCATTGCCAACATGAACTCCCTGCGGTTTGGTGAGCTGGACAGCGAAAAAATGAAATACCTGTTCAAGGGAGTGGTGGAAGGGATCGGCGGTTACGGCAATTGTATGGGTATTCCCACCGTGGGAGGCGAGATTTATTTCGATTCCTGCTACAGCGGCAATATCCTGGTGAATGCCTTTACCCTCGGAGTCGCAAAGAGCGACCGGATTTTCTACGGGACGGCTTCCGGTGTGGGCAACCCGGTTATGTATGTGGGCTCCAAGACGGGCCGGGACGGTATCCATGGGGCCACCATGGCTTCAGAAGAGTTTGATGATGCTTCCGAAGAGAAACGCCCGACCGTTCAGGTAGGGGACCCGTTTACGGAGAAACTTCTGCTGGAGGCCTGTCTGGAGCTGTTCAAAACCGATTGCCTGGTGGGTATCCAGGACATGGGAGCGGCCGGACTTACATCTTCTTCATTTGAAATGGCTTCACGGGCCGGATCGGGTATTGACCTGCACCTGAATCGGGTACCGCTCCGGGAATCCGCCATGACACCGTATGAAATCATGCTCAGTGAATCCCAGGAACGAATGCTCCTGGTGGCGAAAAAGGGACGTGAGCAGGAGGTCCTGGATATTTTCCGGAAATGGGGACTGGATGCGGCTGAAGTGGGGAGGGTAACGGACACCGGCCGGGTTCGCATATATGATCTGAATGATGAACTGTGCGCGGACATGCCCGTCCACGCGGTCGTGGACGAATGCCCCGCCTATGAGCGTCCGGCTGAACGTCCGGGCTGGCTGGATTCCATCATTGCATTTGATGCTGCAACCCTTGCGGAACCGGACAACTGGAATACGCTCTGGATGGACATCATGTCTGCCCATACGGTGGCGTCCAAGCGGTGGGTTTTCACCATCTATGATCATATGGTTCGTAACAACACCGTATTCAGACCGGGAAGTTCCGCGGCGCTCGTGCGGATCAAGGGAACAAACAAGGGAGTGGCGATCAGTACAGACTGCAACGCCCGGTACTGTTACCTGGATCCCGAGACCGGTGGTCGGATCGCCGTTGCGGAAGCGGCAAGAAATATCGCCGCTACAGGTGCAACCCCGCTGGCCATTACGGACTGCCTGAATTTCGGAAATCCGGAAAAGCCGGAGACCATGTGGCAATTCAAGGGAGCCATTGCCGGTATGTCCGACGCCTGTCGGGTGTTGAACACACCGGTTGTTTCGGGGAATGTCAGTTTCTACAACGAAACCCGCGGGGAAGGGATTTTCCCCACTCCCACGGTAGGCATGGTCGGATTGATCGACGAGATTGACAATCGGATTCCGTCGCATTATCAGTCGCCCGGCGATGATGTCATCCTGATTGGAAAACCGACCGGGGAAATCGGCGGCAGCGAATATCTGAAGCTGCGGACGGGCCGGGTTCAGGGGACCTGTCCTGAAGTAGACCTGGACGAAACGGCACGGCTGATCGACTTCATGACGGCATGTGCACGGGAGAAACTCCTGAAGTCTGCCAACGATATCTCCGAAGGCGGTCTGGCTGTATCACTCACCGAGAGTGGTTTTGGTGATGAGACGCTGGGAGTAACCGTTGATCTGCCCAACCCCGATGGCATCCGAAAGGACTTCTATCTTTTCGGAGAAACCCAGAACATGATGGTTATTACATGCGATCCATCCCGAACAGCCGATGTGCTGGCGCTTGCCCGTCGGTGTAGTCTGCAGGCCGCACAGATCGGGCAGGTGGACCGGGAGCGGGTGACAATCCGTGTAGACGGCACCACCGTATTGAGTGGACTTGCGGAAGATCTCAGGCAAAGATGGCAAACCGCTATTGAAGATGCTTTGTCACGATAAGTACATTGTTTAAAAGCTCGGATAGACTTACGGTTGTTCCAGGGAAACGTTCTTCAGCTTTCCGTCAACTCGGGCGTTTTCCTTCAATTGGACCAGCACCTGAATCTGCGGGTTTTCATTGATGATATCGCCGTGAACCACGGATTCCCGTTCAATTACGATGGTCAACCGGCTGCCCCGATAGACGCTGTCCGATTTCCGAATCCGTATATTGCCTTTCACAGTTGAATGATCGGATATCGTAATGCGTCCGGTGTATGTGGACAACTCTTTTCCCACAAAGGTCTCCACCAGCTGAATCGTTCCGTTGACGGAAGCGATGCCGCCTTCTATCGTACAACCGTGATTCGCATGAATGGAACCGTTTATGGATTTGAGATCGTTTTCAAGTGTCACGTTCTGTGCCAGCCGGACTGATCCGTTTACGGAAGCGACGGTACCATGCACGATCGAATCCGGCTCAATCGTAATCGCACCATTTACGGTTTGAATGGCTCCCTTTACGGTGCAATTGTGTCCAACCCGGATCGATCCGTTCACGGAATAAAGGGACCGGTCCACTGTCTTGCCATCTTCAACAACAATACAGCGGTTGACCGTACCACAACCCCACGAGGCGAGCATCAGCAAGACACCTGTCAGGAAAACGGATTTCGTCATCCCTCACCCCCTGATTTCCGGAACGGCATTATATTCCGGAAGGTTGCAATTTCACCTGATCAGTTTTTTTCGATCAGGGCCTTCCTGAAGACCTCATCCACCGTTTTTACATAATGGATGTTGATCCCTTCCAGATAGAAATCTTCGATTTCCTGGATATTCTTCCGGTTCTGTTCGGATACGATAATATCCCGGATCCGTGCCCGCTTGGCCGCCAGGAGTTTTTCCTTCAAACCACCGACCGGCAGCACATCACCCCGCAAGGTGATTTCTCCGGTCATGGCAAGTCCTGCATTTACCGGTTTCTCGGTCAGAGCGGACAACAGCGATGTGGCCAGGGTAATACCGGCCGAAGGACCGTCTTTGGGTATGGCACCTTCGGGGACATGAATATGGATATTCCGTTCATCAAACGGGAAATCAGCCAGTTTGTAGCGTTTCTCGTTGGTCCGGATGTAGCTCAATGCGGCCCTGGCGGATTCTTTCATGACGTCTCCCAGTTGACCGGTCAGGATCAGGGCACCTTTCCCTTTCATAACCGATGTTTCGATGAAGAGGATGTCTCCCCCGAACGGCGTCCATGCCAGTCCGGTGGAAACCCCGATCTGGTTTCTCTTGAGACGCGTGTCTTCGGTGACCTTTTCCACACCCAGATAATCCGTCACGTTGTCCTTGGTGGCCCGGTAGATTTTCTTTTCATTATCGATTTCACCATCCGCCACCATCTGGAAGACGATCTTGCGAATCAGTTTGTTGATGTTCCGCTCCACATTTCGAAGACCGGCTTCCCGGGTGTAGCCCTGGATGATCTTCTTGATGGCACCATCCGTGATCCGGACCCGTTTTTTGTCCATGCCGTTGGCTTTCAACTGGCGGGGGATGATGTGGCGCTTGACGATTTCCACCTTTTCTTCCAGTGTATATCCCGGCAGTTCGATGACTTCCATCCGGTCCAGGAAAGCGGGTTGAATGGGTCCCAACTGGTTGGCGGTGGTGATGAACATGACACCGGACAGATCGAAGGGGACACCCAGATAATGGTCCCGGAAACTGTAGTTCTGTTCCGGATCCAGAACTTCCAGGAGCGCGGAGGACGGGTCGCCGCGAAAGTCAGCACCCACCTTGTCCACTTCGTCCATCATGAACACGGGATTCATGGTTCCGGCCTGCTTGATCCCCTGAATGATGCGACCGGGCATGGCCCCCACATAGGTCCGACGGTGACCGCGGACTTCCGCTTCGTCTTTGATCCCGCCCAGTGAAAGGCGGACAAATTCCCGGTTCAGGGCCCGTGCGATCGATTTGCCCAGCGACGTCTTACCGACGCCCGGCGGACCCACGAAACAGAGAATCGGACCTTTCATGTCCGGGTTGATTTTTCGTACAGCCAGGTATTCCAGGATCCGTTCCTTGATGGGTTTCAGTCCGTAATGATCTTCGTCGAGGATCTTCTTGGCCTTCTGGATATCGAGATTGTCTTCTGAAAAATTACCCCAGGGAAGTTCCAGCATCCAGTCCAGGTACGTCCGGACAACGGAAGCTTCGGCCGAATCACCATGCATGCGGCCCAGTCGTTTGATCTGCCGGTCCACTTCCTGTTTGGCTTCTTCATGCATCGGGATTTCATTCAGTTTTTCCCGGTAATCCTGAATCTCCTGTTCCAGGTCGTCCGATTCACCCAGCTCAGACAAAATGGCTTTCAGCTGTTGTCGCAGGAAATACTCCCGTTGCGATTTGTCGATTTCATCTTTGGCTTCCAGGTTGATCTCTTTCTGGATTTCCAGAAGGGTGACCTCTTTGACCAGGTGTTCATTGACCTTTGCCAGACGATCCTGGGAGCGGCTGATCTGAAGCAACTCCTGTGCGTCTTCCACCTTCAGGGAAAGATGGTTTGCAACAAAATCCGCCAGCTTGCCGGGTTCTTCGATGGACGCGATAATGGACATGACGTCCGGTGGAATGGACTTGCCAAGGCCTACGGCTTTCTCCAGCAACTGGTTGACATTGGCCATGAGTGCTTCCAGTTTGACTGTCTTGTCTTCTTCCGTTTCACCGAAACGTTCCACGACAGCCTTGTAGTAGGGTTTGCCGTCGTTGAGGCTTTTGACCTGTGCCCGGTGGAGACCCTGTACCAGCAAGCGAAGGGATCCGTCCGGCATCTTCAACATCTTGATAATGACCGCCACCGTGCCGATTTCATAGAGGTCGGACGGCTTGACGTCATCGATTTCCGCGTCCTTCTGGGTCAGCAGCAGGATGAACCGCTGTGCGGCCAGTGCCTCATTTACCGCTTCTACGGATCCCGGTCTGCCCACGGAAAGGGGGATGACGAAAAACGGAAACACAACGATGTCCCTCAACGGCAATACCGGCAGGATATCCGGTGTCTTGATTTCAAACTTCTCTGCGTTATCTTGTATCTTCATAACCTCTTCCTCACTCATCTGTCTCGTTCGTCGTGTTTTCAATCGGTATGAGGTACGGGGCACCCCGACGTTCGGTTCGGGTTACCAGTGTGATTGTCAGAATACCATTCTGCAGCACGGCGCGGGTCTTGTCCAGATCAACCGGACGCTGAATGTATACTTTTCGCCGGAACGTACCAAAGCTTCGTTCCATGCAGACAAAACTGGTCGGATCGGTGTGGTAGGGGGGGGCTGTCTTGCGTCCGGTAATCACCAGGAATCCGTTGGAGAACTGGATATGCATATCTTCGGCTTTCATTCCGGGTACGTCCAGAATGATGCTGAGACGGTCATCCTGTTCAAAGATGTCCACGGGAGGCGTCAGGTTTCCGTATGTTCCCGGCTCCAGCCCCTCCTTACCCTGATGAATCCGGTCCAGCAAGTCCTGCATTTCCTGCTCGATTTTCTTGATTTCAGCGTAGAAATCGGGCAGAAAGATCATGATTTCTTCCGTTTGACCAGCGACTGAAGCTCATTCATGAACTCGTCCACGTCTTTGAATTCCCGGTAAACCGAAGCAAAGCGGACATAGGCCACCGAATCCAGTTTCTTGAGGTTGTCCATCACGATTTCCCCGATCACGGCGGCCGGTATTTCCCGTTCATTGACTTCATAGAGACGTCCGACAATATCGTCCACAACCGCTTCAATTGCGTCGATTTCCACCGGTCGTTTCTCACATGCCTTCAGAATACCGTGGAGCACTTTTCCGCGGTCAAATTGCTCCCGTCTCCCGTCTTTCTTAATCACCAGATACGGGATTTCCTCGATCCGTTCATAGGTGGTGAAACGGCGCTTACATTCCAGGCATTCCCGCCTGCGGCGGATCATCCGGCCTTCGTTGATCTCTCTCGAGTCAACCACTTTGTCTTTGTTTTCCTTACAAAATGGGCACTGCATAAACTCATTATAAGCGGATCGGGGTGAAAATCAACAATACCCGGTGTCCGAGCGATTCAGGGACAGGTCAGTGAAGAACCGTCATGCTGGGGATTGCAGGAGAAATAGGTGAGCCCCATTGCCTCAATCTGTTGAATGATCGGACAGTCGTCCGCTCCGAATTTGTTTCCGGAACAAGAGAAATACCAGAGCGCATCACAGCCGGTCACATCCGGGATATCGGTCAATTCACATTCGGAGCAGGTCAGCATCTGGAGGTTGTCGAGATCTGACAGGTCCGGCAGGTCGCCAAGCGGACATTCACTGCAGTCCAGATAGGCCAGGCTGGACATATCCGCGATCCCACTGAGATCGGTTATGGGATTTTTCTCGCAATAGAGAGAGACCAGACCATCCAGTGAGTCGAGTCCCGGAATTTCAGCTAGATTGTTGTTACCCAATATCAGGGAGTCCAGATTCATCAGAAGGGAAAGTTCGGGGAGTTCAAGAAGCCCGTTCCCGCGACAGCCGAGATAGGTGAGTGAGGTCAGCCCCGCAACATCGGAGAGATCACTGATTCGGTTCTGACTGCAATCCAACGTCCGGAGATGAGCCAACGTGGATAGACCGGGAATTTCGGACAACTCATTGTAACTGCAGTACAACGTGGTCAGCTCGGGAAAGGGGCTTAAGTCCATGATCTCCATAAGTCCGTTGTCACTGCAGTCCAGCATACGCAATTCCGCTGCAAAATAGATGTCCGGGAACGCAGAGAGTTGGTTGGATCCGAACGACAAATTCCGGAGGTTCGTGGAATCGGACAGATCCGGCAACAGGGTCAGGTTGTTGCTGCTTACGTTCAGGCTCTGGAGACTGGTCAGACCGGACATGTCCGGCAATTCATCCAGTAAATTCTGGTCCAGGTACAGGTTGGTTAGATTGCTCATTCCGGTAAAGGGAGGGAGTTCGTTGATCTGATTGTTGGAAAGAAGCAGCGTGTGCAGATTGGAGAGGGCGGAGATATCCGCAATCCGGATCAGATAATTGCCTTCAGCGTAGAGCGCCTGCAAATGGGTCAGTGGAGACAGGTCCGGCAGATAGGTCAGTTTTTCGTAAGAACAATCCAATTCCGTGAGGTTCCGGAATATCTGAATCCCTTCCAGGCTCCGGATTTCGCCACGATTTGCATAGGTGCCCGGCGTATTCATATATGTAACAACGTCCGCCTCAGCCTGGCTGATTTCTCCATCGTGGTTGGTGTCATAGTTGGCCAGCACGAATATCCGGAAGGCCGGGTCCTTGAAATCAGAATCCGCTGCCCCGAAGCCCGCCAGGGAAAAGACGTGGCGATCCTGTTCCGCGTTGCCGGTGATGGATAGCGGGTTGGCCAGCGGATAGCTGCTGTGAACCAGCACGAGGTCGATGTCCGCGTAGGCGGCGGGCGCTGCTTTCTGTTTGGACAGATCTTCCCAGAAGTCTCCGATGATTCCCACATCCTTGGTGTGGGGAGCTACAACACGGGCGGTTGTTCCCAGATATTGGCCGTCCTTGTAGGCATCCAGTCCGACCACGATATCCTGATCCGTCGGGTTGCAGAACGCCAGTCCGAACCAGTCAAACCAGGGCTGAATGGAGTTGGGAATTACCCATCGTGTGGCGCCCTGTCCGGAGAAGAGAAAGAACTGACAGAGCGACTGGGATTCCCCGTACCGGTAGGACAACTTGAACTGCATACAGGCCAGCGTCTGGATGGTACCGGTTGTCCGGTAGGAAAAGTCCGTTCCAGCCTGCAACACGGCTGAACCGTTGGCGGGTACGGTTACCGGCAGGTCCACGACGTCAGGAGAACCGTCTTCATGCCAGGTGGAGAGGGTGAAGGACTTTTCCGTGCCCTGGTTGTTATATGCCGTCAGTTCGGTCGTCCAGTTTTCCTCCGCCACGTGAGGAATGACGATGGTCTTGGTGCTGAAACTGATACACTGCTGTGGTTCATACTGGGCCGGAAAGAATACATGCCGGTCCTGTTCGTTATTTCCGGTAATGGAGATGGGTGGCGGAATATTCAGATCGCTTTCAATCATGACCAGGTCCACGTCCGGATAGTTGATCCCGTCCCATATGCCGGAAGACACATCGACAGCCTTTGTGTGGCCCGGGATCGTCAATTCACGTGTCGCCACTACTGCGCCAGCCCGGTAGGCGGTCAGGGTCACGGTTGCGTCGCCGGCGTTGAAATTGGCCAGTGCGAGACCGAACCAGTCGAAATGACTTTCGTACGGGTTGGGCAGCATCCAGTCCATCATCAGGAAAGACTGAGGAAGCAGAAAAAACTCACACAACGAATGGGAGTCCCCGTAGCGGTAACTCAATCGGACAGCCAGCGGGGAATCATAAGGGGCCCTGACCATTGCCGTGCCGTTGTAGCCGAAGTCGGAGTTTGTCAGGGTCATTGCGCTGTAAGCGGGAACGGAAAAACCGGTCATGACAGTCTCGGTGCCCCCTGAATCCCATCGGTGCAAATCAAATGTCACCGGGTCGGGTCCAGAGTTGAAAACCGTGATGGACGTTGTCCAGTTTTCTTCCGCTACATGGTTGACGTAAAAATCAAAAGTCTGTGCCGGTGAGGGAGAGACAATTGCCAGGCACACCAATACCATCAGAATGAAGGCAGTCCGTCTATTCATGATCGACTCCTTGCGTGGAGATATTGCTGTCGATTTTGTGATTGTAGTTACAATATAGGTTCAGAGGGGCGCATTGCCATCAATCTATCGGTTTTGGTGATCCATATTACGCCGGAGAGACCAGCATTCAGCGAACAGGCGTCAGGGGTTCGTCTCCTGAGAGTACGACATGGATGTTGTGGGCAGCCAGCAGTGCCATATTATCCCGTGCCTTTTCCGTTGCTGATCCAATGTGGGGCAGGACCACAACGTTATCCATGTCGATCAGTTGCTGGTGTACTTCAGGTTCGAATTCGTAGACGTCCAGACCGGCAAACGAAACTTTACCGTTCTTGAGTGCCTGGACCAGGTCCTCTTCCCGGACAATGGGTCCCCGCGCGGTATTGATGAATACGACCCCGTCTTTCATCCGATTGAACGTATTCGCTGTAAACAGATGCCGGCTTTCTTCCGTCAGTGGCAGGTGAAGGGAGATGACATCAGACTGTTCCAGCAGCGTGTCGAAGTCAACCATTTCATACGGCACATCCTTCGGGGACCGGCTGTGGTAGATGACCCGGGTGTTGAACGCGGATACCATGCGGGCAAATGCCTGACCGATGCGGCCCATCCCGGCGATGCCCACCGTCTTTCCGTCCAGTCCCTTGCCCCGGAAGAGCAGGGGTCCCCAGCCGGAAAATCGGCCTTTCCGGGTATACCGGTCCGCCGGAATGATCCGCCGCGCGGCGGCAAGTGCCAGCGCCATAGCCAGTTCCGCAGTCGCTTCGGTCAGGACGTCGGGCGTATTGGTGACGACAATATTCCGGTTCCGGGCGGCTTCCAGGTCGATGTTGTTGACACCGACCGCGTACTGGGCAATTACGCGGCAGTTGGCCGTTTCCAGCATGTGGGCATCGATGGGGTCGGACAGCATCGAGATGACCCCGTCATAGCGGTTCAATGCATCTTTCAACACGTCCCCCGGAATGATCCCTTCCCCTGGCCGAATATCGACTGCGTATCCCCGGTCCTCAAGAAAGCGGACCCCGGCATCCGGGATCCGCTGGGTGATATAAATGCGTTTGTGCGTGTTTGTCATTGCCTATTCCAGACTCCCCACTTCCTGTTCCACTTCATGGAGGATTTTGCAATCCTTTACCAGTGCTTTCATGGTGTTGTGGTCGGGATACAGGGGCCGGTCCACATCCAGAAAATCAACGTGGCGCCGGATCACTTCCTTTGCTTTCGTTGTTCCTTTTCCGAATGAGAAATTCCGGAAATCCAGTGCCTGGGCGGCGGCCATGAATTCGATGCCCAGTACGCCGTATGCGTTGTCCAGAATCTGCCTGTTTTTCAGGGCGGTGTTCATGCCCATGGAGACAAAGTCTTCCTGGTCGGCTGCGGCCGGAATGGACTGAATCGAGGCCGGTACGGAGAGGATCCGTTGTTCCACGATCTGCATGTCCGCCGTGTACTGGCTCAACATCAGTCCGGAGAACATACCCGCTCCCTTGGTCAGGAACGGTGGCAGTCCACCTGACAGAGCAGGATTGTTGAGACGGTTCATGCGTCTTTCGGACAGTACGGATACCATGGTGACCACGGTGCCCACCATATCCATCGGCACAGAAACCGGGCTCCCCTGGAAATTGGCACCGGACAACTGGAGGTTTTCGTCCGGGAAGAAAATGGGGTTGTCCCCCACGCCGTTCAGTTCCACTTCCACCTGGGATTTTGCCCATCGGACGGCATCATGGGCCGCGCCGATGACCTGGGGCGTGGATCGCATAGAGTAGGCGTCCTGGACCTTGACCTTCAGTTTACCGGTGAGGAGATCGGTTCCTTCCACGCAGGCCCGGATAGCGGCCGCGCTTCTTACGGCGCCGGCGAATCCCCGGACCTTGTGCAACCGTTCATCATACGGACGCAGGTTGGCCATCAGGGCTTCCAGTGACATGGCTGCGGCGATTTCCGCCTGTTTCAGCCAGCGGTTGGTGTCCACGATCATCAGCGCACTCATGCCGGTCAGTACGTTGGACCCGTTGATGGTGGCCAGTCCGTCCCGTGCCAGCAGACCCGGTACCGGGATACCGGCGCGTTCCAGCGCCACGCTTCCGGGCAGCAGTTCGCCTTCGAAATAGGCATGCCCTTCTCCCATCATGAGCAGGGCAATCTGGGACATGGGCGCCAGGTCTCCACAGGCACCAACCGATCCCTTTGAGCACACATGCGGGGTGACCCCCTTGTTCAGCATGTCAATCAGTGTCTGCGTGATCTCGGGTCGGCAACCGGAGTTTCCGTGGGCGTGAACATTCACCCGTGATGCCATGGCGGCACGAACGATTTCCTCCGGGAAGGGGTCGCCGATGCCGGCAGCATGGTTATAAATCAGATATTTCTGAAAATCCTTGACCTGATCGTCGGTCAGGACTACTTCAGAAAATTCACCGATACCCGTGTTGACCCCGTACATAATTTCTTTCTTCTGGATCTTGTCTTCCAGCATACGCCGGCAGGCCTTGATCCGGTCCAGTGCATCCGGGTGCAGTTCAACCGGTTCACGATCCCTTGCGATTCGCTCGAGTTTTTCAACGGTCAGTGAGTGGCCGTCCAGTGTGATCATGAAACACTCCCGTCCTTGGTATTCACAGCATGGAGACATGATAACGCAAATGTTCAGTGAAATGAACGACCGGGAAGTGCTGACGGTCGTTTTCCTCAGTGGCGGCGTTGTTCACGGTTTCGCAATGCTCATTCGCCGGACGGCGAACTGCGTGTGCTTGTGCTCAATACCCGTATTCGTGAATGTAGTCTGCGGCTTGCTGGTAGTAACTGATCGCTTCGGTTCTGAAACCCGGGTCGGACGGCTCGGGAGTCGCACTCCAGCTGTCCGGGTTGATGCGATACTGTGTGTACTTCTGTTTCACGTCCAGTATGGCCAGATGCGGGTCCTTGTAATATCCGAGGCGGGCGTACGTTGCCAGGAATGCCCGGCCCGTTGCCGGTCCTTCATTCAACAGGTTGTTACCAAAGAAATGGGGGTCTCCCGGTAGATGCGCCAGGGCGAGAACGGTGGGCAGAATATCCACCTGGCTTGCAATCGTATCCACATCCTGTGGCTGCACGATACCGGGTCCGTAAATCAGGCAGGGGATATGATAGCGGTCCACCGGAAGCGCCCGTTTGCCCATGGCGCTGGCACAATGGTCCGCCACCACCACAAAGACGGTATGATCAAACCAGCTGTGTGCTTCGGCATTCTGCAGGAACCGGCCCAGTGCATAGTCGGCATATTTCACCGCACCTTTTCTGCCGGTGTGGGACGGGATGTCAATGCGCCCCTCCGGGTATGTGTACGGCCTGTGATTCGAGGTGGTCATAATCACCGCACAAAAGGGTTTTCCGGACCGGTTCACACGGTCGAATTCCATGCTGCACCGTTTGAACAGGTCCTCGTCACATACGCCCCATGCGTTTTCGAACGTAATATCGGTGTCCGCAATGTCCGCCCGGTCAATGGTGCGGAATCCATAGTGGGCGTAGAACGCATTCATGTTATCGAAATAGCCGTATCCGCCGTACAGGAACATGAGATCGTAGCCGTCCTTCTGGAGGACGGAACCCATGGACGGGAGGTGGCCGTCTTCCTGGGGCCGTTTCACAATTGACCGCCCCGGTGTGGGCGGCAGGGAGAGGGTGATGGCTTCCAGGCCTCTCGCGGTCCGGGTTCCGGTTGCATACATGCGGGTGAAGAACAGTCCTTTCCGGGACAGTCGATCCAGATAAGGTGTGAGGTTTTCTTCATTGCCGAACCGTTGCATGAATGAAGCACTGAGACTTTCTTCAACGATAAAAACCAGGTTGGGCGGAGAGGATTCTTTCCCCGACAGTTGTTGGGGTATCTCCGTTTCAGAAGTCTGCGTGTCCTGAACCATACGGATTTCCCGTTTCATGGTCTGATTCACAATATCGGCATCCAGAACCGGATAGAACTGTTTGTATTCCAGGTTGTTGTTCCGGAATGCGGCAACAAAATCATAAATTCCGTTACCCGCCAACTCATTCACATAGTTATTGGAAGAAACATGGGTCATGTCCACTGTGACAAAACGATACGAAAGAAAGGACAATGCGATGAGTACGGCTCCTACTCCGAGCCGGGTCTTCCAGTTGCTGTGCGAACGGGTGGCAGCACGAACCCAGGACCGGGAAAAGATCACGATGGAGAGGGTGATCAGCCCGATGAACAACATGAGTGGGACCATCGGATAAGATTCAATAATGTTGCGAACCACTTCCCGGGTATAGATCAGGTAGTCCACTGCGATGAAATTGAATCGCACGCCGAACTCGTCGAAAAAGAAATATTCCGCTGCCGATTCAAACACCACGAAGAATATCGTCGCGGTGAACACCAGATAGGTCACGACCGTGTGCCAGCGGGAACGATAGATGATGTCCGGCACAATCATCAGATAGGCGATGAACGGAAGACAGAAATACAGAAATGTGACCAAATCAAAAAACAGACCGGTTCCATAAATTGCCGACAGCGTCCCGAAGGAGAAATCAACATTGGGATATGCGTCAAACAGCAGGATGGTCCGGGTGACGGTGGAAATTACAATGAAAACAGCAAAAAAGAGGACCAGGACACCGTAACGGTTACCGGCAAGCCTGGACATGGTTGAACGGAATTTCGAGTCAGACAAGATCGCACCTCCATAATCCAGTACAAAGCAAAAACCATACCAAATAAGGGAAGGTTTTGATTACTTGTCCTAACCCCAATGGTAGCACTCAATTGGGGAGGTTTCCAGTTGGAAGGAAGCTGGAGACTTCTTTTTCTCGCGTCAAAGTGACGTAGGCTCCCCTCGTTTGGACTGCGGGTTCTTTTGCGTTCTGACTGCGTTCTTTTCGCGCTTCCAATGCTCACGTACGGTAACGTATACGCTGCGCTTGCTTGCGCTCGACTGCCTTGTCAGACTCCAGAACTCCACCGCAGTTTGTTGGCGTCATTTCTTTGCGAGTTGTTTCACTGGTGGTAACTTTGTCTTGTCCTTGCTGAACACTGAAAACTGTAAACTGAACACTTCTGTCTGGCGCTCGCTCCGCTTCAAGTCCCTTAATTGCAGAGCGAAGTCATGTTATGTGAAAGTGATTGCGATTGTGGGAAAAGAAAATGGAGCTGGCGAAGGGACTTGCCCACTACGTCGGCCCGATGCGGTCCTCCTGCGTAGACTCCCCTGCGCTCGCTGCCGCGCCCGATGTCGGCCGCTATCCGCCACCGGCGGCGCTCGCTCCGCTTCAAGTCCCTTAATTGCAGAGCGAAGTCATGTTATGTGAAAGTGATTGCGATTGTGGGAAAAGAAAATGGAGCTGGCGAAGGGACTTGAACCCCCAACCTGCTGATTACAAATCAGCTGCTCTACCAGTTGAGCTACGCCAGCAACCGGATGTAATTATACCGGACCGGCGGTGGGATGCAAGCAGACAATGATCGAATTTCAATCGGTGAGAAAAGCAGGGTGTTGCCATTCCGGAGGGTATGGATTCACGGGATGGAATTTGAAATAATGGGACGGAACCAATCAAGTGATATTCAGGGGAGTGTATGAGCGTACTGACCGGTTTTCTGACGGAGAATGAACGATTCCGGGTTGTTGTGGCGGAGACGGGCGGCATTGCAAATGAGATTCGCAGACGTCATGATCTGTACTATCCTGCCACCAATGCGATTTCCCGTTTTGCGACAGGGGCAGTGCTCCTATCCAGCAATCTGAAGGGGAGGGATGTGATCGGTGCGTATCTGAATGTTTCCGGTCCCCTGGACGGCCTCCGGGTGGAAGTGGACGCCACCGGCCGATTGAAGGGATATGCACTGCAGCCGAAGGCCGGCGTGGACGAAACCGACAGCCGGTACGTGATGGACCTGGACCAGCTTATTGGTACGGGGACATTGACGGTTACCCGGGTGCTGGAAGGGGGCAAGCGGCCGTACAGCGGCAATGTTACCGTTCACGGTGGGGAAATGGCGCTGGCATTTTCCCGATACCTGTTGGAATCGGAGCAGATCCATTCCGCTATGATGATCAGCAATTTCATGGAACCGGATGGGACCGTGGGACGGTGCGGAGGACTCCTGATTCAGGCCATGCCCGGTGTGTCACCGGGAGAGCTGGAGAAAATGGAGGATGCTTTGAAAGCCCTTCCACCATTCAGTGACGTACTCAAGACCATTGATTCGGCGGAACAGGCCGTAAATCTGTGTCTGCCCGAATGGGGATGTGTCCGCCAATTTGAACGGGAGGTCCGATTCGTGTGCAGTTGCAGTCGGGATAAGGTGGTGGACGTGCTGTCCAATATGGGAAAGGACGATCTGGACCGGGCCAGAGCGGCAGATGGAACATTCCAGGTAAACTGTGATTATTGCGCCACCTCCTATGTTGTTCGTCCGGAGGAGTTGAAGCAGGTATGAATACACGGAAGGAATCCGATCCGTCAACCGAGGCCTTGCTCTGGATGATGGATCATGTGCCGCCATTCATGCTGGCTTTTGACCGGGATAGCGGCGAAATTATCGGTCGGACGGGACAGTTCAGCGAACTGGTTGGCGATGGAGATGTACTTGCACAGTTGACTGACTCCGAGACCGAGCAACGGATCATGGCGTGTGTGCATGATTCGGAACATCCGAGCGCACTGGAAAACCTCCGTTTTCTGGACCGGAAGGGCCAACTGATCCCGATGCATGGCCGGTTTCGAATCACCACAAGGGACAACAGAGATGTTGCCATTGCGACCCTGATGCCCAGACGCCGTTCTACCGATGTGATCAGCAAGCCGGGCCATTGGATGGATGTGACGCACCAACCCCAGTGGATCGGTGATATGGAACGGACCGTATTTGTGAATCCTCCCCTGGAGGAGCTGCTGGATGTTCGTCAGAACGGCATCCATCTCCTGGATTGTTGCCTGGCTGCGGATCGAACCCTGTTGCATGACATATTCCGGGAGATGATGGACGGTGTGGAAGGCGAGGAATGGGGTCCCATGGATATGAAATTCAGGACCCGTTCCGGTGACCGGTTTCTGCGTGTACTGGTGCAACGGACGATGGCAACAGGGAAGCCCCTGGTTCGCGTGGTGTTTCTGGATGATACCAACCTGATCATTCAGTATGAACAGGAACGGTATTTGCGGAAACTGGACGAGTTGCAGCACCGGTACGCACGTGTCTTCTGCAGTGAAGGGTGGGAAGAGACCCGTATCAGCCAGATGCTTGCGGAGGGTGGAACCCTGTTGAATGCGTCCCGTGGTTTTCTCTATCAGGTATTTGAGGAACTGGACCGGGTATCGGTGACCCATGAATGGGCTGCACGGAATGTGAAGCCGGGGCTTCAGGAAAACCAGTATACGCTGTGCGAGGTGACATCGATGATATCGTTGCTGGAGAAAGTGCCGGTTTATGCCATCAGCTCACCGGACGAGCTTCCCGACGGGCTTGCTGAGGCAATGCATAAGCGGGGTTCCCGGGCTTTTGTTCTTTCACCGATTCGATTGAAAGGGAAGGTGGCCGGTGCCGTCGGTTTCAGTGAGGTTCGCTTCGACCGTGTCTGGAGTTATGGAGAGCAGCAGTTTGTGCGGTCACTGGCGGATCAGTTGAGCATGAACCTGGAACGGCGGTTTCTCAAGCAGGAACTGGAGCGGGCTCACCGGGAAGCACGGGAGTCCGTCGACCTGAAAGACAAGTTTCTTTCCACCATGTCCCATGAGGTGCGCAATCCCTTGAATGCCATTATCGGATTGTCCGGTATTCTGCAGAAGCAGGGAGAGGGAAGACTTACAGAAGATGAATTGCGCATGATCAGCTACATTCGAAGTGGAGGGGAGAAACTTCTCAGCATGATGGAGGACGTACTATTCCTGTCCCGGCTCAAGCAGGCGGACTGGAAGCCGCAGAAAAACTGGTGCAATCTGACAGAATTAATGTTCGAACTGGAGGTGTACATGAAGGGGCGCCTTTATGAAACACCAGCTGTATCCTTCACAATGGAAATGAAGGAACTGCCCCATCATGGTTGGACGGACGGAGAAATTCTGCGAAGAATACTCATGAATCTGTTGGACAATGCAGTCAAGTTTACACCCGCCGGATCAATTTGTTTGACTGGTCAGCTGTCGGGAGAGCGCCTGGTTTTTGCTGTGAAGGATACAGGGATCGGTATTCCGGACCGGTTTTACAAGCAGATTTTTCAGGAGTTCTTTCAGGTGGATGACGTGACCACGAGGCGTTTTGAGGGTGTGGGAGTGGGGTTGTCCATTGTTCGGCTACTGAGTGATGCGCTGGGTGGTTCGGTGAAAGTGAAGAGTGAACCGAACAAGGGAACGGAATTCTGCGTGAGCCTTCCCTGGGAGAAGGAGGGGATAGAATCGTGAACAGGATCCTCGTTGTTGATGATGATCCGGCCAATCTTTTCCTGATGAAGCAACTGCTCACTTCAAAGGGTTTTGAGGTGATTACGGTCGGAGACCCCTACCAGGTCATGGACCAGGTCCGATCGGTTGCGCCGGACATGATTCTGCTGGATATCATGATGCCCGGGAAGGACGGAATCACACTGCTTCGGGAGTTGAAGTCCCTGAAGGAAACAGAGAGTATTCCGGTGATCATGGTGACGGCCCGTGATGATTCCCAAATGCTGGCAACTGCCCTGAATGCCGGCGCATCCGATTATGTTCGCAAGCCGGTGGATACCGTTGAGTTGATGGCCCGAATCGACGGGGTATTGAAACTGAAACAGTATGCGGATGAACTGCGTCGGCTGGACCAGTTGCGTGTGGTGAGGGAAATGGTGGGAACGGTGTGCCACAACTTCAACCAGCCGATTACCGCGTTGGGAACCTATCTGAACGTGCTCAGTCAATATGTGGCGGGAGACCGGGAAACGGACTTGAATGATCTGCTGACGAAAATGGATCTGGCCATGAAGGAACTGGTTGCGTTGATTGAAAAGCTGCGCGGAATTACCCGTTACAGGTC
Source organism: Acidobacteriota bacterium (assembly GCA_036736005.1). Classification (GTDB taxonomy): domain Bacteria; phylum Acidobacteriota; class Holophagae; order Thermotomaculales; family Thermotomaculaceae; genus DAINNF01. Next base: position 29,954 of record DAINNF010000009.1, read on the forward strand.
GGTGGATGTGTTGCCCGGAATCCGGATTGTCGATATGGAATCCGATTCCCGCGATGATTCAGACGCCGAATAAACAGGAAAACCCGATTGAAGGACAACAAAAAAAGGGCGCCTATCGCAGGCGCCCTTTTCAAAACCGAATCAATCGGGTTACGAACCGAGATTGATGTCTTTCATGAAATCACCCAGGGTAGCGGTACCGGAACCACTGGTGCCGGAATCGCTGTGGGACGTTGTCCGTTCCTTGGGCTGTTGACGTTCCTTCCGTTTCGGTCTCGGCTTTGCTTCAGCCGGCTTTTCTTCCACAGCAGGCATGCTGGCTTTTTCTTCGGCCAGGATCAACTGTCGGATTGAGAGGCCGATCTTCTTGTCCACGGAATCGATCTTTACGATCTTCATTTCGACTTCCTGACCGATTTCCAGAACGTCGGCCGGTTTGTCAATCCGCTCTTTGGCGATTTCAGATACGTGGATCAGACCTTCAATGTCTTCATCCAGTTCCACAAATGCGCCATAATCTTCCATGCGGACAATCTTACCCTTCACGGCGTCGCCGATATTGTGCTTGGAGAAGAACTCTCTCCAGGGGTCTTCCGTCAGCTGTTTCATGCCCAGTGAGATCCGCTGTTTATCCACATCAATGGCCAGGATTTTCACTTTGACATTGTCACCGGGCTGAACATATTCGGACGGTTCCTTGGACTTCTTTGTCCAGGACATGTCGGTGACATGGATCAAGCCGTCAACGCCGTCGAAGATTTCCATGAATGCACCAAATTCGGTCACATTCTTGATTTCACCTTCGATTACATCACCGGGCTTGAATTTGTCCTGAATAACATCCCAGGGATTTTCCTTCAGCTGCTTCAGACCCAGACCGAGTTTCTTGTTTTCAGCACTGACTTCCAGAACGGTTGCTTCCAGTTCATCTCCCACTTTCAGGAACTGCTGGGCTTTGGAGATCTTCTGAGTCCAGGACATGTCGTTGACATGAACCAGACCTTCCACACCGGGTTCGACTTCAACGAAGGCGCCATAGTTCTTGAGGTTGACGACCTTGGCATCCACCTTGGTGCCCACCGGGTACTTCTCTTCCACAGTGGTCCACGGATCGGGTGTCTTCTGTTTGTAGCCCAGCGAGATCTTTTCGCTTTCTTTGTCAATGGACAGTACGATGACTTCAATATCATCCCCTACGGCGAAGAAGTCGGAGGGATGGGACACTTTGCCCCATGAAATGTCACTGATATGAAGCAGACCGTCAATGCCGCCCAGGTCAATGAATACACCGTAGTCGGTGATGTTCTTGATGGTTCCGTTTGCCAGATCGCCCTCTTTCAGGGTAGCCAGCAGTTCGGTCTTTTTCTTGTTGTATTCTTCTTCCAGTAATTCACGTCTGGATACAACATAATTCCGGCTCGATGCCTTCAGAATGGTGAATTCATATTCCTGATCCAGGTAGTGCTCTGCTTTCTTCTGGCCCTTGAAGTCAACGTGTGACTGGGGCAGGAAAGCGGTTATGCCGCCCAGGTCTACCCGGAAACCGCCTTTGATGCGTTCCGTGATGGTTCCCTTGACGGTGTTGCCTTCCTGAGCAGCGTCACGAATCTGGTCCAGGCGTGCGCGAACCCGTGCCCGCTTGCGGGACAGCCGGATCACATCGCCACCGGAAAGGGTCTTTTCCACGACAACTTCTATTTCGTCGCCAGCTTCCGGAGTTGCTTCGTCCAGTTCTTCAAAATCGGATACCGGAACGATGCCTTCGACCTTCTGGCCGATGTCCACAAAGATGTCACCGTTGCTGACGCTGATGACCGTTCCTTTAACCAGTTTCCCCTGTTCCAGCGATTCGAACTCGTCTTCATGCTGGGCCAGGAGCGCTTCAAACTCGGCAGCTTCCTTCTTTTCCTTGCTGTCCTTTTCCGAAGCGTTTTCCTCTTTGATTTCCATGTTTTTTTCGTTAACGTCGTTGTTAACCATAACAATTCCCCCTAACCTGATTATCCGTCGTCTGTCCACACGATTCCTGTGAGACAGACAGTTGATTATAGCAACGGGGTCCCCGTATTGCAATAGAAATGGGGATTGTTTATAATTCATGCGGTGACTGTCTGATTTCTACTTGCTGTTCATTTGGTTATGGGCGAAACGAGGTGGTGTTTCATGATGTATCGTGTGCTGTCTTTCTTCGGTCTTTTGTTCATGATGGGTGTCGCGTTTCTTCTTTCCGCCAATCGCCGCAAAGTTCAATTGCGAATTATTCTGAGTGGACTGCTGATGCAACTGGTGTTCGCTTTGTTGATTCTCAAGACGGATCCGGGTCGGGCAATTTTCCATAATGTGGAAGTGTATGCGAGTCGCCTGCTGGAGTTTTCGAGGGCCGGTTCCGAATTCGTCTTCGGCGTTCTGGCCAATCCGAACAGCAGCCTGAAGCCCGGTGTGATTTTTGCATTTCAGGTATTGCCCACCATTATTTTCTTTTCCGCGCTGATGTCGGTGCTGTACCATCTGCGGGTTATGCAGAAGGTGATTCGGGGCATGGCATATGTCATGCGCAAGACCATGAGGATATCCGGTGCGGAATCCATGGCGGTGGCCGCAAACGCCTTTATCGGCCAGACCGAAGCGCCGTTGGTGATTGAACCGTATGTTTCCGGCATGACGAAATCCGAACTGATGACGCTGATGACGGGCGGTATGGCAACCATTGCCGGTTCAGTCCTGGTGGCATATGTCGGTTTGGGGATCAGTGCCGGCCATCTGGTTGCGGCCAGTATCATGTCCGCACCGGCTGCAGTGGTGATTGCCAAGATCCTTTATCCCGAGGTGGACAAACCGGCCACGTTAGAGGGAAAGGATTCGGAGGTTCCGGTGAAGACAACCAACCTGATCGATGCGGCAGCCGAAGGGGCCACAACGGGCCTGAAGCTGGCAGCCAATGTGGGTGCGATGTTGATCGCTTTCATCGCGCTGATCCACATGGTTGACGCGGGATTGGGACTGGTGGGGTTGAGCCTGCAGTCGGTATTCGGGACATTGTTTTATCCGTTCGCCGTGATGATCGGTGTTCCGTTGCAGGATTGTGCCACCTTCGGATACCTGCTGGGAACCAAGGTGTCGGTGAACGAGTTTGTGGCGTTCACCGAGATGGCCCGTGTCGTAGGAGAAGGGGGTTTGTCTGAAAGAGGAACTGTGCTGGCCACCTATGCACTTTGCGGATTTGCCAATTTTTCGTCCATTGCGATCCAGGTGGGTGGTATCGGAGCGATTGCACCGGACCGCAAGAAGGACCTGGCGAAGCTGGGATTGAAAGCCATGATCGGTGGAGCCCTGGCTTCCTGGATGACAGCCTGCATTGCCGGCATCTTGATATAACCAGTTGTGAAAGGACTTGACATGGAACAGGTTCAGTTGTTAGCAGACCGGTTGAGACGGGATGTTCGATTTCATCAGCCGAGCATCGCGGTAGTGCTGGGCTCCGGCCTCGGCGCGCTTGCTGAGGGAGAAGCACTTTCGACGATTCCGTATGGAGATCTGGAAGGATTCCCGGTGCCGACCGTGTCCGGTCATACAGGACGGATTGTATTTCGGCGATTCGGGAACCAGACAGCCATACTCTTTCAGGGTCGGTTTCACTACTATGAGGGGCATGGGATGGATGTGGTCACCCTGTTTCCCCGTCTGGCCCGGCTTCTGGGTGTGAAATTATATGTGGTGACCAATGCGGCGGGTGGCTTGAACCCCGATTTTCAGCCGGGCGATCTGATGGTGATCCGGGATCATTTGAATCTGATGGGGACCAACCCGTTGATCGGACCGAATCACGAAGAAATGGGTCCGAGATTTCCGGACATGACGGATGCCTACGATCCTGCGCTTCGTGAATCCTTGAAACAGACCGGCCGGAAGCTGGGTCTTCAACTGAAGGAAGGCGTTTACGCCGGACTGACCGGTCCGTCTTACGAAACACCGGCTGAAATCCGGATGTTGCATGCGCTGGGTGCGGATGCCGTGGGAATGTCCACCGTGCCCGAAGTGATTGTGGCCCGTCATGCTGGGTTGAAAGTATGCGGGATCTCCTGTATTACCAATCTTGCTGCCGGTGTCAGTGAGCAGCCACTGGATCATGCGGAGGTGCTTGAAACCGGCCGGCAGGTGCAGTATGATTTTGCCAATCTGATCCAAGCGTTTCTGGAGAATGTATCAATATGACGGAACAACCGTTTACGAAGTTGCAGAAGTTGATTGACCGGGCCTACGCACCATATTCCGGTTTCCGCGTGGCGGCACTTCTGCGCGACGTAGACGGCAGGGACGCTACAGGTGTCAACGTGGAGAACGCGTCATACGGGTTGACTTCCTGTGCCGAACGAAACGCGGTGTTTCAGTTTGTTGCGGCGGGCCTGAAAAAGCCGGCCAGGCTGTACCTGCTGTCCGAAACGGATGGTTTCCTGCCGCCGTGCGGCGCCTGTCGTCAGGTGTTGCTGGAGTTCGACCCGGATCTTATGATCACGATATTCAACCGGGAGGGCGAATCCCGAAGCCATGCGATAGCGGATCTGGTTCCGCATGCCTTTACAGCAGAGGACCTGGGAGGTGAAACATGATTATCCAGTGTCCCGGATGTCGGAAGAAATACCGGTATGATGTGGCCCGTTTTGAAGGGAAGACGCGGAAGAAAATCAAATGTCCGGGTTGTGCACATGTATTTGAGATTCAGAATCCCGAAACGAAAAAGAGTGTGGACACGACGACCGCAGTCCGGGCTTCCGAAGTGATGGATGCCGTCCGGGATAAGGTCGTGGATGAATTCCTTCAGAGAAAACGGATATCACTGGCTTTTCTGAATGGTCCGCTTTCGGGGCAGGTGTACAAGATCACCAAATCACCGGTTACGATCGGCAGAGTTGGAGCGGATATTGAACTGGATGATCCCGAGTGTTCCCGGAAACATGCGGAAATTGTCATTACAAGTGACGGGGTTATGCTGTTTGATCTCGACAGCACCAATGGCACATTCATGGACGGTCTTCGCATTAAGGAAACCAAGCTGAAAAACCAGGATGAATTCACCATCGGTGCTTCTGTGTTCATGCTGATTGTCCGGGATGAGGATTCGGAGGTCCAGTGATACAGGTAGGAATTATGTTCGGTGGCCGAAGTCCCGAACATGAAATTTCCATTATCTCAGCCAAGGCAATCGCAACACACATGGACCCGGAGCAGTTTGCGCCGGTCCTGTTTCCGGTGGATCGTTCGGGAAGATTGTATGAGGGCGCCGGTGCGTTCCGTTTTCTGGAGACAGGTGATGAAACCGGAGTGAAACCGGTTCCTTTCGACCGCCTCAAGGACATGAATGTCATTTTCCCCGTATTTCACGGACCCTATGGAGAGGATGGGTCCATTCAGGGATTGCTGGCGTTCATGGGCGTTCCCTATGTGGGGTGCGGAGTGGAATCTTCGGCATTAAATATGCACAAGGGTCTGTTTCGGGATCTGATGGCGGTACATGAAATTCCCCAACCGGACTATGTTGTGTTTCCATCTCACCGTCTCCCGGATCCGCTTGATTCTGTTCTGGACCGTCTTCCACTCCCCGTTTTCGTGAAACCCAGCCGTGGCGGATCCAGTATCGGGATCAGTCGGGTGGACCGTGCGGAAGATCTGGAGGCTGCCGTCCGGGAAGCCGCCCGTTATGATCGACACGTGATCGTGGAAGAGGCGATCGACATAACCGAGGAACTTGAAGTTGCGGTGTTGGGAACATGGGATCAGCCTGTGGTTTCCCGGCCCGGAAAACTGGTGGCGGGGGACGTTTTCTACACGTACCGTGACAAATATGTGGATTCGAAAACCCAGTTCGAGATACCGGTTGAAGGTCTGGATGAAGACGTTGTGAACCATATTCGGTTGCTCGCCGGCCGGGCCTTTTCGTTGACCGGTTGCCACGGTCTGGCCCGCGTGGATTTTCTGTTCAATCGTGAAACGGGGCATGTCGCATTGAATGAGATCAATACCATGCCCGGTTTCACCGAGATATCCATGTATCCCAAACTGATGATGGCGTCCGGACTCAGTTTCCGTGAACTGGTGACACGGTTGATCAGTCTGGCTGATGAGCGTGTCGATCTCTGATGCAATCCTGGCTTCCGCTTTCCTGGTTGGAACAACACGAAATCCCCATCCCGTCCAGTGATCAACAGGATAGTCTGAGTCGGTTTCTGACGTTGCTGTTGGAGTGGAACAGCCGGTTCAACCTGACGGCAGCAAAAGACCGCGACACCCTGGTAAGCCGTCACTTGACGGATGCGTTGACGCCGCTGGCGCGAAGGGACGTTCTGGAGGATGGTATCCTGGACATTGGAAGCGGCGGGGGATTCCCGGGAATCCCGCTGGCGGTCTGCATGCCCGCGACCGAAGTTGTTCTGGTGGAAAGGGTGGCGCGGAAATGCGCGTTCCTGCGGGCGGTAAAGCGGGAGTTGAAACTGGCCCATGTAACCGTGCTTCAGGCCGATCTCGTCGATGTTGAACCGCGGTCGGGTATTCACACCGCCATTACCCGCGCCGTCCGGGTTGATCCTCCATTTTTCCATGAATTGAGGCGTCTGGGTGTACATCGTCTCGTCTCTTTCGAAACATCTCCGGACACGCATACCGTTCTTCAATATCGGCTTCCGGATGAAGACCGTCAGCGTTTTCTGTCTGTCATTCCGTTGCGTGATTGACCTTTTCTTCCGAAATCTTTACACTTTTACCCAGCAAAACAACCTGGAGGATGATATGTCAGAGCGATATCGACTGGAACGGGACTCGATGGGTGAACTGAAAGTGCCGGCGGATGCCTATTACGGGGCGCAAACAGCCCGGGCAGTGGAAAACTTCCCCATCAGCGGAATCCGGTTCCCGCGCCGTTTGATTCGTGCCCTGGGTGAAATCAAACTGGCAGCGTCCATCGTCAACCGAGACTACGGTTTCCTGGATGATCGTATGGCAGATGCCATCGGAACAGCATGCAGGGAAGTAATTGAAGGCAAACTGGATGAGCATTTTGTTGTGGATGTGTACCAGACCGGTTCCGGTACATCCAGCAACATGAATGCAAATGAGGTGATCGCAAACCGCGCCAGCGAATTGCTGGGAGGTAACAAGGGAGAAGAACGGAAAGTCCATCCCAATGATCATGTCAATATGGGGCAATCGAGTAACGACGTCATTCCGACGGCCATTCATCTGGCATTGATGGCGGCGGTGGTGGAGGATCTCGTGCCGGCACTGGGAAGACTGGAAGGTGTTCTGGACGAAAAGGCAAACGAGTTTGACGATGTGGTCAAGATTGGAAGAACGCATTTACAGGACGCCACTCCGATTCGGCTCGGACAGGAATTTTCCGGCTATGCAGCCATGGTGGCAAAAGGCATTCAGCGGCTGGATGATGGATTGGAACGGTTGGGTGAACTGGCCATTGGCGGGACCGCGGTGGGTACGGGCATGAATACGCCTGAAGACTTCGGTGCACGGATGGCAGCCGAGCTGAATTCCGCTACCGGACTGCCCGTGATGGAAGCGGCCAATCATTTTGAGGCGCAGGGAAGCCGGGACACGCTGGTGGAGTTGAGCGGTATCCTGAAGACGGTCGCCACCAGCCTCGTGAAAATCGCCAATGATATCCGATGGCTGGGGAGTGGCCCCCGTTGCGGATTCGGAGAGTTGAAGCTGCCGGCCGTGCAGCCGGGTTCTTCCATTATGCCGGGGAAGGTGAATCCCGTAATGGCGGAGTCGTTGTTGCAGGTATGCGCGCAGGTGACCGGTAATGACACCGCCGTTACGATCGGCGGTCAGGCCGGAAACTTTGAATTGAACGTGATGATGCCCATGATGGCCCACAATCTGCTGCAGTCGGTGGCATTACTGACAAGCGCGGCAGCGGCATTTACACACCGCTGTCTGGAAGGTCTCGATGTAGACCGGGAACGTTGCCAGGCATATGTGGAACAGAGTCTGGCACTCTGTACCGCACTGGCACCGGTGATCGGCTATGATGCTGCGGCGGACGTGGCCAAAGAGGCTTTCAGAACCGGCAAGACCGTGCGGGAAATTGCACGGGAGCGTAACCTGATGCCTGCAGAAGAGTTGGAGCGGGTACTGGATCCCCGGCGGATGACGGAGCCGGGAAGACCGGATGCGTAAGACGCAGGGTAAACCGATATGAAAAAAGGCCCCGCTATGGCGGGGCCTTTCTGATTTCAGAGCATCAGGCGATCAGTACATGCCGCCCATTCCGCCGGCATCCGGCATAGCGGGAGCCGGTTTTTCTTCCGGAATTTCCGTAATAACGGCTTCGGTGGTCAGCATGACGGAAGCCACGGAGGAAGCATTCAGCAATGCATTCTTGGTGACCTTTACCGGATCAATGACTCCGGCTTTCAGCAGGTCTTCGTAGACACCGGTTGCGGCATTGTAGCCTTCCGAGCCCTTTCTTCCCAGTACTTCCCGTACCACAATAGAACCTTCCTGGCCTGCATTGTCGGCGATTGCTTTCAGCGGAGCAGTCAACGCCTTGTAAATGATGTCGGAGCCGATCTTCTGATCGCCGTCCAGTTTCAGGTTCTCGATCTTCTCCAGTTGGCGAATCAGTGCAACGCCGCCACCCGGCACGATGCCTTCTTCGACAGCGGCCTTGGTTGCATGCATGGCATCTTCCACGCGTGCTTTCTTTTCTTTCATTTCGGTTTCGGTCGCTGCGCCAACTTTGATTACGGCTACGCCGCCCACCAGTTTGGCCAGCCGTTCCTGGAGCTTCTCGCGATCATAGTCGGACGTGGTTTTGTCGATCTGGGCTTTGATCTGGGCGACACGTGCCTTGATGTTGTCGACAGACCCGCCGCCTTCCACGATGGTGGTATTTTCCTTGTCGATGGTGATTTTCTTGGCGGTGCCCAGGAATTCCGGCGTTACGTTTTCCAGTTTGATACCGAGATCTTCCGTGATGGCTTTACCGCCGGTCAGAACAGCGATGTCTTCCAGCATGGCTTTCCGGCGATCGCCGAAACCGGGTGCCTTGACAGCGGCAACATTCAGGACGCCGCGCAGCTTGTTGACCACGAGGGTGGCCAGTGCTTCACCTTCAATGTCTTCAGCGATGATGAGGAGCGGACGGCCGGTCTTGTTCACCTGTTCCAGAATCGGGAGCAGGTCTTT
>DAINNF010000010.1:0-37028 GCA_036736005.1 Acidobacteriota bacterium
GCCAGCATATGAACATCGCCCTTTTCCAGAAGGCCTCTGGCTCCTAGATCAAAATAGAAGGACAGTGATTCTCCGTCGGTCGTCTGCCGGATATACTCCCGGATCACATCTTCCTGTATCTGACTGATAGATGAAAGGATCGCTCCCTGCATTCCCTCATCCACTTTCTGATACATAACCGGGAACAGGGACAGAAACTCCTCCGTAGCCAGAGGAAATGTCATGGTGGCAATCGCAGTCAGCGCCTGTTCCGGAAGAGCACCCGACAACAGCTGCTGGCGTATATCCATCATGGCTGTGTCCCTTCAACAGGCGCTTGAATGGTGAAATCACGCAGGACCCGTTGCCCCTCCGGGAATCCAACCGCCTTCCCATTAACAGAAAGGGAAACAGACGGAGCGTTACCCAACGTCAGCACAACAGGGTAACCGCAACTGATGGTATAGACCTCACCTGCCTCCAGCATGAAATCCATATCACGGTTGGGAGATTTTAAATGTACCCAACACCGGTCCGTAACCCGAAACTCCAGAACAGCGACCGGACCTTCTGAAAGGACAACGTCTCCATCATTCCTGTCTTTCCTCTGTTGAACAGGGACGGCCTGCTCCCCGGTTTCCGTAGCCACCGACTCCTCCGACCCGGACGTTTGTGAATCCTCTTTGTTGACCAAAGCTTCCCGGGGGTTCTCTTCAATCATCGCAGACGCCGTTTGCGATTCTGACGACTCCGATAGATTCGAGCGCGCCGTACTTGCGTCTTCTTTCCTGTCCGACTTTTCTGCCGCTGCCAAAGCGGAGGTGGATTCTGGCACCTGAAAACTGTTCGTGCTCCCTTTGTGTTCCGTCCCGTGATCCCGCAGCCAACCCGGCCAGACCCACAAACCTGCCACAATGATCAGCACCAGGATGATCAGAATCAGAACCCAGCCGGGGAGTTTTTCGGGTGATGAACGGGTATCCGGTTCGCTTTCCTCCGATACGGCTTCCGTTTCAAATGCTTCCTTCAGCACCGGATCAGGTTCCATGTTGATGAATTCACAGTATTGGCGGACAAAATTTCGGGCAAAGATTCCCTTTGGAAGCTTATCAAACTCTCCTGCTTCAATCTGCTCCAGCATTCGAATGCCGATTTTTGTAGCACGTTCGATATCCCGAAGTGTCAGCCCCGTTTCCTCCCGGGCTGTCTTCAGTCTGTTCCCTAATTCCTGCATAACTCCCGTCTTATCTTAATATCGCAACCAGAATAGCGAATTCATGAATTGATCGCAAGGAGAAACCGAACGCTTACAGTAAAACGCAAAAAAGGGGCGCGGAAATCCGCGCCCCTCACTAACTTGCGGCCAGCTGAATCAGTACGTGAATGAGAGCTTCCAGCTGTCCAGTGTGCCGGTATCATAACCGGCATTGTCCGTTACCTTGAGTGACCACGTGCCGTTGATGGAAACACCACCGGACGCGTCAATCGTCCATGTCTTGTGAATGTTGTCAGCCGATCCACCTTCCCGATTACTCAGAACGACAGAGCCGCCGGACGGTGTGTAGAGCGTCACGACAAGATCACCAATATAGGTGTGCGTGATGTCTACGGTAACATCGAACGATGTGACGGTAGCCGAACCAGTCACATTGAGGTTGCTGGTGATACCGGTACTGTTGTTGTCCGGGATCGAGATCGGGGTGTCCCCGCTGACGAAGTCGTGCGTCGCACTGCCGTACGTTGCCGTAATTGTCAGCGACCAGGCGTCAATGGAACCCGTGTCATAGCGGGCACGGTCAACGACCTTCAGCGTCCATGTGCCGGCAGCCGTCTGCCCATTAAAGTCCGTCAAGGTATATGTCTGGTTGATGTCATTTGCCGAACCGCCTTCTCTGTTGTGCAGAATCACTTCGGTGCCGGCGGGGGAAATCAATGACACAATCAGGTCACCGATGTAAGTATGACTGATATCCACCGTAACCTGCAGATTCTGAATGTCCGTTCCATCATTCAACACCAGTGTGGATGTTACACCGCTACTGTTGTTGTCCGGGATTGCTTTGGGCACGTCACCGGAATTGAAGGTACGGGTATCCACATCACCATTCACCGGATTCACGGTTACCGTGACATCCTCACTGACGCTGCCGCCGTCACCTGTGGCCGTCAGCGTATAGGTGGTGGTACTGGTCGGACTCACCGTCATACTCCCGTCCACCGATACGGAAGATCCGTTGATGGTGCAGGCAGTTGCATTGGTCGTCGTCCAGCTCAGTGTCGCGCTGTTTCCTTCGGTAATGGTGGTCGGGTCCGCCGAGAAACTGTCGATGGTGGGCGGGGGAGTTACCTGCTCCACCGTAACCGTAACATTCTGGCTGACGGTCCCCCCTGCTCCGGTTGCGGTCAGGGTGTAGGTGGTGGTGCTGGTCGGGCTCACCGTCATACTGCCGTCCACCGAGACGGAAGAACCGTTGATGGTGCAGCTGGTGGCATTCGTCGTCGCCCAGGACAGCGTGGCACTCTCGCCCACTGTGATGCTGGAAGGACTTGCATAGAAACTGTCAATAACCGGTGCAGCTGAATTCACCGTAACGGTTACATCCTGGCTGACGGTCCCCCCTGCTCCGGTTGCGGTCAGGGTGTAGGTGGTGGTGCTGGTCGGGCTCACCGTCATGCTACCGTCCACTGATACGGAGGAACCGTTGATGGTGCAGCTGGTAGCGTTCGTGGTCGCCCAACTCAGCGTCGCGCTCTGACCCGATGTAATGCTGGTCGGATTTGCGGAGAAGCTGTCAATCGTGGGCGGAGGATTCACAACCGATGTTGAGATGGTTACGTCGTCCACATACCAACCGGTACTGTTCACAGAACTGTCGCAAGCGAGACGGAACCGTACGATCACGGTGTTGCCGGTATACGCATCCAGATCCGCCACAACCTGTGTCATGGTTCCAAGGCTGCCGCCTGTCCATGCACTGCGTCCCGAAATGGGGGACGAATACCGTGTCGAGATGGTGCCGGTATAGCCGCCGGTCGTAATAGCGCTACCCAGATCGTTGAAGGTAGATCCGCCGTCTGTGGATATTTCAACCACACAACCGTCATAGTTGTTTTCCATCTGGTAGGTATGATAGAAGGACAGACTTGCAGTAGAGGCGCCCCGCAGATCAATTTCCTGCGTGGCAATGATATCGTCCTTGATACTGGCCTCATCAGCACTGAACCAGGCATAGCTGCCGGAGTGGGCATAACCGGTGGATACAATCGTCCACGGGCTGGAGCCATCCGCCTGTTTCGTCCACTTGCTGTCACCGCTCTCCATGTTATCAGAGAAACTGGTGGGCATCTGTGGCTCTGCTGTTGTCGTAAAGGAATAGGTGCCGCTCACCGCCTCGTTGTTTGAGCTGTCGGCTGAACGGACACGATAATAATAGGTCGTTTCATCGGAAAGACCGGTCAATTCAACGGAATGTCCCGTCGTATAGCCACTGGCCGTCGCAGTCTGACCCAGTGATGTGGTAGTCCCGTATTCCACGACCGAAGTAGCGGCCTCATCCGTCGTCCATGAAATGTCCGCCGTGTTGTAGGACGGATCGGCAGATACACCGGAAATGACCGGTGGGGTCGTATCCGGATTCACTGCACCGAATCCGCCATGGGCGGCCAGACCGAACGGCTGCGGACCCTGGGGCACATTATAGCCCCTCACCTGAACCGTGTAGGTTCCGGCCACCGGAGACGCGATGTCAATGGTTTCCACGTTATTGGTGTGGTCGGCAGAGGTCCTGTGGTTCGGATAATACGTCGTTCCGTTGGGTGCTTCCACCGTCAGGTCCAGGTCGTTGACCAGTTGGACACTGGATGTCGTGGATGCCGGATAGTCGGTCCATGCAAGTGTTACGCTGAACGGCACGGACGTGTCCGACACACTGTACGTATACGTGCGGGTCGTGCCAGTTCCGATACCGGCGGTTTCGTTTACATAGCGCAGCTCAACAGGCGCATCGGGCATCAGTGCTTTCGCCAGGTCTACACGTCCCCAACCTTCAACATTGTTGGGACGGGTCTGAGAGATTTCCTGGCCGCTTCCCGTTCCATATTGACCGGGATACATGTCATATGCAGCATTCAGCATCACTGCCTTCACCAGTGCGGCAGAAGGAGTAATTCCTTCATGCTGAACAAAGAATTCACGTGCCAGCACAGCAGCTCCTGCCGAAAGCGGGTTGGACATGGATGTTCCACCCATGTAGACATACCAGTCATCATAGACACCCCAGCCGGTACCGGCCGCTGAATCCTGGGAGCGGACGGAGATGATCATGGTACCCGGTGCGGAAATGTCCGGTTTGATTCGACCGTCATCCACCGGACCGCGGCTGGAAAATGCCGCCATACCGTTTCGATTGTCCGAAATGGGGTCACTGTTAATGGGATCCGACGGATAGTCGGTTGACCACGCCTGTCCCCAGGTCGTGCTGGTAGCGTTGATATCACTTTCCGTAGCACCTATGGTGATACAGTTCTTTGCTGTTGCGGGAGACCCGATAGAGTCCGAATCCACAACACCGTCCCGGTTTCCATCCGTACCTTCGTTCCCGGCAGACACGGTGATAATCATATCCGGGTGTTCCCACACAAACTGGTCAAGCTGTTGGGAAGAACTGTCATAGTCGCCGGCTACTGCGGCGCCCCACGAATTGGAATGAACCCGGGCACCATCATTGTAAGCCTGCTGAAAGAGGTCATTGAGGTCAGTAGGCAATCCGCCGAGTCCACCACGGGAATCCAACACGGACTGCATCACGAGCCTTGCATTATAGGCGTTGCCCCGGAATGCGCCACTGGAGTGACTGCCATTGCCCAGCACGGAACCGGACGTGTGCGTACCATGACCATTGTCATCACTCCAGTCGCCGGTCCGACCCAGTGCATAGGCAGCTATGATCTTGTCATTGGTACCGTTGCTGTCCAGATCTGCATAGAAATCGGCATGAATAGAAGAGATGCTGCCCACATCCAACCCTGTGTCACACACAGCGGCAATCTGGGAAGACCCCGTGTACCCGGCATTCCACACATCCGTCACATTCATGATGTCGTGAGACACCTGGTTCTTCAGACCATTCTTCTCTGTATAGACAGCGACATCCGGCATCTCGACATTGTGAAGTTCCGGTGCCACAAACGGCTCGATCCATTTCACGCCCGGGAAAGAAGCCAGTCGATTCAAGGACGTCGCCGGAACCTTGGCCACAAAAACCGACTGCCAGCGGGAAGCCCCGGACTTTTCAACGACTGCGCCGATGTCTGCCAGCAGGAAATGGCAGGTTCGTGAATCAACAAACGGAACCATCACAATCCGAACGTCGACAAGACCCGAATCCCGCTGCAGGAGATTCCGGTCCAGACGATAGGCAGGCTGATAGATTCCCTTCCACTGGATGGCTGGGTCCTGTAAAGAGGCAATCTGCTGCCCCGTTGCCCACACCATATATGCATTGTCCGGAATATAGTCGGCCACCCGGATACCCCGGGAATCCAGCATCGACTTGTTTTCCGTCGTAATCGGTCCGTTGAATTGAACCAGATACAACCTCAATTCAGTCGGCTCAAAGGCTTCCACAAACAAATCACTGCCGGAAGACGCTGCCGCCTTCATCTGGGCCTTTGATGCCGTATCCACCCGGCCATATTTCAGGTGGAGGCTACTGCTGCCGGCCATAACTACCATCGAAACAGCCAGCATTGAGATGATTGATAAGAACTTCTTCATTCAAACCCCCTGCGGTCTGGAATTGAAAAGGGATTACCCCTCAGATTATTGTTCGCAGTTTCCCCACTTGTAACCGGATACTGAATCAGCATCCGGGAAAGGTGGTATTTCCGTAGAGAAGCAGCGCAGCTGAACATTTGACAGGGTACGGGGTTCCCGGAAACAGAAAACTCCCGTATGCACATGTACAGGGATTTGAATATGGAACTGATACTCCCACCAACATAGAGAAACTATACCCACCACAAAACGTTTTTGCTGAGAATGCATACATGGTAACAGATTACAAATTGGACGCAATAGAGAATTTTGTTTTTTTAAAGTTTTTTCAAAATTTTTATAAATTTTAATAATTTTTCTTAGAATAGGCAAGCTTCCGGATAGACGCAATCTGTTGATTCATTGTTCAAAACGACTCAAGTTGCCGCCGATGCTCAATTGGCATGCTGCAACTTGTTCTTTTTTAAACTGAAACTACTTATCTATTTATTTTTTCATATAGTTAGAAAATGCACCATTTATGGTGCTATCCGAGTGCCGGCGCGATGCAAGTGATGTCTGCTCGAAATTCACAGCGTTCTTCACAGCGTTTTCCACAGATTCTGTCAAACTCGATAGGAGCAAGAGAAAGCCGGGATCGTTCCAGGCGAATGGAGGTCGAAACATCCCTTGTCAGGAAACACGAGACCGGTGTCAGAATCGACTTCAGAAAATTTCGCTCTCCGATTTCAGGCTTCTTGTCATCAGTTCAACGACACCATCATGTGCCGATTTCCCTTCATATATGATTTCGAAGACCTTCTCCGAGATGGGCATTTCAATGCCTGTTTTCCTGACCAGCTGGTGAACCGAAATTGCGGTTTTCACCCCTTCAGCGACCATCTTCATGGATCCTGTTATTTCCTCAATACTGCGGCCCCTGCCCAGCTCCCGACCGACCGTCAGGTTTCGGGACAGTCCCCCTGTACAGGTCAGTACCAGGTCACCCATCCCGGCAAGCCCGGGAAACGTCACCGGTTCCGCACCCAGCACCATCCCCATTCGGGTGATTTCTACAAGGCCACGGGTAATCAGTGCCGCCCGTGTGTTCATCCCGTATTCCAGACCCTCGATCATCCCGGACGCCAGGGCGATTACATTTTTCAGGGCAGCACAAAATTCCACACCGATCCGGTCTGTATTCCGGTAAAGCCGGAAATACGGACACGCCAGCGAATGTTGAATACGTCTTGCAACTGCTTCATCTTCAAATGCAATGGTCACCGCTGTAGGATACTTTCTGGCCACTTCTTTGGCAAAACTGGGGCCGGACAGAACGCCCACATGCTGTACACCCGCAGGTTCAAGGAATTCTTCCAATATCTCGCTGACCCGTTTCAACGTGTCATTTTCGATACCCTTGGACGCTGACAGGAAAACCATATCCGGTTTGACATGGGGCACCATGGAAGGCAGGATGTTGCGGTAAACCTGCGTGGGAACAACCGTCACAACCAATTCCGCATCCTCCATGCAGAATCTCATGTCATGGGAAGGGGTAAGGTTGTGCGGAAACGGAAACTCCGGCAGATAGATCACATTCTCCCGTCGCTCCAGAATCTCGGACGAACCGTCTTCCTCGTATACCCACATGCGGACATCATGACCTACGTCCGCGAATAACAGGGCAAGTGCCGTTCCCCAACTGCCTGCTCCAATCACCGCAACTTTCATCTGCAACCTCCTTCAAACTGGTATTCGTCTGCCGCACACGGGATGGTCTGTCAGACCAGCCCTTACACCGGTTTCCCGTTAAAACGGAAAACGGCAACCGGACTATAATGCGCCCGATCCGGGAGCAACCGGCTTTCATACAGTACCACCCGATCAACCTGAAACGGGTCATTGTCAGGCAGAAGCCTCGGCCGTACCCTGCCCGGTTTCTTCGGTCGGTAAATCGTAATGTGGGCCCGAAACGGACGATTCTCCGGACGGAAACCAATCTCGCGTACCGCCTGTTCGATTTCCGCGGCAACAGCGGCTACCGGCTTATCCGGTTCTACCGTGACGACCACCACCCGGGGCGCTTCCATGGGTCCGAAAGATGTGACTCCCTTTAACCGCAGCTGCAGTGTATCCAAGCCGGTCAACCGCGCCCGGACTGCATCAATCAGTTCGCTGATGTCTCCGGAAGGAACATCTCCCAGAAACCGCAACGTCAGATGAAATGCGTCCGGATGAACCCGTCCCCTTGTACCGAAAATGCTTTCGATCTCCTCCTGGACATCCTCAAGAACCTGCCGAACCGAAGGGGTCACCGGCATTGCCAGAAACAGTCGTCTGGTATCCATATTGCTCCCTCAGTTCAGCATCCAACGGCGGAGCAGATCCATGGCCCGTGTTGCCGCCTGTATCCGAATCATCTCCCGGGTCCCTTTAAAGAGAAACCGGTCAACCCGAAGCCCGGACTCATCCGACACCCCGGCATAGACCAACCCCACCGGTTTATCACCCGGTGCATCGGGACCTGCAATCCCGGTTATGGATATCCCGAAGTCCGCTTCCAGTAACCGTCTGACACCAACTGCCATCTGGGCCGCCGTAGGACCGGAGACGGCCCCATTTTGTTCCAGAATACCACTGGAAACACCCAACACACGCTGCTTCACCGAATTGTCGTATGCCACGACGCCACCTTTGAAGCCATGAGAACTTCCGGGAATGTCTGTCAGAAATTTGCCCGCCAGACCACCCGTACATGATTCCGCTAATGCGAGGGTTTGACCCGAGTTTCCCAGATGACGCAATATCGCATCCTCGACAAAGAGATCACCATCCCCGTAGTAAGCATCGGGGAACCGGTCTATGACGTCCTGCGCCACGCTTCTCACCAGATCACCGGATTCTCCCGACAGCGTAACCTGAACCCGGCGCAGGTTGGCCAGAATCATGTACTCAACGCGATTCCCCTGAAAATCGATGTCACTCAGGCAATCGTCCACAACCGATTCCGGAACGCCGGCCAGATTGATGGAGACACTGATTCTGTTTCCACCAGGTGCGTGTTCGCTGAGACGATCCAGCACGCCGTGTTCCATGATGTACTGCATCTCCCGTGGCACGCCGGGCAGCAGAATCAGGATTCCCTGTTCGTGTCTGAGGTAGAGTCCCGGGGCCGCTCCGGGGACATTCAATATGGCTTCGGCGCCTTCCGGTACCATGGCCTGCTTTCGGCTGTTTGCAAGAAAGGCTGTACCCCTTTCATTGTAGCGTTTCTCCAGTGCACGCAGTACACGTTCATTTTCTTTCAAATTGCGACCCGTGACTGCAGCGACGGCTTCCCGGGTCAAGTCATCCTGGGTCGGACCCAACCCTCCCGTAGTGATGACCAGATCGGCACGCTTCAGGGCCACCCGAAGCGCTTCTTCAAGAGAATCCTGTTCATCTCCAATGACGGATTTTGCTATGACACGGATGCCCAGTCGGGCCAGCTGCCCGGTCAGATAAAGCGAATTGGTGTCCAGTTTGTCCGGTCCCAGAAGCTCTGAACCGACCGCAATTATCTCAGCTCGTATATTCATGTTGTCAGCAGGCCGATATCCTTTCTCCAGGTCTTGCCGGAAAACGCAATGCGGTCCAGTCCGTGATAAGCCAGCTCACGGGCCTCTTCGATATCAGCTCCCATAGCGGTCACCGCCAGGACCCGTCCTCCGGATGTAACCAGGCCATCCTCCGTCTCCTTCGTCCCCGCATGAAAAATCATCTGTTCAGCATCCAACTCGCCGGGCAATTCAATGGCCATTCCTTTCGAATACGATCCCGGATAACCGGATGATGCCGCCACAACGGTTACCGCCGTCCTCTCATCCACGTCAACCTGCCCGACCAGCTTCCCTTTTGCCGCCGACTGAAGCAGCGGAATCAGGTCGTTTCGGATTCTGGGCAGGATCACCTGGCTTTCCGGATCCCCGAACCGGACGTTGAATTCAAGTACTCTGGGCCCGTTCCTGGTAATCATCAGGCCGAAGAATACCGTCCCCCGAAACGGAATCGCTTCCTTCCTCAGACCACTGATGAATGGATCAACAATGGACTTCTGAATGACATTGACAAGTGCATGATCCACCCCGGGTGCAGGGGAAACCGCACCCATTCCACCGGTGTTGGGTCCTTTGTCTCCATCATAGATTTTCTTGTGATCCCTGGCCGCAGGTAGCATGCAATAACGTTCTCCATCCGTGACGATGTGAATGGACGCCTCAAATCCCTGCAGATAGCTTTCCATCACGATGGACGAACCGGCATCCCCAAAAACCCGCTGCTTCATGGTCACTTCAATTGCGTCCAGCACCTGATCCGTTGTCTCGCAAATCAGTACACCTTTCCCCGCGGCAAGACCGTCGGCTTTCACCACCAGCGGGGCCGTCATTTCGCCACTCAACACGGCGCTTTTCGCTTCCTCCGGGTTCTCGTACACCCGATAGCGGGCTGTCGGAATCTGATGACGCTCCATAAACTGTTTCGCCGCCACCTTGGAACCTTCCAGTCTGGCCCCCTCTGTACCGGGGCCAAACACGTCCAGTCCGGCTTCCCTGAAGCGGTCGGCCAGTCCGTCCACCAGCGGTTGCTCCGGTCCGACGATGGTCAGATCGATGGAATGTTCTTTCGCAAATGACAACAGCTCCGGGATATTGCCAACCGGGATGGGAACGTTGGTTCCCACGGTGGCCGTACCGGGGTTGCCCGGAGCACAGTAAACTTCCTTTACAAGCGGTGAACGGGCCACTTTCCAGGCCAGCGCATGTTCCCGTCCGCCGCTGCCGACAATCAGGACCTTCATCACAGCAATCTCCCTGCTATTCATTGATTGCACCATTACACATCATTCGAAGGGAAAAGGCAAGACGGTGCGATGGGGTCGAAAGGTCGTTCCGTTTCAGTCTGAAGGTACTTTTTCTACCGGCCGGTCATGGCGATTCATCAGCAGATCCACGATGTCAATCATGGCAAAATAATTCAGAATGGCGGCAGTCAGCATGAATGATGTGCCGAATTCGAAGGTGTACGACTTGACGAGTCCGGAAGCATAAGGAGTGGCAGCCAGAATAATGTACATGGGACCCATCCCCAATTCAACCAGTGAACCCCATTTGAACAGTACATTGGCATCCAATGGTGTATAGACCTGGCCACGCATGAACAGACCATAGAGGAACATGAAAAGAACAATCCCGCCCAGCACCAATGCTTTTTTGCGGTGCCCCAGCACAAAATGACCCAGACCGGGGAACAGCCAGGCCAGAAAAATATACGTTGCCGCTTTCTTCCTGTTGAGTTCAGCCATTTCGAATCAGATACTTGATATCGGCGCCGGCGTATTCACCGTGTTCACCGTCTATGACCAGTGTGTAGGTCCCCTCGCCCAGTTCGGGAATGGAAAAAGCCGTTTCCATGAACCCTTTTGCATCCGTATAGCCCTCGTGAATCAATGCAGGTGGCTGATCCACACTGAAAATCTGAATCCGGATCTTGACGCGTCCGAGCGGTTCCCGCCCTTCCTTTTTCATTGCGGAAACCTTCAGATGAACTTTGGCTCCGGATACAAATTCCTGGCCCTCGTTTTCCAGAACCAGAATCATCTCATCCTTGGGAGCCGAATCATTCAGGTAAGCCAGAACCACCTCGTCCAGCGTTCTGCGGGACAAGCCGTCGTCCAGATTTTCATCTCCGTCGTCATACTTTCCGGTCTTAATATCACGGACCACCCGACGGTGTTGCTCTTCCATCAACTGGGTGACCAGCGCCTCATCATATGCATCTTTGATCTTCTCGGAATAATCAAAACGGAGCGAATCCAGAATCTGTCCGCCCACATAAATCAGGGTCTCTATTTTCGGATTATTCTGACCTTTGTCTTCAGTTTGAATGTGAAACACTTTACCGGCATGTTTGACGTCGGTATTGAATCCGGTAATCATGGTCACCCCGCATGAATTCAGTCTTATGGATTATACACATATCCGGAAACGGTGTAAAGAATCTGTCAGATTCACCTGTCAATTTGAAGACAAAACGGTTTTTTTGAGCCCGACCTGTCATCTGATTGACAGTCCAGCTTTCTCTTGCGCGGTGGGCCGGGTGTCGACTAGAATCTGGAACAACAGACATCAACCGGGACACGGCGGTGGACATGGTCCAGATTTCGATCCTGATGCCTCTTTTCAACAGTGAACGGTATCTGGAAGAAGCACTGCATTCCATTGAATCCCAGACCTTCCAGGATTTTGAGTTACTTGCCGTCGATGACGGATCGGTGGACAAGACAGCGGAAATTCTGGAATGCTGGTCCTCCCGCCTGCCCATGCGGCCCATCAGGTTGCCAACGCACGAAGGAATCGTTTCAGCGCTCAACCATGCACTGTCACAGGCGCTTGGACGCTATATCGCCCGCATGGACGGTGATGACATGATGGCGGACCGGCGACTGGAAAGACAGTTTTCCTACCTGGAACATCATCCGGACATCAGTCTGTTGGGGTGCCGGGTCCGCTGCTTCCGGACCAACGGTGCCGTAACGGAAGGTGTCCGGATGTTTGAGAGATGGGTCAATCGCACACGTACCGCAGAATCCATGAAAGATGACCTCTACCTGGACTGTCCGCTCCCTCATCCGACCTGGATGGGGCGCAGCTCCCTGTTCCGGTCTCTGGGAGGCTACCGTGGCCCGGGTGCAGAAGATTATGATTTTCTGTTTCGAACCGTTTATGGTGGTTATCAGATTCACAAACTGCCCCAGATACTGCTCCGTTGGCGGGATCATGGAGAACGCCAGACCCGCATTAACCCGGAATTGAAACGAACACAGATATTCAATCAAAAAGCCGGTTTCTTCGCCCGCCATGAAACCTGCGAAAAGGAAACCATTCTGATCTTCGGAATTGGCCGGTACGGAAAAGCCATCGCAGACAGCCTGTTGATGAAAAACGTTCCGGTTAAAGGGTTTGTCGATCCCTACAACAAACATGTTCATTCCACCGTACGCGGTCTTCCTGTCTTTGGCATGGATACCCCGCTTCCACCGGATATTCACCTGATCCATGCATATCCAAAATATGGAGTGAACGCCAATACAACCATAAACAGCTATCTTCAGAAGCATCGTGTAACCCACTGGGTACTGTGACGGCCGGCACCCTCCACCGGAATTGCTGTTGGCACTTCAGACCAATGCGGTATAATGATCGGGAATCTACGGAAACCACAGGGGGAACCGATGAATAGCAAGACGTTCTTTGCCATTCTGGCTGGGCTTGCATTGCTGGTCTCCATTACCAGTTGCCGCACCAAGCCGGATACCATGCCTGAACCGGCTCCAGCGGAAAGCACCGAACCGGCACCTTCCGATGTACAGCCGGTAGTGGAAACACCACTGGACACTGAAGTTATTGACGAATCAGCACTTGCTGATGAAGGGTTTGCGGCCAAGACAGTAGACGATTTGAACCGGGAAGGGGTTCTGGAAGACGTTTACTTCGAGTTTGACAAATCCCGCTTAACGACTGAAACCCGCGAAACACTGAAAAAACACGCACAATGGCTGATAGACCATCCCACCGTAAAAGTGATCATCGAAGGACACTGCGATGAACGCGGTACGGAACAGTACAACATGGCACTGGGTGACCGCCGTGCATTCAGTGTGAAGAACTACCTGATTTCACTGGGTGTCCCGTCCAACCAGATGGAAACATTCAGCTGGGGTGAGCAGATTCCCAAGGTACCGGGTCACGATGAATGGGCCTGGTCCCAGAATCGTCGCGCACACTTCGTAATCCGTGAGAAGTAACATCATTAAAAGGAGATATATCGCCATGTGGAAATCCTTCGGCATCGTTGTCCTGCTCCTCTCATCCGTTGCGTGCGTGGAACAGGGCACCATGACACAGGACATTACCGATATCAAGAGTCAGATCTGGCGCATTCAGAAGGATCAGGCGGAACAGTTGAGCGCTGTGAAGAACCTGGAATCAAAGCTTGCCGAACCGCAGGATAACACCGCACAGGCAGACCTGAACGCCACACTGGAAGAGATAAGTGGAAACATCAGTATTCTGTTTGAGCGGGTACGCGATCTCAACCAGAAGATGACATTTATCCTCAGCCGGCTTTCGGATGGCGGCAGTGTAGCCACACCCTCTGATAACGCCGGGGACAATGCAGGTTCCGAAACCCCGATCCGGAACACGGCTGCGCCTGCTTCACCGGACTCCCTGTTCTCTACGGCTTATACGGACTATGTCAAAGGCAACTATGAGATAGCTGCAATGGGCTTTCGCGACTTTGTCCAGAACTACCCCGATTCGGAAAAAGTTGACAACGCACTGTACTGGCTCGGACTGTGCATGTTTGAACAGGAAAAATACCGGGATGCCATCCGTGAATTCGAACATGTCATCAGCGATTACCCGGAAAGCGACGTACTGCCGGCCGCCATGCTGCGCAAAGGACTCGCTCTGTTTGAAATGAACTCGCCGGCTGTCGGTGTACTGGAACTGCAGGACCTGATCAAGAAATTCCCGCTTTCCCAAGAGGCACGAATCGCAAGGAAGAAACTGGACGAACTCCAGATCAAGTATCAATGAACAGACTCATCATCAATGCCCCCGTCCGGGTAGACCTGGCCGGGGGCACGCTTGATATCTGGCCGCTTTCGGCGATTGTGCCGGGAGCGGCCACTGTTAACTGTACACTGAATGCCGGAATTTCGCTTGCAGTTGACCCCTGCCCGGACGCTACCGTGTTGCGAAACAGGAACTCGGGCAATGAATCCGACTGGCCGACTTCAGACCCGGATTTGAAGTACCTGTCAGCCGTTCTGGATCTGTATCCCGGCCAGCTTGACACGGGCTGGCGGTTCACCGTACACAGTGATGTCCCCCAGGGGTCCGGCCTGGGAACCTCATCCGTTATTCTGTCCGCCATGCTCACAGCGTGCAACAGACTGACCGGGCGGGCGATGACATCCGGGGAACTGGTCCGTATCGCCATGGATCTGGAAGCGGGTTTGATCCGGTTTCCAACCGGTATTCAGGATTATATTGCTCCCCTTTATGGTGGCATTTCCCGCATCACGTTTCCCCCGGGCGGTTTCCATGTGGATTCACTTCCCTTTCCAACGGAATTGTCCCGTCACAGTCTTCTGATCTTTACCGGTATTCATCATTTCTCCGGAACGCCCAACTGGGAGGTCTTCAAACTGATGCTGGATGATGCCCGTTACCATGGAACACTGGAAGCACTCGCCGAGATTTCGGCGGATGTATCGTCTGCTATCCTCGCCGGTGACATGGCTTCTCTCGGCAGGAGTCTGAGGGCCGACTTTGAAATCAGAAAAGCTCTGCCCGTACCCCTGGTCCCCGACTGTCCCGAACTGTTCAACATGCTGGAATCGGATCCTGCTATCATGGGATTTCGGATGTGCGGAGCCGCAGGAGGCGGTTGCGTATTTGCCGTCGTGGAACCGGATTTCCGACAGTCTGTTACAGACAAACTGGAAAAGACACCGTACCGGGTACTGGATATTCGTCCGGAACAACGGAGACTGACCATTGAAGACGCATGACGCCTACACGGTTTCCCAACTGACGCGCCTGATCAAGAACCGGCTGGAAATCCCGGAATTCACCCGTATATGGGTTATTGGTGAAGTAACCGACCTGTCCGTTTCCCGCGCAGGACATGCATACTTTTCACTGAAAGACATGGACGGAACCATGCTCCCCTGCACACTGTTTGCCGGATACGGGAAAGGTCTCTCCTTCCATCTGGAAAACGGGATCAAGATCTATGCCATGGGGAACATTGGTCTTTACGAAAAGCGGGGCACCTACCAACTGAACGTGATGCAGGCGGTGCCGGCCGGTGAGGGGGAGTTGGCTCTTCGACTGAAACAACTGAAAGAAAAGCTGCAGAAAGAAGGTCTGTTTGACGAATCCCGAAAACAGGATGTCCCCAGACTGCCTGAACGAATCGGCCTGATTACCTCCCCCAAGGGGGCCGCCATCCGTGACTTCCTGAAGATGGTCCGGAATATCCCCACCCTTTCCGTTGTTCTCTACCCGTCCGTCGTGCAGGGTTCCGAAGCAGCCCCGGCACTGATTCGCTCACTTCGCCTGCTCCAGCAGCGGGAAGACGTGGACGTCATTGTCCTGACCCGGGGCGGCGGCAGTGAAGAAGACCTGCTGTGCTTCAGTGACGAAGAACTGTCGCGGGCCATATCCGACTGTCCCAAACCGGTCATCTCCGCGGTGGGACATGAAAAAGATACGCCCATCTCGGACCTGGTGGCCGACCTGCGTCTGCCAACACCCACAGCGGCCGGACGTTTCTTTCGGGAAGGCTACGATGGCGCACTGGAAATGGTCCAGCGGCGACGGGAATCGCTGGTGGTAGCCATGAGCCGCACCCGGGACCGCAGTCCGGAACTGGTCCGTTTCACCATGCTGTGCCGACAACTGCAAGACCGCCTGGAACGGTTTCTGCCGGACCGGCTGCAGCAGCTGGACCAACTGACCGCCACCCTGACAGAAGGGACCGGGCGCACCCTCCGGACACGGAATGAACGACTGCAACAACTGTCCCGGGCGCTGCACCCGGACACCATGACACGTACGGTCAACCGTCAACAGGAACGGATGCGACTGCTTACCGGACAGTTGACCGCCGGGATCCGGGCACTGGTGGAACACAAGGAGGACACCCTCAAAGGAACCGTCCGGGAACTGAATGCAGTTAACCCGATGCAGGTACTGGAGCGGGGCTACACCGCGACTTTCGACAAGGAAAGAAAACAGATTCTGCGGTCCATTCACCAGATTCAGGCAGGAGACACCGTTCAGATACGTTTCGTTGACGGTTTTGCCCTCAGTCATGTACTCTATACGGAAAGAGACAAGGAGTGACCATGAGTGCCAGGTCCTTTGAAGAGAAGCTGGAACGCCTTGAGGAAATCGTCACGGCCATCAATACCGGGGAACTCCCGCTGGACGAAGCCATGAAACTGTTTGAGGAGGGTGTGGGACTGATCCGTGAATTGAATACCAATCTGACGGAGGCCCGGGGTCGGATCACCCAATTCATGGAATCACTGGGCCAGGAGGTCCCGCTGGATGTCCCGGAAGACGCCTGATCATGTGAAACAGTCGGCCGAGCGATTCGAGCAGGCGGCTGCATCTTACTTCCCGAAACTCCATGAGGAAACCCCCGACCTTGAAGCCGCCATGCACCATTCATTTTTTGCCGGTGGAAAACGGATCCGCCCGGTTCTGGCCATCACGGTGACCGAGCTGCTGGGGTTTCCCGTTGATGACATCATACCGGCGGCACTGGCCATCGAAATGATCCACACCTATTCCCTGATCCATGACGACCTGCCGGCGATGGATGATGATGACTACAGGCGGGGGAAACCCACCTGCCACAAGATGTACGGCGAAGCCACCGCCATCCTTGCGGGAGACGGATTGCTGACGGAAGCCTTTCATGTTGCCGCCCGGTTCCCTGAAAAACCGGCGCTTGCAGCCGGCAGGCTGCACTTCATTCAGGCACTGGCGGATGCGGCAGGAGTAAGGGGAATGGTGGGGGGACAAGCCATGGACATGCATCATCCGGCCCAAGCGGACAATTCGTTCCTGGAACTGCTCCACGGCCGAAAGACCGCCGCGATGATCCGGATCTCCTGTATGGCTCCGGCACTGCTGTTTTCCAGTCCTGCTCCTGTTCTGGATGAACTGGACGCATATGGCAACGCCATCGGCCTCCTGTTCCAGGTGGTAGACGATATCCTGGACGAGACGGCAGATTTTGCGTCACTGGGCAAGACCCCCGGTAAGGACCGGGAGCAGAACAAACTCACCTATCCCGCCCTCCACGGTCTGAGCGGCGCACGGAATCTGGCAGACCAGTTCCTGGGCCGTGCATTGGATGCGGCTTCGCAACTGCCGGACGATGGACGCCTGGCCGGTCTCGCCCGGTTCATTCACGAACGGACCGGTTGACGTGGGCGAAATCCTCACCATTCTGACCATCGCACTCTCGCTGGCCATGGATGCACTTGCCGTCTCGGTATCGGCCGGCATTTACCTCCGGGATGCCAGCCGGATGCAGGCATTCCGCATCTACTTCCATTTCGGGCTGTTCCAGGGACTGTTTCCGATTCTCGGCTGGATCATGGGACACTCGGTCAGCCCCTACTTTCTGGGATACAACAGATATATCGCGTTCGGCCTGTTGCTCTATGTAGGGATTCATATGATCATTGAAGCACTGGGGGAAGGAGACGGCCAGTTCCGGACCGATCCGACCCGTGGCCTTACACTGGTCATGCTGGCCACTTCGGTGAGTATTGACGCCATGGCGGTGGGGATCAGCTTTTCCCTGCTGGGTCTCACCATCGTTTATCCGGCATTGATTATCGGTCTGGTTACCGGACTGGTGTCCATGGCCGGTGTCAAATTCGGTACCCGACTGGGCAGAAGATTTGGAGAGCGGGTTTCGGTGCTGGGCGGAATCGTGCTGATCATGATCGGACTGAAAATTCTTTTTACCGGATGACGGACGGAATCAACCGTTGCCACAGGGCCGTTGAATCAGTCTTCCAGCGCTTCGCCGGCCTCCGGAACCGCTTCCATGTCCGTATTCCCCATGTCTGCAACCACGCGCCATTTCCCTTCCGGATTCAACCGCCACACCGTCATATATTTGCCCCGGGCAATCTCGGATTCCCCGTTCACTGACGGATCCACCATGGTCCAGGTTCCGTATGTCATTCCGAGGGTACCGTCGTCCGATACCACCGCCCGTTCCGGCTCCCATTTCAGTCCGGTCGGATCAAAACCCGTTTCTTCATAAAACGCCCGGATTGCCGCCAGTCCGTTGACCACGTTCCGGTCGCGGGGGAATACGGCTGCCTGTTTGTCGAACCAGTTCAACCAGCCGTTCAATCCATTCGCCGCGGTTTCAGCAGCAAATGCCCGATCCGCTTCCATCAACTGACGACCGACTGCCTCACGATCCCCGACACCGTTACAGGCCGCCATTACAACCAGCACCATTCCCAGCATCCATGCTTTCCTCATATCAGGCATCTTTGTTCTTCCGGACTTCTTCTGATATCCCGGCCAGTTCATACAGCAGGGAAAGGTACAGTCGACCCGCGTCAACCACCTGCGGGATGGACACGCACTCCTCGTTCGTATGGGCGACGGACAGGTCACCGGGCCCCAGGACAACCGGTTTGATCCCCGCCTGCCAGAGCAGCGGCGCATCCGAATCACTTCGAAAGATCCCGTTCTTGTAGACCAGACCGGTCCGCTTGAAGGCCGACTCCAGTACGCGGGCCATTTCACCCCGCCGGGGCAGCCGGTACCCGTTGTGGATCGTGGTCAGGGAGAATTCCTTGTTGTCCCCTTCCATACGGCTCTCCACCAACTCCTCCAGTTCCGCCGTCAGTTCACCGATGGGATAGCGGGTGGGCAGATGAAGATCCAGATAGGCCGTACAGAGGTCCGGCGCCGCGAATCCGGCCTGGGAACTCTGCATGTCCCGGACATTGTAGAGAATGTCACTCTTGTCCTGCTCCACGTGGCCGATCAGGGTATTCAGCAGGTCCAGCATGGTTTTCACCGCATTCTGCTCGGGCCGGGAAACGGACGCATGGGCGCGCTTACCCCGGGTGGTGAGCTCAATTTCTACATAACTGAAATGGGTAAAGCAGGGCTGCAGACCGGTGGGCTCCCCGATAACCGCCCAGTTGAACCGGTAGTCCCGACACAGTGTCATGGCACCATCACCGGTTTCCTCTTCCCCCACAACCAGTGCCAGCGCCGCCGGCAGGTCACGATCGGGAAACGCTTCCCGAAAGGAAAGAAATGCCTCCACCATGGCGGCGCATCCACCCTTCATGTCTGTGGAACCCAGTCCCCAGAGAATGTCTCCATCCACGTCGGCACGATAATTGTCGTAATCAAACGCCGGCACCGTATCCACATGACCCACCAGCACAACGGCCGGTGGTTCCTTGCCGGAATACAGAACGAGATTGTCCCGGTCTTCGGATACCGGCTGACGCTCGGCAATCAGTCCGTGGGATTCCAGATATTCATGGAGATAATCGACAACCTCGGCCTCCTTACCGGACGGGCTGTAGATATCCACCAGGTCCGCAAGGAGATTCAGGAGCCGCTCTTCCTTCACATCAGCGGTCATGCTTCCGCTCCAAATTCATGGTGAGATAGATCTGGCTGGTAGGACGGGAAAATCCTTTGCTGGTAAAGAAATCCAGTGCACGTGTGTTCTTTGCCTCTACGTCTACCAGCAGCATCGGAACCTTCTGCTCCTGCATATATGCCATAAACCGGTCAAACAACAGGGACGCAATTCCCCTGCCCTGATGGTCCGGATGAATGGCCAGCCATTCCAGATAGCCATAGAACCGGTGGGACTTGTACTTGTCTACCACGTAGGACAACAGGAAGCCGACGATCTCACCTTTGCGTTCGGCCACAAAACATCCATCGGGATCCGAAGTGAAATATTCCACCACCTGGGTCTCGTCCCATATCCGGTACAGGTTCGGGTTTTTCTGCAGGGTGTACATCCGTTCTCCCAGATGGAAAACCGGTGCCAGATCATCAATCGTCAAATCGCGGATGGTATAATCTTCATGATTTTCAGCAGGCATAAATAAACTCCTCCGTGCGCCGGCATGTAACCGTTATCTGCTGGTACGAGTTTACCATGTCTCATCACAGGCATGGGTAACAAAGGGAAACCGCCGGGCCGGACAACGGAAAGTGGTCTTATGTTATTGAGAATGTTTCGTAAAAAACCGGGCGAAAATCTAACCTCATCCCCTGACGGCTCGTAGTACGAACCATGAAAACGTTTGGACGCACCCGAATCCACATAGAGGCACCCATTCGAGTTGTCTTGATCTTCCTGCTGCTGGCATTGAGCATCGGCAACCTGGCGGCGGACACCTATCGTTTTGAGCGCCTGAGTCTGAAAGACGGACTCTCCCAGTCAACCGTTCTCAGTATCCTGCAGGACAGCCGGGGGTTCATCTGGTTCGGAACGCAGGACGGGCTGAACCGCTATGACGGGTATGATTTTCAGGTGTACCGGTACAACCGGGAGAATCCCGGATCCATCAGTCATAATGTCATTTTCTGCATGGAGGAAGACCGTAACGGCAATATCTGGATCGGGACCTTCAACCGGGGACTCAACCGGTATGATCGGGCCACGAACCGGTTCACCCACTATCTCCACGATCCGGCACGGTCTGATTCACTGCCCAACAATGTGGTTTTCAACGTTTACGAAGATGCCATCGGACGCATCTGGGTCTGCACACAGAACGGCCTTGGACTGCTTGATCCAGGCAGTGGTTCGTTCGGAAACTACCGCTCACGGGGTGATGACCCGGACTCGATCAGCAACAATACGGTCACCTGCATGCTGGAAGACCATGCCGGTAACACCTGGATCGGAACCAATGCGGGACTCAACCGGTTGATTGATTCCACGGATCAGACAGACATCCGGTTTGAGCGCCCCGGAACATGGGGACTGCCGAACAATGTCCCGGTTACCTGCCTGGCGCTGGACAGCAAAAACCAACTGTGGGTCGGGACATTGAACGGTGTGTTCGTTCTGTCCGGTGAACAGATCGTGCACCGGTACCGGCATGAATCCGGAAATCCGGGATCACTCAGTGACAACGCGGTACGGGCCATTTCAGAGGATGGCAACGGTAACGTCTGGATCGGAACGGACCTGGGGCTCAATATCCTGGAGCCGCAGGCAGACTCGTTCATCCGTTTGTTCCACGATCCGGACAATCGGCATTCCATCAGCAACGACATGGTCTCCGCCATCTATACAGACCATTCCGGTGTCGTATTTGTGGGAACCCAGATCGGCGGCGTCAACAAATTCGATCCCGGCAAACAGAAATTTGACCTGATCGGGTTCAGCGAAGAACCAGGAGTCGGTTTGAAAGACTCGGCCGTGTTCTCCCTGTATGAGGACAGGGGGGGCACCATGTGGATCGGCACAGGGGACAGCCTCCTGCACCGGATGGACCCGGAATCCAGGCACATCGAAGCGATTCGGATCGAGCCGGCCGGGACCATTGCCAACAATGTCCGGTGCATGTACGAAGACCGGAACGGCGATTTCTGGGTCGGCACCCAGATCACCGGATTGTACAGAAAACGGAAAGGAAGCCGAAACTGGACCGTCTACCGGAACATTCCGGGTGATCCGGGATCGCTCAGTTTCAACTCGATCCGGTCCATCGTGGAGGACCGTGAAGGCCGGTTCTGGATCGCCACGTCCGGCGGCGGTGTAAACCGGATGGACCGGGAAACGGGCACATTCACCCGCTACATGTATGATCCCGAAGACCCCGCTTCGTTAAGCAGCAACTTCTGCCGCATCATGTTTGAAGACTCCACCGGGAAATTGTGGGTCTGTACCAACGGCGGCGGACTCAACTGCTTTGACCCGGAAACCGGTAATTCCACCCGGTTTACCAATGACCCCGCTGACCCGTTCAGCATCAGTAATGACTATGTTTTCTCCATATTTGAAGATGCGCACGGCATTCTCTGGGTCGGTACATTCGGCGGCGGCTTGTGCCGGTTTGATCCGGACACGGGCCGGTTCGACACCTACACAACCGAGAACGGGCTGCCCAATGACGTGGTATACGGTATTCTGGAAGATGGCGGCGGCAACCTGTGGCTCAGTACCAACAACGGGCTCTCCCGTTTCAACCCGGAAACAGAAGAGTTCACCAATTATGGTATTGACGACGGGCTGCAGAGCGCGGAATTCAACGGCGGTGCCTACTTTGAGGATTCATCCGGCCGATTCTATTTCGGTGGGGTCTCCGGGCTGAACATTTTCCGTCCCGACGAAATCACAGACAACATGCATGTGCCCCCGGTGGCTTTCACCGACTTCCTGATCTTCAACCAGCCACCCCCGATCGGAGGAGACTCCCCGCTGCAACATCACATCAACGAGACCGACCACATTATACTGACCCACTGGGACAAATCGTTCTCCTTCCGGTTTGCCGCACTGGATTTCCGAAGTCCGGACAAGAACCAGTACCGGTACAAAATGGTGGGTTTCGATGAAGACTGGGTAGAAGCCGGAACGCGAAATTTCGCCACCTATACCAACCTGAGTAACGGAGAGTATACGTTTGTTGTGCAGGGTTCCAACAACGATGGTGTCTGGAACACAGATGGCCACAGCATCCGGATCACCATCGAACCGCCGCCCTGGAAAACCTGGTGGTTCCTGATCCTGATGGCACTGGCTGCGATCCTGGCCGTACTGTTGTGGTACCGTCGTTCCGCCCGCACCGTCACCATGCGGACCATGATCCAGACCGCACATGACACCCAGATGTCCATCATGCCGGAATCCGATCCACGGGCACGGAACTTTGACATCTCCGCCATCTGTCTGCCTACTTACGAAGTGTCCGGTGACTTCTATGACTACCTCTGGATGGATGAACAGCGGAGTGAGCTGGCTATCCTGCTGGGTGACGTATCCGGCAAAGGGATGAAGGCCGCCATGAACGCGCTCATGACCAACGGCATGATCTATTCGGAGCTGACCATGAACAGCTCGCTGAAAGCGGTCATGGAACTGGTCAATATCCCGGTATACCGGAAAACCGACCGGAACACCTTTACAGCCATGTGCCTGTTGACATTGAACGAACAGTCCCGAACCCTGACCTTCGTCAACGCCGGTCTCAACGAACCGGTTCTGATTTCCGCCCGTAACGGCAATGACATCACGTTGCTGAAAAGCAACGGTTCCCGCCTGCCGCTGGGTGCCCTGCCCGAAAACGACTATGCGGAAACCACCGTCTCCCTCAACAGTGGCGATGTTCTGCTGTTTTTCACCGACGGCATTATCGAAGCCAAGAACAGCCGCGGATTCTATGGATACGAAGGTCTCAAGTCCTGCCTGAGGGACCTGGACCTGAACCGCCCGGCGGACGATATCCGGGATGCGGTTGTCCGGGATGTGGAACGGTTTGTGGGTGCGCATGATCAGCATGATGACATTACGTTAATTGTAATCAAGGTTCGCTGAATCAGCACATAATGCCCCTGCCCCAATCAAGGTATCTGCGGCCCAGTTCCCTTCCTGGCAAGGCGCTTGAGATCGATCAAGCGGAGCGTACACGAAAAACGTACGTGAGCATTGTGAGATCGCAAGCAACACCGTCAGGGTGCAAAAGAACCCGCAGCTCAAGCCATTGCTTGCCTTGGGGGACAACCTCAACTACACTGACACCATCCAACAACTACCGGAGGACACCATGAAACTCCTGCTGCTGATGGCCCTGGCATCCATACTTGCCCTGGCATGCGCTCCCGGCCCTGAACCGGAGACCGTGCAGCCGGCCGCACCCGAAAAGTCGAAACCGCTGACCTACCTGGCGCTGGGCGACAGCTATACCATCGGTGAGGCCGTAACACCGGAAGAACGGTGGCCCGTCCAGCTTGTCAGAACGCTTCGGGAAAACGGCATTGATATGGAAGACCCTGTGATCATCGCCCGGACCGGGTGGACCACCGGTGAACTGAAAGACGCCATCGCGGCATCCGACACGAAAGGTCCCTTCGACCTGGTCTCCCTGCTGATCGGGGTCAACAACCAGTACCGGGGCATGGACATCACCATCTTCGTGCAGGAATTCAAGGAGTTGCTGGACACCGCCATCGGGTTCGCCGGCGGCAATCCGGACCGGGTATTCGTGGTCTCCATTCCGGATTGGGGCGTAACACCATTCGCCGAGGGTCGGGACCGGGAGCAGATCGCGTCCGAAATCGACGCCTACAACCGGGTTCTACAGGCGGCCTGCAACGCGACCGGTGTCCGGTATGTCGAAATCACCGACATTTCCCGGATGGTCCCGGAAATGGACGGCCTGGTGGCACCGGACGGACTCCATCCATCGGGGGCCATGTATGCCGCCTTTGTGCAGCGGATCGCCCCGGGCGTCACCGCCATGCTGGAAGAGGATTCTTCCGATGGCCGGTGATCAGCTGAAACGGGCCCGTGAACTGGACTGTCTGGATCCGCTGAGCGGTTTCCGTCTACGGTTCTTCCATGACGACAGCGACACCATCTATCTGGACGGCAATTCCCTGGGCCGCATGCCCGCACATGTGATGGATGACATGACGGACCGCCTCCGGCATCAATGGGGCAGCCGCCTGATCCGCAGCTGGAATGAACACTGGATGGACCTTCCCGAAACCACGGCGCAACAACTTGCTCGCCTCCTGGGTGCGCGGGCGGACGAAATCCTGGTGGGAGACTCCACCTCCATCAACCTGTACAAGCTGGCATTCGCCGCACTCAACCTGCAACAGGGCCGAAAGCGGATCATCACGGATGACCTGAACTTTCCCACCGACCGCTACATTCTCCAGGGGTTGATCGACCATCACTTTCCCGAACATGAACTGGTGACGGTACAAAGCCCGGACGGAATGACAATGGACAGCGCCGCGATCGGCCATCTGCTGAACGGGGACACCGCCCTGCTGACGCTGAGCCATGTCACCTACAAGAGTGCGTACCTGTATGACATGGAAGCCCTGACCGCAATAGCCCACGCCGCCGGGTCCCTGGTGATCTGGGATCTGAGCCATTCAGCCGGCGCGGTGCCGGTGGACCTGAACGACAGCGGGGCGGACATGGCGGTGGGCTGTACCTACAAATATCTCAACGGCGGCCCCGGCGCACCGGCCTATCTGTATGTCCGAAAGGACCTGCAGGAACGCCTGACAACACCCATCCAGGGATGGTTCGGCCATGAACGGACATTTGCGTTCGACGCGGACTATGAACCGGCCCGGGGCATCCGACGGTTCGCCGCGGGAACACCCCACGTGCTGTCACTGGCACCGGTGCAAAAAGGCGTGGAGATTTTGCTGGAGGCCGGGATGGAGCGGCTGCGGAGAAAGAGCGTGGAACAGACCGAATTTCTGATGGGGCTGGTGCATGAGCATCTGACCCCGTTGGGGTTCACGATTGGGACACCGGGGGAACCCACGAAGCGGGGGTCCCATGTGACCATCCGCCATAGGGACGGGTATCGGATCAACCAGGCCATGATTCACCCCAGGGCGGACGGCGCGCCGGTGGTGATCCCGGATTTCCGACCGCCGGATCATATCCGGCTGGGTATGGCGCCGCTGTACATCTCGTTTGAAGACATCTATCGTGCCGTCCTACGCATCAAGGACATCGTCGAAACGAAGGAGTATGAACAGTTCAGCACCGAAATCTCAGGGGTTACGTAATTAGATGTCCGCAGTCGGACAGAATCGAACCGCGGAATAGAATTTCGCTACCGCCCATGATTGCACCCGGACCAGCTGAATGCAAGCATTCCTGTCCCGGCCGCAATCACGACCGACTGCTGACGCAGCCTTCGATTCTGTCCTGTGGACATCACTTCTGTACAGCCAACCATCGCCACCCTCCCCTTTCAATCGAAACGACCGGGCATGACCATCTGACGGCTTTCACGCCCTCCGTTTGTCGTCATGTACCGATGTACGATTCCTCCTGCACTCCGGGCGCAGGCACCGTCATCTGGCCCAACGCGGCCGTTTCCCAGTCCGTATGCTCGGTGCGTTTCGCCTGAAGGCTCACTCCCTCACCGGACTGGCACTACGGTATTGTATCCCGTTATCCGGATGTCAAGGGCTCGGCGGTGGGAACCGCCGCGAAGAAATCAGAAAGGTCGTGAGAAAGTCGCCATATTTCAGACTGGTTCGAACAATCTCTAATGAATCAGGATTAATCCGCCAGCTTCTTTTGTCCTGTCCCCAGGCTTAATGTATTCCTTGATTCCTCTCACCTTGCTTCTTTTTGAGTTGAGAACTTTCTGATATCTTTCTTCTGTCCACTCAGATTCTGTTTGATCGGTCACATCAATATCATCTATTCCAGGACGAAATGCAATAACCTCATCCTCAACCCTTTTCTCAAAGACTATATCCTCAAGTTCGGGAACTCCGTGAATTATGCAGATTGCGACATTGGATGAAGCACCCAGTGTCACAGTATGGTACAAATCAATTACTTCATATATTTTAGGGTCTTTAAATACACCCACATACTGACTAAGATCTGTATCATTTGAAACGGAATGTGGCAGAAATACATAAGGAACGAATTCATAACTAGTATCTTCGCTAACACAGAACAAGAGCTTAAGTCCCTTCTTTTGTGCGCGAATCTTGTCTTTCTCCATGTGGTTCATTCTAAACCTCTTCCCCATATATTTTTCGCACAAAGGACCTTCAGTAATGCGGTAATAGTGTATTCCAAACAGCATCTGTGCGAAAAAAAAGGTGCCGATCACCATGCACACAAATACGACTCCCACGATAAGCACTGGTTTCATCTGGAATACGTTGCCTTTTTTCACCATATTCTCCTTAATAATTCCGTAATTCCGAGAACACTGCAGTAAGTCCTTTCCTCGGCAATAAATGCCCCCTTCTCATTTGTTTTTTGTATGATAGCAGAAATGAGAAGTAAAGGGTAACGAGTAATGAGCCTGCCGAGCACTCTTCTGATAGTGCTTGGTGCTTGGTGATTGGTGATTTGTGACTCGTGCAGAAAAGAGAGACGGTCTGTTTGGCCAGCACCTGTCCGCTGGTGCTGGGGGGGGGCAGCCATGTCCCGCTGGCATCTTTCTAAACGCTACCTTTCATTGCTCCGATCCCGGGCGGGAGCGAAACGGGAGTTGAGCGCACCAACCTGGGGAGCGGCACGCCCGGGTCTAGTCCGGGGACTGAATCTGGTTCCGTCGGGAACGCACGATGCTTGGATGCAAGGCACAACGACGATAGCGATGCGTTGTGCATCGGTAAGGAGTTGGAACGACGCAGACGAGTATCGTACGTCCCGGCCCTGTGGGTAGCCGTCCTATTGAACCAGCTCTTCGTTATTCGTTGTCACCGATACTCGTATCGCCTCCGCCTCACGCCTTGACCTGATCCAATATCCCAGGCTACGGAACCGGAGATCAGTCTCCGGACTAGGCCCAGGGATTGGGCCGGATCAAGGTGCTTGCGACTGGAGCAAGAACGAATAGACCTTGTGGTCATGAGTTCGCCTCGCAAGGAGTGTAAGCCTTGAGACGGTCCGAGACTTGAGCGTGGAACGAAAGGAGGGGTTGTGGTAATTGAGTGCAAATGGAGTATTTTCGAGTCGGGATCACGGGCCGCGTCAGCGGCCAGATGGTGTTTCGGCGGGCCCACGGATGCTTGCATCCAGGTGGGTTCGACGGAATATCATCTGTTAGCGGGGTTTTGACCCCGCGCCCGTGATCCCTGCGACAAATTCAAACGTTTCGCGTCACTGCGATGTGAAAAACCCAACGGTCGATCAGGATTTCAGTTTGCGCTCCCGGATCCAACTGTACAGCACCGGTACGATAAAGATGGAGATCACGGCAATGACCATGCCGCCAAACGTCGGTATCGCCATGGGCACCATGATGTCCGACCCGCGCCCGGTTGACGTCAGCACCGGGGTCAACGCGATCACCGTGGTCGCCACCGTCATCAGTGCCGGGCGCACGCGCCGCGTGCCGGCCTCCACCGTGGCCTCCCGGATCGCGTCGATGGTATCCGGCTGATGCCGCTCAAACGTCTGGTCCAGGTAAGTTGCAATAATGACACCGTCATCAGACGCAATACCGAACAGCGCCAGAAAACCCACCCAGACCGCCACGCTGAGATTGACCGGCCCGACCTGGAACAGATCCCGCATATTCACGCCGAACACCGAGAAATCCAGGAACCCCGGCTGTCCATATGCCCAGAGAATCAGGAATCCACCGGCCCAGGCCACCATGATTCCGGAGAAAACCAGCAGCGTTGTGGAAGTCGATTTGAACTGAAAATAGAGGATCAGGAAGATAATGAACAACGCCAGTGGCAACACGATGCTGAGCCGTTTGTTGGCCCGCACTTCGTTTTCAAATGAACCGGCAAAACTGTAACTGACACTCGCCGGCAATACCAGTTCCCCGGACGCGATCCTGTTCTTCAGATAGCGGTCCGCCTGTTGAACCACGTCCACTTCCGCCGCTCCTTCCTGTTTGTCGAAGATCACGTAACCCACCAGGAAGGTATCCTCACTCTTGATCATCTGGGGGCCCCGGACATATCGGATGTCCGTCAGTTGTTCCAGCGGTATCTGCGCACCGGTACGGGTCGGAACCAGCACCCGGCCCAGTTCTTCGATACTGCCCCTCAGTTCACGCATGTATCGAACCCGAACGGGATACCGTTCCCGGCCCTCTACCGTGCGGGTCAGGGGTTTTCCGCCCAGACCCACCTCAATCACGTTCTGTACGTCCCGGATATTCACCCCGTGGCGGGCAATGGCCCTTCGGTCTATGTGAATTTCCAGGTAGGGCTTCCCTACGATGCGGTCCGCGATCACGGTATCGGGTTTCACCGAGGGCACCTGTTTCAGCAAACGCTCCAACTCCAGGCCCGCTTTCTCGATAGATTCCAGCGTCGGACCCTTTACCTTGATCCCCATGGGTGCCCGCATGCCGCTCTGGAGCATCACAATCCGGGCCGAAATGGGCTGGAGCCGTGGCGCAGAAGTTGTGCCCGGGATTTTACCTGCTCGTACAATGGCATCCCAGATATCGTCCGGATCCTGAATGCCGGGCCATGCGTCCCGACCCGGATTCAGCTCCGGATCCAGGGCCGGTCGCCACTGGCGAAAGGGCATGCCGTCATCGTCCGGAATCAGCTTGCCGTTGTCGTCCCGCACGAATGTGCCCTGTACCCGGTACGGTTTGCCGTCCGGGGCCACAAGTGGTCTTCCATCCACGTCACGAACGATGTCCTCACTGTCCGGATCGTACCGGAATGTCACACGTCTGCCGCCGGAATCCGTAATGAACTCCGACCGGTAGTTGATCACCGTCTCAATCATGGAAATGGGTGCCGGGTCCAGTGGGGTATCCGCCCGGCCCAGCTTTCCCACCACGGAATGGACTTCCGGAATCTGATGGAAGGCCATGTCTTGCTTCTGCATCACGTCAAGCGCTTCTCCAATGGAAGCATGCACCGATGTGGTGGGCATGTAGAGGTAGGAACCCTCATCCAGCGGCGGCATGAATTCCTTACCCAGGCCAGGGAAGGTGTGGGCCACCGCGGAGACCGGTCCCGTTCGCTTGATCCGGTCCGGCAGCCAGCCAAACAGGGTGTTGAAGCCCAGCCAGATCATGCCCCCGAACACCAGCAGCACGGCGGGCAGGGAAAGAAACAGCGCACGATTCCGCAGACACCAGCGCAGAATCGCCGGATAGAACCACTGAAACATCTGGAAAAAGAGCAGGATACCACCCACCAGCACCACGACGAACATGCTGTTGAGGAAATCCCCCTTTTCCGGTCCCAGCGGCACCCAGTGATGGGCCAGAATGGTAATCACGACCAGTGCAGCCAGTCCATTGATAATCCATGTTTTCTTATCACGAATCGGTCCGGGCAGCCGGTCTTCGACAAAGGGGAACAAGCCGGCCGCCACCAGCAGGAGACCTGCAAAGACAGATATTCCGACCATGGTCCAGATCCCGGCCAGAACCATCAATCCGTAAAGGACCCGCCGACGAAAACCTGAACGCACCCGGCCTGCAATGAGCAATTGCGCTGCGGCAGGGATCACAACCAGCGCCACGATAATAGAGGCCACCAGTGCGAATGTCTTGGTGTAGGCCAGCGGTTTGAACAGTTTTCCTTCCGCTGCGGTCATGGTGAATACGGGAAGAAAACCCACCACTGTGGTTCCGACCGCCGTCACCACAGCACTGCCCACTTCAGAGGTGGCCCGATACACCACCCGGATTCTCGGTTCTTCCGGTGGGGCTTCATCCAGGTGTTTGAGTATGTTCTCCACTACGACCACCGCCATGTCCACCATAGTGCCGATGGCAATCGCGATGCCGGTCAACGCCACGATGTTGGCATCCACATGGAAAACCTTCATGGCAATGAACGTCATCAGTACCGCAAGGGGCAGTAGCCCTGAAATGAGCAGGGAACTCCTGAAATGCATCGCCATAATCAGCACCACGATAATCGTGATGAGGATTTCATCCGTCAACGCTGTTTTCAGGGTGCCCAATGTTTCGTAAATCAACCCGGTTCGATCATAGAACGGGACGATGGTTACCTGACTGACCGTACCGTCCGACAGCGTCTTGCGGGGCAGTCCGGGCTGAATTTCGGCAATTTTGTCCTTCACGTTCTGAATAACCCGAAGCGGATTGTCCCCGTAACGGACCACCACCACGCCGCCGACCGCTTCGGCACCTTCCTTGTCCAGGGCACCCCGGCGCAGGGCGGGACCGGTGGTCACATGGCCGATATTTTTCAGATAAACCGGTATGTCATCCGTTGCCTGGACGACGGTGTTTTCCAGATCTTCAACAGTCTTCACAAAGCCGACGCCCCGGATCACATATTCCACCCGGTTCACCTCAATGGTTCGCGCCCCCACATCGATATTGGCATCCTTGACGGCGCGTACCACGTCCATGAGCCGGACTCCATGTGCCCGCATAGCGTCGGGATCCACGTCGATCTGGTACTCTTTCGTGAATCCACCTACAGATCCCACCTCGCTGACGCCATCGGCGGACAGCAGCGCGTATTTGACAATCCAGTCCTGAATGGAACGGAGTTCCTGCAGATCCCACCCGCCCGTCGGATTACCGTCCGGGTCGCGCCCTTCCAGCGTATACCAGAAGATCTGTCCAAGGGCGGTTGAGTCGGGACCCAGCGCGGGCTGTACGCCATCCGGCAATGTGCCTGAAGGCAGACTGTTGAGTTTTTCCAGGATGCGACTGCGGGACCAGTAAAATTCCACGTCCTCTTTGAAAATGATGTAGATGGTGGAAAACCCGAACATGGAATAGCTGCGTACCGTCTTCACGCCGGGGACCCCCAACAGGGCTACCGTCAGGGGATAGGAAACCTGGTCTTCCACATCCTGGGGTGACCGGCCGGGCCATTCGGTAAACACGATTTGCTGGTTTTCACCGATGTCCGGAATGGCGTCTACCGGGATGGGGTCGCGCGGCATACCTCCGAACTTCCAGTCGAATGGCGCAACCATAACGCCCCACAGCACGGTACCCAGAACCAGCAGCATCACGACCAGCTTGTTCTTCAAAAAGAACGCGAGGATTTTGTCCAGGAATCCCTTCGGATCCAGATTCGCGTTCTGAATCACGGTGTCCTCCCGCCCGCTCCTTCATGGATCCGTTCTTCCAACGTACCACAACCGTACATGGCACTGCCGAAATAGGGGTTTGCGGTTCCTTCTCTGTTCTGCAGCCAGTCCGCACCCTTATCGTCAAACGCCATGGGACAGTGGTACTGATACAGCGGCAGATCTCCGTGATATGAAACGTGACGGACCAGTCGGAGCATGGCAATGGACAGCGCTTCAAATGCACGGCGGGCATCACTGATATCCGCAGCGTTCTTCACGGCTCCCGTCGCTTCCTTGATCCAGGGGCCTGTATTCATCCAGACAGCATGGAGATCATCCGCCATGGCATGCATGGGAACGTTCCGCAACTCACCGGTAAGACCGGTGGCTGCGCGTTTCGATCGTTCCAGATCGTCCTCACTCAACGCCACCTGGACATCAAAATACCGGTTCAACATCCCTTCAAATGCGTCCTGAATGGTTCCTTTCGGAATGTCCGCCCGGACATCCGGCATTTTCATGGATTGTCCACCGACATCTGTGCCTGCTGTGTTCATTCCGGCATCCATAGCGCCGTGGTGATGTTCAACAGATGTTCCGTCTTCCGGATACATCATGGATGCCTTTGCCTGGATCTGCAGTTCGGAATCGATCTTGAAATTGCCTTTCACCACAACCGATTCACCGGTCTGCAACCCGTTCAGAACCACGTATCCGGCGTCAACACGGGGCCCCAGCACCACTTCCCGACCTTCAAACAGGCCGGCATCATCCCCGCTGGACACGTACACCACTGCGCGTCGGCCCGTGATCAACGGAGCGGAACGGGGGATGACAAGTGGATTCTGATCATCCGATTCGGTAGGAATGACAACTCCCTGTGCATTCAGCCGTGCCTGCACAATGCCGTTGACGTACATGTCCGGCTTCAACAAACCGTCCGGATTGTCCGCTTCCGCCCGAACGCGAACGGTCCGCGTGTCCGGATCCAGCAGGGGATCCACGAATGCGACGGAACCGGTAAATATCTTTCCGGGATGCGCTTTCACCGTAAACTGAACCCGCTGTCCTTCCCGAATCCAGGGAAGGTCCGATTCATAGGCGTTGAATTCCACCCAGACCCGGGACAGGTCCGCGACACTGTAAACAGCCTGCCCTTCTTTGACGTAATCACCGGTCACGACATGACGATGCAGGACGATTCCGGACATCGGGGCCGTTACCACAATGTGGGTAACGGGTTGGCCGCCCGCTTCAAGCTTATCAATCTGCTTCTCCGTCAAGCCCAGCAGTTTCAGTTTTTTCCGCACAGCATCCAGTCGACGTCGGGTAATGTCGGACGGACGGTCAGTGGCCGACTGACGCGCCCGGACCAGTTCCTGTTGAGCCGTATAGAGGTCGGGACTGTAGATGGACACAATCGGCTGGCCCTTCCGGACAAATGCACCGTTATAATCCACCATCATCCGATCAATACGCCCGGCAATCCACGCGGAAATGGTGCCCTCACGGGTTTCGTCCACTGCGACTTCCCCAACCATCCGGACTTCCCGGAAAGCCGGTCTGCGTTCTACCGCAACGGTTTCCACCTGGGCCAGTTTGCGGGCCGTTTCGGAGAGCTTCAGTTGGTTGGCTGCCAGTTCACCGGTTTCTTCCCGGGCAACAGGAATGAGGTCCATGCCACAAATGGGGCACTGTCCCGGCCCTTTCTGACGCACACTGGTATGCATGGAACAGGTATACATCGTTTCAGCATCAACGGCCGCTTCATGCGATTCATGTGACCGGTCGACCTTCGCATCCCGATCACCACCGCCAAACAGAACGGCGCCCAGTACAAACGCTACAACGGCGACCAGAACGAATGACCGGATATTTTCTTTTATCTGCTGAAACATGGAAAATCTCCTCAAACTCATTTGTCAGCCACCTCCGGCGTATCCGGGGTCTCGCTTGGCACTGGCGTCGGAATGCGTTCCAGTCTCACAGCCCAGAACGGTCGCACGGCAATTTCTTCCAGACCGGCCAGTGCCTTGAGTCCGTTCCTGCGGGATTCAGCCTTGGCCAACTCCAGCGTCAACAATGTCCGCTCGGTATCGATCAGGTCCAGGAAATCGGATGATTCCGCTTCATAAGCCCCCATCAGAACGTCCAGCGCATCCCGCGTGTCCGGGATGAGATGATCCTCGTAGAGATTCACCTTCCGTCTGGCATCTTCGAACTCGTAAAGCAGTATAACAACCCGGCTGGACAACTCATCCGACTGCGCTACCTGTCTCTTCACGGCGGAAACGTACGCTTTTCCGGCGGCCGTTTCCAATGCCCGATATTTGTTCTTGAACAACGGAATGGAAATCCCGAACTTCAGAACAACCGGGTCCTTTCCACTGTCTTCAACTCCTGCCATTCGCGCAGATCCGGTCTCAATAAAATCCAGCCCCACGGTAAAGTCCGGATAGAAATTCCTGCGTGCCAGATCACGTCCTTTGTCGGCTGCCTCGATCCGGTTCCGGCTGGATTGAATCCCGTGGTTGTTCCGTTGCACCGTGTGAATCAGTGCTTCACGGTCCATTCCCAGTGAATCCGGCAAATCCGGAAGCTCATCCATTGGAATCTGAAAACCCTGATCAACCGGACGACCCAGCAGGCGGTTCAGTTCCGCTTCAACCGGGCGCTTCATTTCCTGCAGTGTTTTCGTCCTGTCCTTCAGACGGTCCAGCTCAACCTGAACTCGAACCCAGTCGGAGAAGCCCGCCTGATCGGTCACATATCGGGCCTGCATCTGTGCTTCCAACTCATCCAGCAATGCGACATGGGTGTTGGTGATATCAATCGAACGGTGCAGATACTCCAATTGGGCCAGGTTCTGCTTGAATGCAGCAAACAAGGCCTGACGTCTGTCCAGGTACTGCTGGTACACTGCCGCAGCGTCCGATTGCTGAATATCCTGCTTCAACGGCAGTTTCCCCTTCCATGGAAGGGACTGGGAAATACCCAGCCGGTACCGCTGGGGACCGACACGGGTTTCCACTTCCTGCAGATAGAGACCCGCACTGAACCTGGGATCCGGCAGCGCAACTGCCGCATCGGCCCGGGCCGCCTTTTCCTCCCACTTTGCATGAATTGCGGCCAGTTCCGGATTGTTCCGGTCCAGTTCCAGAAAGTACGGACCGAAAACCGGGTCCGATAAGAACGGATCACGATTGTCCGGCGACTGGGCCTTTTCTGCGGCACCGGCCAGCATAACCACAAAGGCCAGCAGGGAGGTTGTTGTCCATTTCTTCCACTCCAGGTTGCACGTCATATGCCCTTAACCTCCGGTCATTTCTCAGGGTCTTCTTATCCCCGATTACACAATTTCAGGATTCCAATGCATATTCCCTCATTCAAACATCAGGGACACGCAGAATACCTTACTTGCTTGTAATGATAACACGGGAGTCCGGAAATTGTCCAGATTTGACCGCATCCGAGAGAACCCATCACCTTGATGATCATTGACTCGGGCAATTCAATCGTCCG
This sequence comes from Acidobacteriota bacterium, assembly GCA_036736005.1. Taxonomy (GTDB): domain Bacteria; phylum Acidobacteriota; class Holophagae; order Thermotomaculales; family Thermotomaculaceae; genus DAINNF01. Next base: position 35,630 of record DAINNF010000010.1, read on the forward strand.
ACATCAACCGGACGCGTGCCCTGCCTCACATCTGGTGCAATTTGGTCTTCCGCCGATCTCCCCCCTGTGATAGCATGAGCCCATGAATTGGTTTGATGTGGTGGCGTTGGTCGTAATCGGCCTCTCAGCCGGGTTTGCGTTTTTCAAGGGGTTTGTGCGGGAAGTGGTCTCCCTGGCGGGACTTATTATTGCCGCTATCGTGGCCTTCCGGTTCTATCCGTGGGGAGCGGAACTGTTGAAAGCGTGGATGGAATCCGAGAAGGGACGCAACCTGGTTTCTTTTCTGGTACTGTTCTTCGGCATCATCCTGATTGCCGCCCTCATCTCCTTCACCCTGAAAAAATTGCTGGATACTGCAGGTCTTTCGTTCTACGACCGTTTTCTGGGCCTGCTGTTCGGCTTATTGCGCGGCATCTTTATCATGTATATCGTGGTGCTGGTTCTGACCGGTTTTGGACTTGCGAAAAAAACGATGGAAGCATCCAAAAGCTACCATGTGGTTTCCAGGACCATGAGTTTTGTTATGTCATTCATATCTACGGATCAGGAAATACCCGAAGAAAGTTCCTGATGATCATGCCATGAGGGGGGCAAGATGAAGGAGAGTCTGCACCGGTTTGTCAATCAGATGATCGAGCACCAGTTCACCATCGATGAGACCAGAGACATGGTAGAAAAGGTCTACATCGAAAAGATCCTGGAAAGAAACGGACACAATATTTCGGAAGCAGCCCGGAAAATGCAGATGCACCGTAACACCCTCAGTCGCAAGATCAAGTCCCTCGGGATCGGGGAGTGATCGGAAGCCGTGCAGATCTCATTCGTGCCCTCTTCACTGAAAGAAGCCTGGCAGATTCCATCGGACAGTGTGACGCAGGAATCCGCTCCCGAATCCGGCCACCGGCCGGACGTTCTCATTGTGGACGCCGGTCAGGCCAAGGACATCAGGGAGCCGCGTGCTGCCGGTAAACGGGTCATTGTGGATGCCGTCGACCACGGTGTCGACCCGCAACAGATTCGCAACTGGTTCAGGATGGGGTTTTCGGACGTGGTGCTGGACACCGGTGAACGTATCATCCAGTCCCCGGTCCCTTTGCCCTCACCGTTCTACGGTATGATCGGCCGAACCGACGGCATGGTTCGCCTTTTCAGTCAGATTCAAAACGTGTCGCCCACGATGGCAACCGTTCTTATCCGAGGAGAAAGTGGTACCGGTAAAGAACTGGTGGCCCGCGCCATCCACCTGTGCAGCAGCCGGAAACAGGGACCGTTTGTCCCGGTCAATTGCGCGGCGATTCCGGACACCTTGCTGGAAGATGATCTCTTCGGACATGTCCGGGGCGCCTTTACGGATGCACACATGGACCGAACGGGTAAAATCGAATCGGCCAACGGCGGC
>DAINNF010000011.1:0-36173 GCA_036736005.1 Acidobacteriota bacterium
CGGGGTCCCGGTTCGGGGCCCCAGTTGTTTGCCCGTTCCGGGATCCATCCCGTTGTGAAGAGTAATTTCCAGAATCTTAGGTAGATTGAAGTAGCCGGTCAGGAAATAGGCTTCCCGGCCGAAAGCCCCGGATTCCACGCAACCGCTGGCACCGCCATCCCGCGCGTCTTCAATGGACTTTCCCTGGTTTGTCAGTTCCTGGACGATGGCGTCCGTATTGAATATGGACGGTTGACCGAAGCCGGTTCGTACAATCTTCAGGGCACGAAGCAGAAAGCGGTCCGGGTTCTTCCGGCTGACCTGCACCATGGAACTGGGCTGCAGGATCCGCATTTCCTCAATAACGTCCAGGATGATGAAGGTGAGTTCGTTGACGGCATCAGCGCCGTCCCGGGTAAGACCCCCCAGGTTGATCAACGCAAAGTCCGTGTATGTGTTGCTCTCCTGAGCTGTCACACCTACCTTGGGGGGCGCGGGCTGGTTGTTAAACTTGACCCAGAACGCCATGAGCAGTTCCCGGGCCCGTTCCTCGGTCAGGATGCCCGCTTCCAGATCCCGTTTGTAGAACGGATACAGGTGCTGGTCCAGACGCCCCGGGTTGAACGAGTCCCATGTGTTGTATTCTGTGATGACACCGAGATGGACAAACCAGTAATACTGAAGCGCTTCCCAGAAGGTGCGTGGTGCATGTTCCGGTACATGACGGCAGATGTCGGTCATCTGCAGGAGTTCTGCCTTGCGTTCCGGATCCGGTTCCGCTGCAGCCAGTTGTTCCAGTTTTCCCGCGTGACGCCGGGCAAAACGGATTATTCCGTCCGCACAGATTTCCATGGCCTTCAATTGCCGGCACTTGTTTTCCGTTTCCGGGCCGGATTCTCCATTCAGCTCATGGAGCCGTTGACGGATCTTTTCCTTGAGATCATCCATGCCGAACCGGTATATCAGGTCACCGTTCACCGTATGGCCGGGTGCCCGCTGTTCCTGGAATTCCGTAAAGACGCCGGCTTCATAGGCCTGCTTCCACTGATCATCCAATGTCTGAAAAATGCGGTGCCGCAGGCACCGGGTTTCCCAGTAGGGCCTGATGGTTTCGACGTGCTCCCTTCGTGTGTTTTCATCCACGGCGAACCATACCTTTTCCCTGTCGTTGAGAATATCCAGGTCTTCCGGGGTATGGCAGCAGATTTCCGGGTAGGTGGGGGTCGCTTTCGGAGCCGGACCCCGTTCGCCCACGATCAGCTCTCCTTCCGCTATGTGGAGTTGTTTGTGTTTCATCAGGTGGTGAAAGAGCTTGGCCCGTCGGACCGGTGCAGACCAGTCTTCAGAATCCGTGGAGGACCAGAAATCGGTCACCAGTCTGGCCCGTTCAATGGATACGTGAGGTGTGGCGGACAGACTTTCCGTACGCAGCCGCCGGATCCGGTCATTCATGGATTATCCTCCTGTGAAAACGGGTATCCCGGTTTGTTCCAGTATATGACAAATGTCCCGAATGCGCTTTGCATCAGGTGGTTTCAAGTTGAGTCGGGAAGAAGATGCATTCCGCTTCCATTTGTGTTCTCCGCCCGCGTGGTATGGCAGGACATGAATCCGCTGGATTCCGGACAAATCTGCGACGTGGTCAGCAATCCCGGTGATATTCGTCTCGTTGTCCGTGATGTTTGCGATCAATGGAATTCGAATCCACACTGGTTTTCCCGATTTGCACACCAATTTGAGATTCTCAAGAATCCGATCATTGGAAACGCCGGTCCATTTCTTATGTTCCGCCGGATCTATCAGTTTGAGATCATAGAGAAACAAATCGGTAAAGGGCAGGATGGATTGGACGGTTTGATTGTCTGCTTCTCCGGATGTGTCCACAGCGGTGTGGAGTCCAATTTCGGCGGCTTTCTTCAGGATATGCAGTAAAAATACCGGCTGCATCAGCGGTTCGCCCCCTGAAACGGTGATGCCGCCGCCCGATTCTTCATAAAATACCCGGTCGCGTTCCAGTTTGCCCACAAGTTCAGAGGAATCCGTGGAGAACACAGAATCCGGTTGTTCACCTGTATCACATGTGCGGACCGGTCCGATACTCTCCGGATTGTGACACCATGGACAATGAAGGGGGCATCCCTGCAGGAAAGCCGTGGTCCGGATACCGGGTCCGTCGTGGATGGCAAAACGCTTGATGTTGAAAATGGCCCCGTGCATGATTGATTCCCCCCCGGACTATTGTAGCACGAATACTGATATCTGATATATCAGAACAATAATAAGTTGTACCGGCATAAGCCTTGTGTATGCAGAAAAATAGAGACAATAAATTCATTTGAAAGAACAAAAAAATTCCGATAATATAGACTTATGATACGAAAAATGATACCCAGGACGCTGAAAGAGCAGGTCTATTCCCATTTGCGCAACGAGTTGAAGGCCAAACGATTGAGGCCGGGAGAAAGCATAGCGTTGGATGCGACGGCTGCCAGGCTGGGGGTCAGTCGAACCCCGCTCAGGGAAGCTTGTATGCAGTTGCAGGCGGAGGGTTTTGTCACGATTGTTCCCCGGGTGGGTATTTATGTAAACCGGTTGACCCTGGACGATATCCGTGAGTTCTACCAGGTGATCGGCTCACTGGAGGCCCGGGCTGTCCAAGCAGGCATCCATGCGTTGACGAACGATCATCTTGAGAAAATGGAAGTGCTTAACCGGAAAATGCTGGATGCGATCAATGCCGCGGCTTTTGAGCGTTTCTATGGTTACAACGTGACGTTTCATGATGTCTATATCGCTCTTGCCGGCAACCGGACGCTTCAGGAGGTTGTGAACAACCTGAAAAGACGGCTCTATGATTTCCTCCCGTCGGACCGGTGGATCAGGGAATGGGAACTGGAATCATTGGACGGGCATGCGGCATTGATTCGTGAATTGCGGAGTCGGGATGTGGGTGCAGCAATGCACTTGCTTTCGGATATTACATGGAGTTTTGAGATCCACGAACCGTATATCCGTCAGTATTACGGTTTTCAGCAGGCAGACATGTCCGATCATCTGCGTCCCAACCCCTATGTTCCACCCCAGTACGTCTGAGTTCAGATATCCGAGTTGATATCGGACTCATCCACCGGCAGAATTTCCACCCGGATGGCCCCTCTGAGATCCCCTTTCTGATATCCGGTTGCATGGTCATTGGGATACCGTTCCTTCAGGAGCGTTTTCAGTTCCGGTTTCATCTGATCCGCCGGTCCATGGCATGCCAGGCAGGGGGTATTGATGCGAATCGGCTGATAGTAGCGGTACCGGATACCGTCTTTTCCGTTGATCTGTTGGATGAAATACTCCGGTACAGATCCGGCTTCCGCCTGTTGTTTCAACCACTTCAGGGCATCCTCTTCAAACGTGTCCGGTTTGTTTGCCGGATTCCGGTACTTTTCAGAAACCCGCTTCAGGTCAATGTTGGATCCAAGACCGGTTTCCACATCGGCGGTGAGCTGCAGGGCCTGTTCCGAGCAGAATGTTACGGCATGCATGACGCCGCCGTCCTGCATGGCCTGCTGCAATTCCTGTTTCAGCGCCTTCATCAGATTTCCTGCGGCTTCTTTGCCCTGCATGACAATCTGTTCAGGTGCATCCTGCACAATGCTGGCGGTTACCGTGGGAACGGCGGGTTTCGGGGCCGGTTCGGTTACGGATTTGGTTTGCGTGTTGTTACACGAGAGAATCATCAGTCCCGAAAGAATCATTAAAAAAAGACGAGTCATAGAGACCTCCCGGAGTCGTAGTCTGGGAGAAGTGTATCGGAATCGGACTAAACCGGCAAGGTATGGTGCGGACTGCAAACACGTGAGTCAGCTCACAAGCATTCAGTTTGGGATTTGAGCCTCATGGGCCAGGGCCTAAGATGAGTCCAAGGAAACAGAAGTCGGGAGGAACGATCATGAACAGGTTTCGCTTGATGATAATTGTGATGTCGGCGTTCATTTGTTCCGTGACGGTTTTGAGCGCGGAACTGTGGGTGTCAACCAGTGGCTCGGATACAACCGGAACGGGAGCGCCTCTTTCCCCGTTTGCGACGATATCGAGAGCTTTGGATGATGCCGTTCCCGGTGACACCATTACGGTTCGGGAAGGTGTATATGAAGAGGCTGTGCGTGTCCGGAATGCCGATATCACCATTCAGGCGGAATCCGGTGCTGATGTGCGGATTGAAGTTCCGGCAGATGATCCCGACTACGAGGTTGCCGTTATTCTGGACGTGGATTCAAATGGCAGCATACTCAGGGGTCTCGAGATTGCAGGGGGTTACTATTACGGTGTTATGACCTATACCCGGTGGGATTGGGGGGAGCCGGACCGGAGCGGTGCTTCCGACATCACAATTGAAGACTGCACCATCCACAATACCGGCCGGGACTGTATCAAGATTACGCCGGGGTGTGACGACATCCTGATTCGCAACTGTGAGATCTATAATTCGGGTGTGCGGGACGACAGCAACGCGGAGGGTATCGACGTTGTCAACGGAGACCGGGTTACCGTCCAGGATTGCTGGATCCATGACACCGCGACCACGGGAATCTACCTCAAGGGTGGATCCATAGACGGGATTGTCGAGCGATGCCTCGTCGAACGTTGCGGTTCTCTGGGTATTGTCCTTGGGTTTGATACCAGTCCGGAATATTTTGACCTCGACGTGAATCCGAACCGGTACGAAAACATCAACGGTGTGGTACGCAACTGTATTGTCCAGGAAACAACCTATGGCGGCATTGCCATGTACGGAGCATTTGAGCCTACGGTGGTAAACAACACCATCATCAATACGGCGCGTTCGGGCCATGCACCAATCTATTTCGGAACGCCGCTGCAGGACTGGGTTCCGGATGAGGACCCGGATGATGGGATCGGCTACCGGACACCTACGGTGGATCCGGATATACGGAATAACATTGTGTGGCAGAAAGATGGCTGGGGTACCATGGCGGTGTCGATTCGCACCTTCTACCACGAATCCCTGGGCCGCGTAAACGGCCTGGAAGGGATGCCGCATATGGACCACAACCTGTATTTCGTTGCGGATGGCCCCTCGGCCCGTTTTACGGACGACCGGCCGGATTCCCTGCTCGATCAGGGTACCCTCCCGGATTGGCGCACCCATATCGGTGATGCCGAACATTCCCTGGAGGGAGACCCGATGTTGAGTGACACTGCAGAGCCGGTCAGTGGCAGTCCCTGTATTGATGTCGGTGCGACCGATGTTCCGGTCGTTGTTGATTTTCAGGGACGGTATCGGGTACCACCTTACGATATCGGAGCGCTGGAGGCCGCAAACCTGCCCTCCGATACGCCGGTCCGTTTCGTCCCGCACATTGCGCAGCGGAATTACACAACGAAGCTGGTCCTGATTCAGCCAAATCAGGAACCGGCAGAAGTCCGTGTTACGGTGCGTGATGCGTTCGGTATTGTGCTGGCCAGCCAGGATCTGGAACTGGGCGGATTCGAAACCCGGCAGCTCAACCTCTCAGAGCTGGGTGGTCCGGACGGGGCCGGTGCTGAAGTTTATTTCCTGTCAGGCAGTCCGGTTGTGCGGGTCAACTATCGGAATTTTGCGGGCGGTATGGCGGATTTCCTGGTTGGGGAGGAAATCGGTCGACGTCTGATGTTTGCACTCGCCAGTGATGAGTTACTCACCTGGCACGGAATCGCAATTCGCAACACCTCGGATGAAATGATTGGTATCACGCTTCATGCGTATGCCGCCGATGGCAGCTATCTTGGTTTTGAGAATTTTGATCTGCATGTACGGGGTCAACGAGCGGGCCTGTTGGGAAGCGGGGGAGATTGGTTTGCCGGTATTCCACTGTCCGACATTGCGCTGGTTGTCGCCAGTATCAGTAACGGTGGCAATGATGCACGAATAAACGGACTCACGATTTCCGGTGCCGGTCAGGAACGGCTGCTCTTTACGCCGGCAGTCGTGCTCAGCTCCCAGTAGAGGCAGGGGCACCGATTACACAAAAAAAGCCCCGGGATCCGGGGCTTTTTCAATATCTGTACGGATCGTTCCGTTATTCCGCGTCCATGAAGGGATAACGGTAGTCTTTCGGCGGATTGAACGTTTCTTTGATGGTACGTTGACTGGACCATCTGAGCAGGTTCAATGCGGAACCGGCCTTGTCATTGGTACCGGAAGCGCGGCCACCACCGAACGGCTGCTGACCGACGACGGCCCCGGTGGGTTTGTCGTTGATATAGAAGTTCCCTGCCGCGTTGCAAAGGTAGCGTTCCATCTTGACAATGACGCTGCGGTCCTGTGCGAAGATTCCGCCGGTCAGCGCATACGGTGAAGTGGTGTCACACAGTTCCAGTGTCTTGTCCAGTTCGTTGTCCGGGTACACGAAAATGGTGAGCACCGGACCGAAAATCTCTTCCTCCATGGTCTTGAACCGTGGATTGTCCGCAAGGATGACTGTAGGTTCGATAAAGAACCCTTTGCTGTCGTCACAGGTTCCGCCGGTGAGGATGGTCGCGTCCGAAGCGGACCGGGCAAAATCAATGTATCCCTTGATGGTTTCATACGCACCGCGGTCGATCACGGCGTTCATGAAGTTGGTGAAGTCTTCCACATCCCCCATTTTGATGGATTTGACGGTGTCCAGGAACTTGTCCTTCATCCGGTTCCAGAGTGTTTCAGGGATGTAAGCGCGGGAGGCTGCGGAGCATTTTTGTCCCTGGTATTCAAACGCGCCCCGAACCAGTGCGGTGATCAGCGCATCCATGTCGGCGGATTCATGCGCGAAGACAAAGTCCTTGCCGCCCGTTTCCCCTACGATACGGGGGTAGTACTTGTAATTGGAAATCCCTGTGCCCACGGTGTTCCACATGTTCTGGAAAACAGCAGTGCTGCCGGTGAAGTGAATACCGGCCAGGTTGGGATCGTTCAGTACGACATCACCCACCTTACTTCCGGAACCCGGAATAAAGTTGATGACACCGTCAGGCAGTCCGGCTTCTTTGAACATCTGCATCAGATAATACGCGGCGTATACGGCAGAGGAGGCCGGCTTCCAGAGAGCGACATTGCCCATCAACGCCGGGGAAGTCGGAAGGTTGCCTGCGATGGAGGTAAAGTTGAACGGGGTGACAGCGAAGATGAACCCTTCCAGACCACGGTGTTCCAGGCGGTTCCAGATACCGGTCGGTGAATGAAGCGGCTGGTCGCCGTAAATCTGTGCCGCATAGTACGAGTTGAAGCGGTAAAAGTCGATGAGTTCGCAGGCGGAATCAATTTCGGCCTGGAAGACGGACTTGCTCTGGTTCAGCATTGTGGCGCTGTTGAGGATGTCCCGATAGGGTCCGGCCAGCAGTTCGGCCATTTTCAGAAACACGCATACCCGGTGTTCCCATGGGGTGCGGGACCACTCTTCCCGTGCTTTCAGTGCGGATTCCACTGCCAGTTTGATTTCCTTTTCACCGGCACGGTGGTAGGTTGCCAGTACGTGCTGATGATTGTGGGGCATGACGGCCTTCGCGGTATCGCCTGTGCGGATTTCTTTTCCGCCGATGATGACCGGGATATCAATCTGGTTGTCGCGAAGCTCGTTCAATTTATGTTTCAGGCTTTCCCGTTCCGGGCTGCCCGGCCGATACGCTCTCACCGGTTCGTTTGCCGGTGTGGGTACTTTGAATAATGCGTTTGCCATCAGGTCCTCCTCAAGCGATCAATCTGCGCGATCACAGTACTATATTCCGCAAGGGCAAGTCAATGGAAAGGGGTTCGATGAATACGGGTGATCGTGTTGTTCAGTGGGCGATGCTGAAAGAGCGGGACGTCCTGTTTCCGGACTGGTCCACCAGTGTAAGCTGGTGTTTGCCGGGACCCGGATGCACATTCATCTGGTGGTTGCTCCGTGTCATGCCCAGAAACCGCCTGTCCAGATACCAGTAAATGACCTGATCCGAACGAATACCGGCAGCCCGGCATGTTACGGATTGACGAACGCCTCCGTAGTCCCGTGGTACCGTGATAACTGTGTTTTCTTCCGGATAGATGATGGTCAATGCGTGCTTTTCGGCCGATACGGGACACGTTTTTGTGTGTGGAGGGACGGTTTCGATCTGAATGCCGCGTTCCCGCATGAGCTGAACCACGTCGGGAGGATATGCCAGCCGGCTTGCGCTGTGGTGATGACCGGCTACCCAGCACCGCGAACACACCGACCGGGATTCGTCGTCATTCAACTCCACCGGGACATGCCAGGGACAGGTTGAGCGGAAGCGGACATCAGACGGTACGTCAATCATGACTGTTTCAGCACAATCCGTTCCGGCGGGATAACCGGTTTCGGCGCATATGCGGACTTTGCGCAGTCCGGTCCATGGTCGTGCGAACCAGGCACGACTGCTGAGTCGGGGCAGGATCCGCATGATTTCAAACAGCAGAGGGCCGGCCGTTTCAGCACCACCAAGCGTAGCGTTCCCGCTTCCATCAAAGTTGCCGCACCATACGGCAACTGTCCAGTCCGGCGTGACCCCCACAGCCCATGCGTCGCGGCGGCCGTAGGATGTGCCTGTTTTCCAGGCGACCGGACGCTCTCCTTCAAACATGTGCCAGTAATGCCGGACTCCGGGACGATTGACGCGCCGCAGAATGTCCAGTGTCAGCCATGCAGCTCCCGGTGAAATCAGGTGTTGAACGGGTCCCTGTGGATCCTCCGACAGGAGCCGCACGCCGCTGAAACGACCACCGTTGGCCAGCCCCCGATAGAGAACAGCCAGGTCCAAAAGGGTGGCTTCGCTGCCGCCCAGTACCAGTGGAAGCCCATACTGGGAGGGACTGCGAAACAGGGTTTTCATTCCGGCGTGTTGCAGAAACGAGTAGAAGGAGCGAATTCCGTAAGCGTTGAGAAGGCGTACGGCGGGCACATTGAGTGACTGGGTCAGGGCTTCCGGAACCGGGACCAGCCCCCCATAGGATTCGTCTGCATTGGCGGGGGCGAAGGCGCCATACTGGGTAGGTATGTCCAGCAGCTTTGTACGGGTCGTAATCAGGCCATCGTCCATGGAGAGTGCGTAGAGAAACGGTTTCAGGATGGATCCGGTGGAACGGGGGGCCTGGACTCCGTCCACCTGGCCCTGGTGATCCCGGTCAAAGAAATCGGGAGACCCGACATACGCCCGCACGAAACCCGATTCATTTTCAACAACAATGATGGCCGCGTGTCGAATTCCGCTGGGATTGAGCATATCGGCGTGGCGTTTGGTCAATTGCTGTGCCTGACGCTGAAGGTTGCTGTCCAGTGATGTTCGTATCCATCCCGGACCGTACGTTTGATGAAGCAGTCGGGTGACATGGGGCGCGGACATGGGAGAAGGGAGTACCGATCCGGGGACGGGCTCACGAATCGCGGTTGCGAGGGTAGAACCATCCATGTAGCCGGCTTCGTTGAGTTTTCTCAATAACCGGTTCCGTTCCGAATTGAGGAGATGTGTATCCATACCCGGGGCCAGGATTCCCGGCGCATTGGGGATAACCGCAAGCGTCGCGGCTTCGCTCCAGGTCAGTTGACATCCGTCTTTGCCGAAATATTTCAGCGCGGCGGTCCGATATCCGACAATGTTTCCGCCAAACGGAGCATGTTCAAGATACTGTCGGAGTATGTCCTGCTTGGTGTGGCGGATTTCAATCTTCAGGGCCTGCAGCATTTCGAGGAATTTATTCGGAAACGTACGGGCTTTTGGATCCATGATCCTTGTCAATTGCATGGTGATGGTGCTGGCTCCGCTGACGATCCGCCCGGCACGAATATTCTGTACAATCGCCCGGCATACCGAAAGCGGATTCACACCGGGGTGGTAGTAGAAGAACCGGTCTTCCTTGAGGAGAATCGCCTGCTCCAGTTTTTCCGGTATTTCATGTCCGGGGTCTGAAGGGATCTGCCACTGCTGGTGTTTATCCAGAAAGACCCGCAGAATATTCCCATCCCGATCCAGTACAACTGTTCCCGAGTCAGCAGGGAACAGAGGTTCCGGTACCGGAATGCAGACGTAAACCGTCAGCAGAAGAAGCACCGGCAGGGTCAAACGCAGCCAGAAACGGCCGCTTCTAAACCGTTTCAGGCGCATGCGACCGGGTTTCATCTGGCCGGCGTGACCGTAACGGTGCGGCCCGGAATAACCGACCGGTATCGGTTGTCGTACATGGCTTCACAGACCGTGGGCGGCAACTGGGATGTGCCGACTGTTACGGTGCGGAGCTTCTGGATCAGGTGATAATCTCCACTCCGGCGGGCATAGAGGTCGAAGAACCAGCTGATCCGATCATCCCGGACGTCGACATAGTCCACTCTTCCGGATGGATATGTCCGTGCCCAGTCCGGCATGCCACCTCCGGTCATGCGCGTATTTTCAACCTCCCACACGGACGGAAGCATCTGATTCAGAACGACCTCTTCTATCGTACCCAGGGCCCGATCCAGTTGAATCCGGTAATGGGCATAGAAAACAGTCCCCTGCGGCAGGCGTTCGGGATCGATCTCTTTCCCGTTCTCATCCAGCCATCGGACGAATACGCGGATGCCATGGTGCGATTCCGTGACAATATCGGATCGAATCGGGATACCCGTCCATTCAACGGTCAGTCGGGCAGTTTCAACCGGACAGGATGGGTCGAGCGTGACGACCGCTTTCTTTCCTGCATCGTCCGGCACCTTCAGTGATGTCATCAGGGACTCCGTATGGAACGGGACTCGTTTTCCGTTTTCAAGCTGGAATGTGCCGGTCAGGACCGTGTCGTTCTTTTCGGTTATCAGGATGTAATGACCCAGGGCAGCCAGTCCGTATCCGGCTTCCTGTGTAGAGAGCCAGCTCTTTCCCGACAGACGGTCGGCCACCTGTTCAAAGAGATCGGTTGCCAGATCCCATTGTTTCATCGCCGTAGACGCTTCCAGTGCGATGGCGCGGTCCCGGAACGCAGATCCATAGGTGCCTCCGGTTTCACGGTATTCAGAAATTTCCAACTTTTCATTCCTGAGCATGTCTGTGGCGATATCCGGAGAACCGGACAGATCGTATGCAGCAGCCAGTAACCAGCGGTTGGTGCCGGACAGGTTTTTCATGCTGTTTTCCTTGAGCAGGTTCATGGCGCCCATTTCCGGTTTTCCCGCGCGGGCCAGCAGGTAGACGCGATAACAACGTGTTGTGAGCGATCCGGCGGCGGCACGGGCGGCCTGCTGTTCAAACGCCAGCCATCGTTGTTTCAGTTCGTCCGGCACGTAGTATCCTGCCCGATCAGCTTCCAGAAGGAATCGTCCCGCATAGCTGGTACACCAGTAGTTGGGTTCGTTATTTCCCGGCCAGTAGCTGAAACCGCCTGCAGGCACCTGGAACCGGCGCAGCCGGTCAATGGCCTCGTTGATATGTGCGTCAACGGCCCGCTCCTGGTCCCGGGAGAGGGTGGCCAGATGTTTGAGATACAGTTGGGGCAGGGCGGCAGACGTGGTTTGTTCCAGGCATCCATAGGGATACCGGATCAGTCTCTCCAGGCGATGCGTGATATTCAGACCGGCACGGCGTGTGACCCGGATTTTCACATGGTTGGATCCGGGAAGCCCATGGTCAGGGATGTTTACAGTGATGGACTCTCCGGGCTTGATGGGTTGGGTATCCCATTCCGTGATCTCCGGGGAAACCGGAACGATGTGAATGTCGGTGTCCGTATTGGTTTGTGCGCTTTGGGCCTTTGCACGGATAGAGATGCGGGCCTGACCCAGGGCCTGATTGACGGAGAGGTTGATGGGGATATCGGTCTCACCGGCTTGTGCCAGTGATACGAGGTCGCCCCGGGGAAGGTCGGCGGTAACCGGACCTTCGGTATGTACCGTAATCCGCACATCACCCAACCCGTCCCTCATGGAGAAGACCGTTACGGGAATAACGATGTGGTCTCCCGGATGCAGGACGCGGGGCAGGGTGGGCAACAGCATCAGATCCTGTTTTACGGGCACGGTTTTGTCAGCAGAACCGTAGGTATCCTGCCTGGCCGCCACCACCATTGTCCGTACCGCACCGATATAACGGGGCATGGTGAATGATACCGAGGCGTGTCCGGTATCATCGGTCTCGATGGGGCCCTTGAATAATGCAACCGGTTTGAATCGACGGCGCTTTCCATCTTCCTTTGGCTTTGGACCGCCTTCCCGGGCAAGTCTGGCGGCATCCCCCCCGATTGAGAAGACGTGAAACGGATCCCCCTTCATGGCGTTGATTACATGATCATAGAGATCGGATAGCGAGGCAACCAGCCGCTCTTTGGCAAAGAAGTGTTTCCATGGATCGGGAGTCTGGAATCGGGTCAATGCAAGCAGGCCTTCGTCCACAACGGAGATGGTGAACCGGGCCGGTTTCCCGTCCGTTGTCCGGATGTCGATCCGAAAGGGTTTTCCCGACTCCAGTTCGTCCGGCATGTCGATCTGAACACCGAGTTGTGTTGACGGGTCCGAAACCGGAATACTCCGGACACCGAACATGCGGATGGGACGATCATTGGATGTTACGTCGTGGGGTTGGATCACACTGATGGCAACATATGCGTTAGGGATCATTTCCCGTGTAACGGGCAGTCGGATTTCGGTCCGTTCTTCGCCCGATGGATCCGAACGGAAAGCGGAGAGTATTCTGTGTCCCTTCACAACCGACACGAGGATTGTGCCCTCAGCCGGTGTCGGGAAGGACAGGGTGGCCGTGTCTCCGGGTTCATACCGGTTGCGGTCCATTTCAAGCGGCATTGTCGCAGCGCTATCCGGTGACGTAGCATCCCCCCAGGCGTACGCGTCAAAGAAGAACGAAGCGGTATGGCCGTCACCATTCCGGACTTCGAGCAGGTAGGAGCCCCGTTTTTCCGGTTGCACAACGAAGGATACCGGTATTGCTCCTGAAGCCAGGGACCCCTCCCGGACAACGGTCGTGTTGAAATCATCGCGATACTTCTGCTTGAAATCAGACCAGCTGCGGTATTCATACCACCAGTTGCGTTCATTATGGTAAAGCTTCCATTGCACAGGCTGACCCGAGACAGGATTGCCTTCGGTGTCGACAACAATGATACTTGATTCAACGGGTTTGCCCACCGCGGCGTAACCCCATTTGAACCTCGGTGGCTGTATGCCCACGTAGCGGTTGTACGGGTGTATGGGGACCCGCATTTCGCTCCGGTTGGGTCGACCGCCCTTTTCCAGCACGGTTGCTGTGAGTTGACCCTCCAGCATTCCGGGTGATGCGTCCAGTTTCGGAACCGTCCAGTTCAGCGTGGCATCGCCTTTTGAATCCAACGTGCCGGAATAAACCGGAATCGTCCTGGATTTGTAACGGACGGACTCATCATGGAAGACAAATCCTGCGTACCCCTTGGCCGGGGGCCGGGCCGGAGACAATCGGATTTCCGCGCTGGCGGTCAGACCAGCAGCAGGGCTTCCGAACAGATAGTCTGCATGAAGATGAGCTTTCCATTGCTTGTCCTGTGAGGTAATGACCGGCTGATCCGTGTTGAGGGAAAGTTTGAGCCGGTATGGAACGACCGTTTCAATGGGTAGTGGATGGTTGAATGTGCTGTCGCCCACTGTCACGGAAGCGCTCCAGGTTCCTGTGGGGGCATCTTCTGGCGTGCTGAAGGTAAAAGAGGCAAAACCATCCTTTGCTGCTACCGTTGTCTTTTCGAGGAAGACCTGTCCTCTGGGGTTGGTCAGCTTCAGGGAAATGGGATGATCGTCCGGGAAGGATCCACTGTCATTTCTCGCGATAACCGACAGATAGACAGTGTCGCCCGGGCGATGCACACCGCGGTCCGGATAGATAAATGCCCGGATACCAGTGGAGCGGATATCCTGTCCGCCGGTATCGAACGTGGACGTGTTCCAGGCCATGGCGCCCCGGAGTACCACCGATATCATGCCGTTTTTCTCGGCCCGGGCAAAGAAAACGGTCTCTGAAATACCGGCGAACCGTGCGATGCCGTTGCTGTCCGTTCTCTTTTTTCCGATGACCTGGTTCTGATAGGTATTCAGGGTGATTTCTACGTTCTTCAGGGGCTTTCCGGTTACAAGATCGGTCGCGCATACAACGTGATCTGAACCGGCCTGCTGATAACTGAGACCGATATCGGACAGCAGAACGGCCTTGTAAATGTTGCCGTGTCGCCACAAATAACCGGGCCGTCGGGGATCCTCATAGTATCCGCCTTCCGGCTCCGAGTTGTCGAAGATCATGCTGTCTTTTTCGAATGAGAGATGAACCAGAAACAACCCAGGCAGCCCTTCAGGAACCAGGCCGGTCAGATCGATATCATAGATTTGCCTTTGATTGGCCTGGATTTCAAGGTCCAGTTGTTTTTCCGCTACTTTGACGGCAACACGGTCGCTTTCATAAAAACCGTCATTCCGCTCCCGGGTGTTTTCCAGATTTGCACGCTGTAGATATTGACCCAGGTTGGATTCAAATATGCGCAGTATTTCCACCTTTACAGATTTCACATTTGTTGCTTCGAACCGAATCCGGCGGTTGTTGCTGGTCGGCAGAAACAACCCGTCTGATGCAAAGCGGATGACCGGTTTCAAAAATGAAAAACGGATATCCCTGTCCCGGGGTTCCCGGGTTTCATTGCCCCAGACGCTCCTGATTCCCGGTTCCACGTGAATCCGGTACTGCTGACCGGCCACGAATGCCCCGATGAGGACCACTTCCTTGTGCTTTTTCTGTATGGAGAAGGGGATTTCCGGTTGTACCCGTACAAATCCCTCCAGGTTCTGCGAGGGGTCCAGGCGGTCTGAAAACTCCAGAACGGCGGTTCGGGTATCCTGTTCTGTCCGACTTCTGATGCGGATCAGACTCAGTTTGTTCAACGGATAAAGCGAACTGCGGTGTCCTTTGCTCTGCACAGCTTTCAGGGGTTTCCCATCAACCGAAATGGTGAGTTCATGTTTGCGGTTGTCGCGACGGATATCGGGAATGTGGAATGTAAACTGGCGAAGGTCTTCCCGAACACTCCAGATTGCGTCGACCGGTTCCCTGTCCAGGGTGATTGTCGTGGCCTGTTTCACGATTTGCAGATCGGCGGGTTCAGTCAGGGAGATCGTTCCGTTATAGACAGCCATGTCCGGTTTTCCATCCGGATGAGGTTCAAATGATCCCGAAACCATGTTGATTTCCTGGCGGCCGGTTTGAAACTGGAACTGGAATATACCCGGTTCCAGTTTGTCCTCTGTCCGGCCAAACAGCGCGTTCAAGTCCACTGAACATGAGAATCGGGTATTTCTTGGAAGGGGTTGTTCCGGACGGAATTCAAGTGTTCGTCCGTCTTTGTCCCAACGGACCTCTCCCTCAACCCACGGGGTTAAACGAAACACCGGGCTTTCACTTTGCAGCGGGGTGTCCGTCTGATCGGCGGTGACATGTTGGTGTGCAAACTGAATGCGAATGGGATCTGTGGTCAGGATGGTTCCGGATGTGGCATGGGTGATTTCCTTCGCGATGTCTGCAGTGACCGGCATGACTTCTGTTCGATCCGTTCCGGCTTTCCCGTCTTTGTGTGCGGACTGTGTGGCACAGCCTGTCAGGAATAAGAGTGTTGCGAGTAACGTTGCACGTATCCATGTGGTTTTGCAGCGAATAGAAGGGGATTGATTCGGGGAAATCACAGCCATGAGGGACCTCCGTTCCGGTTGTTTTTCGGGATAGGTCTATTGTAGCAGAGCTGACGAAGTGACCGAATGGATTCCTCTGGTGGAATGACACATTCAGGGGAACAAAAAAAGAGAGGGCCGCGGCCCTCTCTTCATGCGACGGAATCGTATCGCGACTATTCGACGATGGTCAGTTCCTTCAGCAATCCAGTTGCACCTGAAAATCTGTCCAGAAGGAAGATAACGTAGCGGCTGTCCGCAATGATGCTTCTGGTGAGTGCCGGGTTGAAGTAATAGTCCGCTGAAATTGATTCATAATTACCGTCAAACAGCAGGCCGATCAGTTCGCCGTTTCCGTTCAATGTGGGAGAACCGGAGTTGCCACCCGTTGTATCCACGTCGCTGAGAAAGTCAACCGGGACACTGCCGTGTACGGTATCGGCCGCATACCTTCCGTATGATCCGGAAGCAGCCAGATCAAGCAGCTTGGCCGGGCTGTTGAACGGTGCCTTGCCGGTATCCTTCGCGGCCACACCGGCCAGCGAAGTAAAGGGCGAATACCAGACCGCTTCCTGCGGGCTGTACCCCTGAATCGTTCCGTAAGTGAACCGGATGGTAGAGTTGGCGTCCGGGTAAAGCTGGTTGTCTGTCGCTTCATGAATCAACTGGATGAACTTCGGTTTCAGTCTCATCATGGCACCTGCGATGCTGTCCGTCCGATCGGTTGCCGCTTTCAGTTCCTTTGCGAAGTCGCCGCCGAATTGCAGGAGCGGATCATTGACCGTTGCCAGTTCTTCAGCTGACATCTCCATATACTTCATGCGGGTTGCCTCATCCACGAGGCCGGTCTCGGCATACATGGCATCGACTTTCTTGTCGATGGCTTCTCCAAGCTGGTCGGCCGGAACGCCGGTAAACATCTTATGAAATGTCTCCGGTTGACGGTCTGCCGGCAAAGTTCCCATCAGGTTCAGGAAGTATTTAAGCAGTCTCTTGTCGCTTTCCACCAGCAGATCATTCTGCATGGACGACATCCGCTGTTTCATCCGTTCAACATTCCGCTCCATGTATGCGGGGTCCCGTTCCATGTCGGGTTTGGCCTTTTCCTCCGCCCAGCGCGTGATCGTACCGGCTGCCGAGAAGGTGGGAATCAGACGGGTATATCCCATGATGGTCAGGGTGGCGGAAATCGCTTTGGTGCGTTCATTCTGTTGATTGATTTCGTCGATTACACCGCCATATTCCTGTGCCTTGTCGTTGGCTTTGATCCACTCTGTCAGCATTTTGTCGCGCTGTTCAAAGCGCTTGACCACGTGATCCCGGTTCAAACCGTCATAAACACCCTGGTAATATTTCAGGGTATTGTTCAGTGCCATGACCCAGAATGCGACACGAATGCTGTTCTCCCTGCTCTGGGAACCGATTTCGTTCAGAATATCAATGGTTTCGCGGAACAGTTTGAGCCGAAAGGGAACTTCATCCTGTACAAAGAACGCAATCTGTTCAGCCGTCATGTACCGGTTGGTTCTTCCGGGGAATCCGACAACAAAATTGAAATCTCCCTTCTTCAGGGGTTTGATGGAAATTTTCAGATAGTGAGCGGGCTGGTAGGGGACGTTCTCCTTACTGAATGATGCAGGTTTGCCGTCCGGGGACACGTATGCTCGCAAGAAGGAGAAGTCTCCGGTATGCCGTGGCCATTCGAAATTGTCATCATCTCCGCCGAATGCCCCGATCGAGGAAGGTGGTGCATAGACCAGACGGACATCATTCAGCCGGATGGCGGTATACAGGAGAAACTGAGTTCCCTGGTACATGGAGGCAATTGATGCACGAATACCGGGGTTGGCCTGTTCCACTTCGGATTCCATCCGCTTGATGGCATCATCGACGGCTTTCATCCGGGCGTCATCATCCATATCTGCGGTTACCGATTTCATGATATCCGCCGTCACATCCTTCACGTCCTGAATGATTTCAGCATAGTAGCCGGGAGCGGGCAGTTCATCCTGCCGTGTCGGCGCATAGAAACCATCGGCAATGTAGTTGTGATTTTCATCTGAATTGAACTGGATGGCCCGATAAGCCACGTGGTGGTTGGTAATAATCAGTCCGTTCGGAGATACGAATGAGCCGCTTCCCCCTCCCAGGCTGACCACGGCCTTCGCCACGTGATCGCGTACGTCGGACAGGGGAATATTGAGACCCATTTTCTTCAATTTCTGCTGGTCAAGCTTGTCCAGTTCGTTCAGAGGATACATTCCCTCAACGGCAAAGGACGTTGCGCACAGCAGCAAGGCAAGCAACCAGACAAAAGGCTTTTTCATGTATTTCTCCCATCGAAACAAATTTGACATGTGGATATACTCATGACACCTGAAAAAGTTGCGCTGAAAGTCCATCCCGGAGGTGTGTCAATTCGGAGATGAGGTCCGGGTGGTTTTGCGGATCAGTTCAGCGATGGCGGTTTCCAGTGCCGGCTGGCTGCGAAAATGGTTCTTGAGCATCCGTTCCACTTCCAACGACGCTTCCGGTTCTGAGCCGCTCATCGTCTGGTAGAGGCAATTCCAGGTCTTGAACAATCGTTCGGGCACGGTATCCATATGTACCACTTTTACATCAATGTGCCGGTTATCATGGTTGATCTGATTGAACAGGCGCGTGATGTTCTGGTAGGGGCCTTCCAGATACTGGATGATCCGCGTTCCGGCTCTCAACAATACACCGGTGATTTCTTCCTGCTGATTTTTCATGTCGGCGCTTTCAACCAGCTGTTTCATTTCTGAATCAGACAGTTCTCTGACCAGGCGGCTGGTATAAACGATACATAAATAAGGCGGATTATTTCTCATGCGGCCTCCTTTTTCCGTCCCGCATCCCTTTTTGAAATCGGTACTTCATTATAGGATGTATCGGCTGGGTCAATCAAGCATCAGCCGCTGTTGGCGCAGATGCCGGGTGTGCCCGGTTTCGCATCCGGTTGACCGTCCGGAGCGCATAGGGTACTATAGAATTCAAACATACGAACGAGGTTGGGCATGGACCAGATCATTGAGCTGCTTGTGAATTTCATCAATACCCGGATTGAACAGAGTGTGCAGGATTTCAAGAAACAGATTTCTGGAGTCCCCATTCCGGAACAGAGTGTTTCTGCTGAAGAAATCCAGCGCCTGCTGGATGTTCTGCAACAACGTTCCGGCGGCGGTGATATCCAGGGAGCACTGGATCGTCTGGGCAGCGTTGAGGAAGAATGGGCGGCCATAACGGATCAGGTCCGGTTGATCGAATCTTTCCTCAAGATAGCGGACGACTACTGCGACTATAACGGGTTCTTTGTATTCAAGAACGGTTCCGCACATTGTTACGACGCGACACCGCATGATCACTTTCCGCAGAAGGGTATGAACGTGGAAACGGGTCGATTTGACCGGATCCAGCTGATTCATGAATCCGATCTCCCCGCGGACGTCAAGAACCAGTTTTCGGGGATTGATGACACCTATGTTTTGCCGCTGAAGCTGAAATTCAAAGTGGCGGGCTTTGTAATTACCGTCCTCTCCGAACCCCAGATGCTCAGTTTCATGAAGAGTCTGGTTGCCATGATGTCCCGTGAATTGACTCTCCTCCCGTATAAAATGAAAGCCCGAACGGATGCACCTTCTGAAACGCAGGAGACCACGCCCAGTAAATCTGCACCGTCACGGACGCCTTCCATCTCCAGTGTCGCATCGGAATCACCGATGCACAAAGCGATTCGATATGCAAAGCTGCTGGCTTCAGAGATCAAGCTTTACAATGAAAGTGTGGTCAACGAGGCATTGAAGACAGGCGGCATGCGGGAAAAACTCTCCGCAGATATAGAGAGAAGCTACAATACGTTCCGCGAGCGATTTCCCAACCGGGAAGAAATTCCGGACCGTATTTTTGATGAGGCGCTGATCACTTACCTGGCCAACGGGGATCCCGATCTACTCTAGCCGGTCTGAGTCTGTTTCATCAATATCCCCGGAATCAGGATCCGGATCGACGTGTACTTGCATGTTTGCGTGTCACCTCATGCTGAATTCATTTTTCCGAGTACAAAATAACGAAGAAGCGAAACCGGTTTCTTTCATACCCGGCATTCCCGTCACTCGGGAATTGCCGCGGTAGTGGGAACATGCTATCATCGGTTTTAGTTTTTAGTGGGATGGATAGTTTTCGTCTTGAATCAGTGGTCAATTATTGATACCATTCAGGACAGAGGAAACCCTTCAGGAGGTGAACGATATCATGAAGAAGAATTTGGGTCTTGTAACGGTGCTGGGGTTTGCCGTCGTGCTGTTCGGCGTGGCGTGCTGCACCAAGCCCCCGGAAGAACTTGCGTCCGCAAAGGAAGCCTACGCAGCTGCTGAATCCGCATGTGCTGCTGACTATGTAAAAGCTGAACTGGATGAAGCCAAGGGCATGCTGGATAAGGCACAGGCTTTTGCAGATGACAAGAAGTGCAAGGACTCCAAAGCATCTTCCCTCCAGGCTATTGAACTGGCAAAGAAGGCCGAGCAGGACGCTCAGGCTGAAAAGGCCAAAGCCAAGACCATGGCTGAAGAAGCGATTGCTGCTGCCAAGGCAGCCGCCAAGAAAGCCAAGGCGGAAGATGCTGAAACGCATGCAAAGGCCGATCTGGATGCCGGCATGGACATGCTGAACAAGGCTACCCAACTGTTCGCCGAAGATGAATGCAAGTATTATGAAGTGAAAAAGATGGCAGACGGAGCCATGGCTAAATTCAATGACGCGGCTGCAACTGCAATTGCAGAAAAGAAGCGGATTGAAGAAGAAAAACGCCGGGCGGAAGAAGAAGCACGCCGGGCTGCCGAAGAAGAGCTGAAGCGCCATCCGCGTGAATGGACAGTTGTGAAGGGCGAATGTCTCTGGAAGATTGCCGGATACGAGAAAATCTACTCCGATCCGTTCCAGTGGCCGCTGATTTACAAAGCCAATCAGGCGCAGATTAAAGATCCGGATCTCATTTATCCGGGTCAGGTATTTGCCATCCCTCGGGATGTGTCTGACGAAGACGTTCAGGCTGCAATCAAACAGGCGAAGAATCGGCCGTGGCCGGTGGAAAACTTCCTGTTTGACGGACAGTAATTCAGACCAGGAGTTTGTGGGGAGCGGGGCCGATGTGTCCCGCTCCTTTTTCGTTGCATGAATCAACACGATTTTGAAGATATCGATATTTCACGCCTGTATGCCGGTCGGAACCGGCTTATCCATACAATCGAAAAAGAATTTTCGGTAAAGCTGGCTGCACGTGGTCAGAAAGTCAGTATTGTGGATGACGGAGAACGGTCCGACGTCATGGCACTTCTGAAGGATATTCATACGTACCTGGAACGTAAACCGAAGGCGGATAGTGACGAACTGGAGTCACTGGTGCGGATCAAACGGAAGGCACCTGACATGTCGGTTGAGGATGTTCTCGGAATGAGCTCCATCGTTCCATACTCCAGAAAGCCAATTTATCCCAAGTCTCTGAATCAAAAGCTCTATGTGCATAAGATTGAAAACAGTGACATTGTGTTTGCCATCGGACCCGCCGGTACAGGGAAGACATACCTGGCCATGGCGGTGGCAATCAAACATCTGCTGGAAAAGTCCATCAACAAGATTGTTCTGACGAGACCCGCGGTTGAGGCGGGAGAGAGCCTCGGATTTCTGCCTGGTGATCTGCAGGCAAAGATTGACCCGTATCTCCGTCCACTGTATGATGCCTTGTTTGACATCATTCCGGGTGATTTGTCCACCCGTTTGATGGAGCGCGGACAGGTGGAGGTTGCACCGCTGGCCTATATGCGTGGCCGGACACTCAATGACGCAATCCTCATTCTGGATGAAGCGCAGAATACGACGACGGAACAGATGAAAATGTTCCTGACGAGAATCGGATTCAACTCCCGGGCCATCGTAACCGGTGATATCACACAGATTGATCTGCCTACGCGGAAACGCTCCGGACTGGTTGAAGCCGTGGATGTGTTGAAGAACATTGATCGTATCGGTACGATCCAATTTACCGATAAGGATGTGGTAAGACATGCGATTGTTCAGGAGGTCATCAAGGCCTACCAACGGCATGAAGAGGACCAGATACGCAAACCGGACTAAACCCCGTATGTCCGAAGTCCTTGCTGCGATCCTGCTGGCAGCATTGACGTCCGCTTTTGTGTTGAACCTCTTTTCGATGGCTGCATTGGAACAGGTGACGCCCGGTGACGTTGCCACCGAAGATGTTTTTGCGGCAACCGATCTGAATATCCCTGACACCGACACGACGGAAGCCCGTCGCGCACAGGCCAGGCAGAATGCGCCGAATGTCTATCGGTACGATCCGCGAGCCCGTGAAAAGACCCAGTTTTCGGTCGATCATGTGTTCCAGCTGTTGATTGAGTACCGGGAGCTTCGCTCTTCACTGGAAGCGGCCTCCACGAAACGGAACGATGAACAGATTGACCAGCAATTGAAACGACTGAATGAGACGTATGAAAAGAAGCTGCAGGTATATGTGCCGCCTGCAGTGTTTTATTCCATGATTGAAATCGGGGAGCTCCCCGATCTCCTCCCTGTGGTCAAGGGGCTGGTTGACCGGATCTACACCCGGGAATTTGTTGAAGATAAGGGCGAGCTGGAACTGGTGAACGGGGAAGCGCTATTGGTGGACACAGAGAAAGACCAGGAATATCTGACCAAGGGATTTCCACCGGTCATCGATCGTGCGGAGCTGAGGAAGTTTGTGTACGGTTACCTGAGGAGTCAGGAGGTTGTCCATGATACGTCCACTGCGGCTGTTTTCGGGTTGGTAAGCCAGCTCCTGCACCCCAATTACCAATATGATGCGCAACTGACGGAAACATACCGGACACGTGCGGCCAATGCGGTTGAGGTTTCTTACCTGCGCAAGAAAGAAGGAGAAATTATCGTCCGGAAGGGTGAGCGAATTCTCCCGATTCAGGCTCGTTTTATCAATGCGCAGAACGAAAAGGTACGGTCTACCATCTCATGGAAGCGGGTAGCGACCACCATACTGCTGCTGATCATTACCATCTTCTTCATGTACCGGCTGTCCGTATTGTTCCAGAGACGTTTTGCCAGAGAGGGTGCGCCCGTATTTCCTGTTCTGGTCTGGACTGCAATCGCAGGAATTCTGATTATCAAGACGTCCATCTTTGTGATGGGGGCCGTGGAGCGGAGTCTGGCGATGGCGCCCATACTGGCCGGTGGCATTCTCCATTATGGCGTTCCATATTCGCTTCCTGTTGCGTTGGCGGCACTGCTGACGGGTGGGGTGCCGGCAGTGATTCTTGCGGCTGTACTTTCCATCATTCTTCTACTCCTGACGGCCGGTAACATTCCGTTGACCATGTATATGCTCTTCACATCATTTGCGGCAATCTATGTGTTGCGGAAACAGGCGGGTCGGTCCACAATCCTGCTGGCCGGTATCTGGTTGGGGTTGTTTCACATTCTGTTTACGCTGGTCTTGAATTTCCATTTTACGGCGATTGACGATCTGGGAAGGGTGATGGCCATGATGGTGGTGGCTTTCTTCGGCGGATTCCTGGTTACGGCACTGGTCAGCATTCTGCTGCCGCTGTTTGAGAGCGCGTTCCGGATTACAACCGATATCCGTCTTCTGGAATTGGCCAATATGAACAGTAAGTTACTGGTTGACCTGTCATTGAAGGCTCCCGGAACCTACCAGCATTCAATCCTGGTGGCAAATCTGGTTGAATCTGCGGCGAAGGCAATCAATGCCAATGCGCTACTTGCCCGTGTGGGGACGTATTATCACGACATCGGCAAAATGGTGAAGCCGGAATATTTCGTGGAAAATCAGCGACCCGGTGATGAAAACCGTCATGACCGGTTGACACCGAAAATGAGCGCCATCATCCTGACCAACCATGTGAAAGACGGAGTCAAACTGGCCGAAGAACAGAAACTGCCCGATCCCGTGACCCGGTTCATAACGGAACATCATGGTACGAAACTGATGGCATTCTTCTACAACAAGGCGCTGAACCAGGCGGAAGAAAAGGGTGATCCGGTGGAAGAATCCGATTACCGGTATCCCGGACCCAAACCCACTTCGAAGGAAACCGCCATTCTGATGATGTCCGACGCTGTGGAGGCGGCATCCAGAACACTGAAGGCGCCGGTAACGGCCGGAAAACTCCAGAATCTCGTGAACCGGATTATCAAGGACCTGATCGATGATAACCAGTTTTCGGACTGCAACCTGACATTCAAGGAGCTGAGTCAGATTGCGGACAGCCTGCTGAACTCACTGGCGGGGATGTTCCACACGCGGATTGACTATCCCGGATTTGACTTCAATCAACGGGGAGCTGTTCCGGAAGAGCCCCCGGAAGCATCACCACTGATGGCAGACAGAGAAACGAGCAATGGCACCTGATCCTGTCCCTGTCGATGTCGAAATCGGGTTTCAGGAGGACTTCTCTGAGATTACGGAAGCCGATGTGAAGCGGTTTATTCGCGACCTTGAGAAGCACTTGCCGGAACTCATGCGTCACTGTTCGATGGAGATCATGTTTACAGGAGACGATCAAATCCGTCAGTTGAACGCCCGGTATCGGAATATGGACCGGCCTACGGATGTCTTGAGTTTTCCCGACGGGGAAACAGACCCGGAGTCAGGCCGTCGTTTCCTCGGCAGCATTGTCGTATCAGTGGAAAGAGCGAGGGCACAAGCAGCGGATATCGGTCATGACGTAGCCACCGAGTTGTGTTTTCTGGTTTTGCATGGAATACTACATCTGCTGGGATATGACCATGAGACAGATGATGGAGCCATGTTGAATCTGCAGCGCTCTTTACAGTTTGCTATGAATATGAAGACAGGGGGAGAGCCCGTATCATGAATCTGGTGAGTTTCATTTTGCTGCTGTTCCTGCGCCTGTTTGTGGCGGTGGTGAAAACCACTTTCAACAGCATGACACGTGTGGATTTACGCCAGTTGGCCGACCGGTATGCTTCGGTAGACAAACTGGTGGCCAACCGCATCCGATTCCAGTTTACCCTGTTCATTGTCGATGAGATCACGATTGTTGCTCTGTTCCTATCATGGATATTGCTGAAGATACCGGGCTTTCCGGAGGGCTGGTTCCCGCTGATTGGAATTGCACTCTTATACCTGGCAATCGAAAAGCTGCTGGTATCGGTATTGGCTTTCCTCAGCCGGGAGTGGGTGTTGAGCCGGTTTCTGCTGGCCTATCGTCCGCTTTACTACCTGGCGATCATTCCGATACTGGCCGCAGATCTGATTGCGGCGAGACTCCTGCATCTCGAAGACAACCGTGAGGAGGGTGAGGCCGAACGGGAACAGGAGGAACGGGCATTCATTGATGTTGCGACGGAAGATGGGATTATCGAGGAAGACGAGAAAGAGCTGATCAAAGGTGTTCTGGAATTTGGCGAAACGGTTGTCCGGGAAATCATGACTCCGCGAACGGATATCGATGCGGTGGACATCTCAGCAGGCTATGATGATCTGGTGGCCATGTTCCGTGATGCAAAGCACTCACGGGTTCCCGTCTATCAGGAAACAGTGGATGACATTATCGGTATTCTGCATCTGAAAGACCTCATCCAGGC
This sequence comes from Acidobacteriota bacterium, assembly GCA_036736005.1. Taxonomy (GTDB): domain Bacteria; phylum Acidobacteriota; class Holophagae; order Thermotomaculales; family Thermotomaculaceae; genus DAINNF01. The sequence continues at coordinate 25,314 of DAINNF010000011.1, forward strand.
CCGGCCGGAAGGCTTTCATTTGCGGGACATTTTACAGAAACCATTCTATGTGCCGGAAACCAAGCGTGTAACGGAATTGCTTCGTGAGATGCAGATGGCACGAACCAAGATGGCGGTCATACTGGACGAGTATGGCGGCACCGCGGGACTTGTCACCATCGAGGACCTGATGGAAGAGATTGTCGGGGAGATTGAAGACGAACACGACGCCCAGTACGAGGAGATTCAGGAACTGAATGATGGCGTTTACCGGGTGGATGGTCGATGCAATGTGGAGACCCTGGAAGAGAAAACGGGAATTACGTTGGATATGGAGGATATTGACACGGTCGGCGGAGCTGTTTTCAGTGTATTTGGCCGGATACCTTCTGAGGGAGAACAGGTGTCACATGGTTCGTTGGACATCCTGGTGGAAGAAATGGACCGTCGTCGGGTCGTGAGTGTCGTTCTGGAAAAGAAGCACGAGGAATCCGGCCCGGAAAACGGGCAGGAAGGAGAAGAATCATGACCCGTTTCGGTTTCGTTGCACTGGTCGGACGTCCCAATGCGGGGAAATCGACATTGTTGAACCGCTTATTGAACCAGAAGATATCCATTGTGTCAGACAAACCTCAGACAACGCGGAATCGCATCATGGGGGTGGTGAACAGGGGAGAAGCGCAATTCGCAATGCTGGATCTGCCCGGTTTTCATCGGCCACTTTATGAAATGAATAAAGTGATGATGCAGCACGTTTACGACGGGATTGACGGCTGCGATGTGGTTCTCTACATGGTGGACGGAAGCGAAGAGCTGGGTTCCGGGGAGCAATACCTGACCGATCAGCTTCAGTCACGGGCTGAACATACCGTGGTGGCGTTGAATAAGCTGGACTCCGTCCGGAAATCGCGACTGCTGCCACTCATTGCCCATTTTCACGAAATGGGTTTTGAGGACATTATCCCGATTTCGGCACTGACAGGAGAAGGCGTGGATGAACTGATGGAGGTGGTTGCCTCACGGTTGCCCGAGGGACAATTTCAGTTCGACGATGAGACCTACACCAACATTACGGAACGATTCATGGTTTCTGAGATTGTCCGTGAGAAACTGCTGATCGAGACGAGAGACGAAATTCCTTATACCACCTTTGTTGAAATCAGACGGATGGAAACAACGGAACAGACCGTGGAGATTCTGTGTGACATCGTTGTGGAGAAGCAGTCTCAGAAACCGATCATCATTGGTCGCCGCGGGTCCCGAATCGGTTTGATCCGGAAGAATGCCCGACGTGAGCTGGAGACCTATTTTGAGAAACCCGTAACTCTGGAGCTTTTTGTGCGGGTTGAACAGAACTGGCGACGGAAGAAACGGTTTCTCGGTCAATTGAACACCTTTTGACCTCCCCCGGATTAGCTGTCCTTACATGCTTTACACGTTGTATTGTGCATGATAGACTTACATGTCCTGTGTCCGGAACAAGGCGGGCACGGATTTATTTTATGTTTGGAGGATGCTGATGCTTTCGAAAGACAAGAAAACGGAGCTGATCGGCACCTTCGGGGTTCATGAGCAGGACACCGGCTCCCCGGAGGTTCAGATCGCACTACTGACGGAACGGATTAACTATCTGACGGATCATTTCAAGGTTCACCAGAAGGACCACCATTCCAGAAGAGGATTATTGAAACTGGTATCCCGCAGAAGAAAGCTGCTGGATTATCTGAAGAAAAAAGACTTTAAACGCTACCGGGACATTCTGACCAAGCTGGGTCTGAGGAAGTAACAGCCCGGTACGCACGGAGAACGTATGGTACATTCAACCGAAGTAGAAATTGGCGGTAAACAGATACGACTGGAAACCGGACATCTTGCCAAGCAGGCAAACGGTTCCATCATGATCAGCAGCGGAGATACCCGTATGCTGGTGACCGCCTGTGCTGCACCGGAAGCCAGGGAAGATATTGACTTCTTCCCACTGACGGTGGATTATCGCGAGCACACCTCCGCAGCGGGTAAGATTCCCGGCGGATTTTTTAAGCGGGAAGGCAGACCTTCAACCAAAGAGGTGCTGACCTGCCGACTGATTGACCGGCCGTTGCGGCCGCTTTTCCCTGACGATTTTCACAACGAAACTCAGATCATTGCCAATGTTTATTCGTACGACGGGGAGCACGAGTCCGAAGCGCTGGCTATTACGGCGGCTTCCGCGGCTCTGTACATTTCGGACATCCCCTTCCATGTACCCATTGCGGCAGTGAAGGTAGGGTTGGTTGACGGCGCGTTCGTCGCAAATCCGCTCTATTCCCAGAAGGACGATTCCACGCTGGATCTGATGGTTGCCGGTTCCGAGGAAGCCATTGTCATGGTGGAGGCCGGTGCAAAGGAAATCAGCGAAGCGGTTATGGTAGATGCGCTTGAATTTGCGCACGGTGAGATCCGCAAGCTGATTGAAGTCCAGAAGGACCTGCATCGGAAGATCCAGCCGCAGAAATGGGCGGTCGAACCCCGTGTATTCCCGGAAGGCCTGGAAGACCGGGTACGGGAACAGATCGGTGATCGTCTGATGAATGCATTGCTGATCAAAGGCAAACTGGAAAAGGGCGATGCGGTCCGCACACTGAAGAAAGAGATCGTCGAGTCTTTTGAAGAAGAGGAACAGGGGTTTGCCGGGATGCTGTTCAACCGGATCAAGGAAGAACAGTTCCGCAACCATATTCTGAAAAAGCGTGAACGGACCGATGGTCGGGCATTTGATCAGATCCGACCCATTACCTGCGAAGTGGGTGTCATGCCCCGTACGCATGGTTCAGCCGTCTTCACCCGCGGGGAGACCCAGGCATTGGTTATGGCCACACTGGGCACCTTCGGAGACAGTCAGTTGATTGACGGGCTGGAAGGTGAAGAAGAAGAGAAATTCATGCTGCATTACAACTTTCCGCCATTCAGTGTGGGCGAAGTAAAATTCATGCGCTCACCGGGTCGTCGGGAAATCGGTCACGGCGCGCTGGCGAAACGGGCGATTGAGCCGATGGTACCCAATGCGGAACAGGATTTTCCGTACATCGTACGTCTGGTTTCCGAGATACTGGAATCCAACGGATCGTCATCCATGGCATCGGTATGCGGTGGTACGCTGGCGTTGATGGATGCGGGTGTGCCGATTCGCAAACCCGTTGCAGGTATCGCCATGGGTCTGGTGAAAGAGAACGACGAATATGCCATTCTGACCGATATCGCGGGTGAGGAAGACCATTACGGCGATATGGATTTTAAGGTTGCCGGAACAAAAGACGGTATTACCGCATTGCAGATGGACCTGAAAGTCAAGGGATTGACCCGTGAACTGATGGCCGAGGCACTGGCCCAGGCCCGTAAGGGTGTGAATGAGATTCTGGATTTGATCGTGGAGACCATCCCCGAACCTCGCGAAGACTATTCGAAGTATGCGCCCCGCATTACCACCATCAAAATCGATCCGGACAAGATCCGTGAAGTGATCGGGCCGGGCGGCAAAGTCATCCGTGAAATCGTGGACAAGAGTGGCGCCAAGATCGAGATTGAAGACGACGGTACCTGCTATATTGCAGCGGTTGACCAGGAGTCGGCAAACAAGGCCATTTCCATGGTGGAAGCCATTGTCAAAGATCCCGAGGTAGGCAAGGTCTACATGGGTACGGTGAAGCGCATCGAACGTTTTGGTGCATTTGTTGAAATCATGCCCGGCAAAGACGGGCTCCTGCATATCAGTGAGATTGCCCATTACCGTGTCCGCTCGGTTGAAGACGAGTTGAAACTGGGACAGGAAATTGAAGTCAAGCTCGTGGAGATTGATTCCCAGGGACGGCTGAATCTGAGCCGGAAAGCCCTTCTGCCACGGCCTGAAAACGATGGTGAAGAGAACCGGGACCGGGGAAGAGACGGCAACCACCATGGCGGCCGGAATGACCGGCGGCATGATCGACGTCCGCCCCGTGGACCTCGTGGAGACCAGGGCAACAACCGCTCATAATCTATCGGAGGTGGTATGCCGATCGTACTGGCAAGATATCTGAATGATTATGTGGACCAGGACGTTACCCTGCAGGGCTGGGTGCGGCTGAAACGGAGCAGCGGCAAGATTCACTTTATAGAGCTCCGTGACGGTACGGCATTTGTCCAATGTGTGTTGATTAACGGGACTGCATCAGAGGCCGCATTGTCGGCCTTTGCAGACCTTACGGCGGAAAGCGCAGTCGAACTAACGGGTACCGTTCAGATCAATCCCCGGGACAAGCGTCCGGAACTTCTGGTGAAGGATATGAATGCCATTCATATCTCTGAGCCGTTCCCGATTACACCGAAGGAACATGGCACGGAATTCCTGATGGACCACCGGCATCTCTGGCTTCGTTCCAAGCGGCAGTGGGCGGTACTGCGTGTTCGGCACGAGATTATCAAGGCCTGCCGGGATTTCTTTGATGAACGGGATTTTACTCTGATTGATTCACCGATACTGGCACCGAACGCGGCGGAAGGATCGACGACCCTGTTTTCCACGGATTATTTCGGCGATACCGCGTATCTGACTCAGTCCGGACAGTTGTATTCCGAAGCGGCGATTGCCGCTTTCAAGAAAGTTTACTGTTTCGGCCCCACGTTCCGTGCGGAAAAGTCCAAGACCCGCCGGCACCTGATGGAATTCTGGATGGTGGAACCGGAGGTCGCTTTTGCCACACTGAACGAAGTGATGGACCTGGCCGAAGATTTTGTCTGCTACATCGTGCAGCGTGTTCTGGATCGTCGTCAGGAAGAACTGAATATTCTGGAACGGGATACATCCATGCTGGAAAAGGTGAACCGGCCGTTTGTCCGAATGACATACACCGAAGCGGTTGAGCGGTTGCAGAAACTGGGTTCGGACATGACCTGGGGCAAGGACTTCGGCGGCGATGACGAGACCGTGCTGATGAAGGAATTTGACCGGCCGGTCGTGGTTCATCGTTTTCCCGCCAGTTTCAAGGCGTTTTATTTTGAATTGGATCAGGATGACCCGAACCTGGCTCTGGGGGTGGATGTACTGGCACCCGAAGGATACGGAGAGATTATCGGTGGTGGACAGCGTTCAGCAGACATCAATCATCTGCTCGAGAAGATACGAGAGGATGCGCTGCCGGAATCGGCCTATCAATGGTACCTGGATCTCAGACGGTACGGTTCCGTCCCGCATGGTGGGTTCGGGTTGGGAATTGAGCGGACGGTTGCATGGATTTGCGGATTACCGCATGTGCGGGAAACCATTCCGTGGCCCCGTATGCTCAACCGTATGTATCCTTGACGCCGAACAGTTTTCTTGTGCGAACAGGAAATTGCAAGAGACGGACGCCCGGCTGTTAGCCGGGCTTTTCTGTCTGATTCGGGAATGGTGACGTGAAACAGGTATACTTCGTAACATTGGGATGTCCGAAGAACACGGTGGACTCGGAAATCATGGCCGGGCACCTGTTGAAGGCCGGGTATCGTATGGTGGATGATCCGGGAGATTTTGTGGATCTGGCTCTCATCAATACCTGCGGCTTTATCGAGTCGGCCAAAGTCGAATCCATTGACCGCATTCTGGAGCTGGTTCAATTGAAAGAAGATGGACGGATCGGCCGACTGGTTGTCGCGGGTTGTCTATCCCAGCGGTATCCGGACGCATTGGGTTCCGAGATCCCCGAAATTGATACCGTGATGGGTGTTGACGATGTGGAATCGATTGTCAACATTGCTGAAGGCAGGACCAAGCCGGCTCTTTCCAATAGTCCCGGCTATATCTACTCTCATTCGACCCCTCGTGCTGTTACGGGTGGTCGTCCGTATGCCTATGTGAAAATTGCGGACGGATGCAATCACAGGTGTGCTTTCTGTTCAATTCCGGCTATACGGGGACGTCAGCGCAGTCGTCCGATTCCCGACATTCTCGACGAGGTGAAGGGACTCTCAGAAGCGGGATTTCGTGAACTGATTCTGGTGGCACAGGACAGTACGGCATACGGCAGGGACATCGGGTTGAAGGACGGTCTGGCTGATCTGTTGGAAGGCATCTCCGGTCTGGAAGGACTGGAATGGATCCGTCCCATGTACTTTTTCCCCGGTCAGATTACAGACAGACTGCTGGATGCGATGGCCGCCGGAAGACATATCACACCATACATCGACATTCCGTTGCAACACAGCGTAAATCACATCCTGAAAGAAATGGGGCGACCGTTGAATGGAGATTTCTATCTGGCATTACTGGACCGTATCCGGAATCGGATCCCCGGCTGCTTTATCAGAACTTCTCTAATTGTGGGGTATCCGGGTGAAAGCGATGATGATGTTGAAGAGCTTCTGCAATTTGTTCAGGAGGCACGGTTCCATCATCTGGGTGTCTTTACCTATTCACCGGAAGAGGGTACGCGGGCCGAATACCTGGGAGACCCGATACCGGAAGCGGTGAAAGAGGAACGGCGTTCTGTTATAATGGAAGCGCAAAAAACGATTTCGCAATCCTTGAACGGGGAACTGTGCGGGCGAATTATGGATGTTCTGGTGGAAGGATATTCAGAAGAAACCGATCTGCTTCTTCAAGGGAGACATATGGGGCAGGCTCCCGAAATAGACGGTGTTGTTTTAATCAATGACGGAATGGCCAATATGGGAGATATCGTTCCGGTTGAAATTGAAGAAGCCCATATTTACGATGTAATAGGAAGAATTGTTTGAGTTTTTTTTGAAAGGAGTGGGTATGAAACGGGCTGCATTTTTGAGTGTACTCTTGTTTGTGGTGGCCTTGACGGTCAACGCCGTGATTCCGGCAGGACTGGTGATCTTTAATGTCAAGGACATGGAGGGGAACCCGCTTGAAGGGGTGGAAATCAGCATTCAAAGCAAGAAGCTGGAATCTTATCATGAAAAGCTGGTCACAAATGAGAAGGGCCAGGCTAAGATTCTATTGAAAATTGCCGAATATGATGTTGAGTTTCATAAAGAAGGTTTTGCGCCCATGGCACAGGTCGTTAAACCCCAGATGGGTGAGCGCAAAGAACTGGACGTCACGCTCGGCGGCATTGAGCAGGCAATGGCCCAGCTTGAGGATACGGGAGAGCTGAAAGGCAAAGACAAGGCGGTTGTGCTATTCAACGAAGCGGTACCCATGATCAAGGCCGGGGACGACGATGGTGCACTCCCCAAGCTGGAAGAAGCCATCCAGGAAGACCCGGAGCTGGCACCCGCCCTGTTCCATGCGGGTCGGATTCACCTGGTCAAGAACGATCTGGACAAAGCGGAGAAAGAACTGCTGAAAGCCCTTGAAGTAAAACCCGACATGGATAGTGTTTATCCGTTGCTGGCGGAGACATACAAGCGCAAGGGTGATGACGCCAATTACAAGAAGTACCTGGCGGAAGCAGAAAGCCGGGGAACCGTATCTGCAGGCGAATACTATAACCGGGCGGCGGAGAAGATCAATGCCGGTGACGATGCAGGGGCCAAGCCGCTGCTGGAGAAAGCAATCAGCATCAATCCGGAATTCGCAGATGCGTATTATGAACTGGGGATGCTCTATCTTCGACTCGGTGATAATCAGCAGTGCATTGACAATCTGAATAAATATCTGGAATTCAAGCCGGACGGGCCCAATGCCCAGGTCTGCAAGGATCTGATCCAGACACTGGGTTCCATGTAACGAACCAACGGCGGGCCTGGCCCGCCATTTTCTGTTGGTGACAACACAACTGGAGGGGAAATGAAGCGGTTGATGGTGCTGGTTTCACTGCTCTTGGTGAGCAGTGCATGGTCAGCGGAAAAACGGTATATTGTTGAACTGAGTGAGCCGCCGGTGGCGAAGGTGATGGCGACGAAGCTGAAGACCAAAATGGCGCAGGCTCATCGTCAGCGTGTGATCGCTCAGCAGGACGAGGTGCTGGAACACATCCAGACTGAACTGGATGTGACGGTGACCAGGCGGCTGAACACGGTCATCAATGCATTGATTCTGGACATGGATGATGCTTCTGTGGAACAGCTCAAGAAGATTGACGGTGTTCAAGCGGTCTATGAAGACCGGATTTATCATATGGCACTGGATGAAGCGGACCGGAATTCCCGGATCCATGTATTGCGTCATCAACTCGGTCTGGATGCCGACCAGATGGGCACGGGCATGAAAATCGCGATTCTGGATATGGGGATTGATATCGGGAATCCGATGTTTGACGATACCGGATTCAGCCTGCCGGTCGGGTTTGATCCCGGCCCGGACAATGAAGCCGAATTTACAAACAACAAGGTGATCGTCGCCAAGAATTACGGCAACGATAACAGTGCAGATGACGAGTATGGGCATGGAACAGCCTCTGCTTCCTGCGCCGCGGGCCGCGAAGTGCTGGCGGAGTGGGGGGATTATACTTTCGTGATCAAAGGCAGTGCGCCGGGCGCGTGGCTGGGCAACTACAAGGTGTTTAATCGGGTGGACCCCAGTAACGGCGATACGGGGGCGCCCTCAACGGCAATCATTACCGCAATGGACGATGCTGTGAACGATGGCATGGACGTCATCAATCTCAGCCTGGGCGGTGATGTCGGCGGTTTTGATCCCTATGCAAATGCCGTTCAGAATGCCACGGAGGCAGGGGTCATCGTGTGTATATCGGCGGGAAATGAAGGCTACGATATGACCGGTTCAAACCTGGGCACCTTCGATCTGGCGGAAGAGAGCATCAGTTCCCCCGGTAACCGTCCGGAAGCCATCACCGTAGGTGCTTCAGAAAATGGCCGCACCATTCCCGGAAAAGGCATTATCGATTCGTATGGAACGGATGTACCGAGCAGTCTGCGCGGCTTCAGTTATGGCGTGGATACCGCTGTTTCCATCGGGCTCGATTCATTCGGCCCGTTCGAGGTGGTGGATATTACCGATCTGGGTGTGAACGAAGAAGGGTGTAATCCCTATCCCGGTGGTGTCGACCTGACCGGAAAGATTGCGCTGATCAAGCGCGGTACGTGTTCGTTCTGTACCAAGATCTATCATGCAGAGCATGCGGGTGCTGTGGGCGCGATTATTTACAATCACACGCCTGACGGTTTGGACGGGGGTGGCATCCTCAATATGGATGTCACCGGTACCGGCTGTGAGACATACCCGATCACAATTCCGGGCTACTTCATGCGCCTGGAAGAGGGTCAGGACCTCAAACAGTTGCTGGATGACGGATTCACCGTTTATGCATCCTTCACCCGTTATGCTGCCAACGCTTCCGGGTATAAGGCAACGTTTTCCTCGTTTGGTCCGGCGAAGCCCGATCTGCTGTTGAAGCCCGATCTGCTGGCTGTGGGCCAGCAGTTGACGTTGGCGACACAGGACGCGTATTCGTTGATTCATCCGACGGACGGATACGAAATGACTATGTATGATGAGAGCGGATTCACCGTTATGGCATCGGGTACGAGCTTTGCATCACCCCTGGTGGCCGGTTATGCGGCGGTGATCAAGCAGCTACACCCTGATTTTACTCCGGTCCAGGTCAAGAGTATGTTGAGCAACACGGGAGACTTTACCCAGAACTACCATCAGACGGTCAAAGGGATGGACGGACTCCATTATCACACCGGTTATGCATCTCCTGTTTTCCAGGGTGGCGGCCGGGTCAACATGGTGCGCGCGGGCAATGCCCGGATCATTTTTCCGTCCAACAATCATAGTTTTGGTGATGTGGATCTGGCTGCGAAGAACGGCGCTGTTGGTTTCCAGATACCGATTCAGAATGTCTCGGATCAGACGGTATGGCTGAAGCCCGCCCTGATGCCGATTCTGGATAACGAACTGGTCAGTGCTTCCCTGGCATCGACCGATATCATCGAGATTCCTGCGGGTGGCCAAGAGACATTGGGGCTGACCCTGAATTATGCTTCTGAGGTGGCCTCGGATGCTCAGGGATATGTATTGTTCTACGATAATTACGGTAACGAGTACCAGTTCCCGTATTTTGGACGGTTTGAATCGGACATTTCCAGTTACGACAGCAGTTCAGATACGGACGGGGACGGGCTGACCAAGTCGGAAGAACGGTTCATGGGTACCGACATCTTTACGATGGACAGCGATGGGGATGGCTACACAGATGATGAAGAGGTGAACACATACGGTACGGATCCGACCAACCGGACCTCGAACCCTGATTTGCCTTCCTACGGGATTAAGCGATACATCCCTTACACCAGTACGCAGGTTGACCGCCAGGGAGAGGTGGACACGGATATCTATGTCGTCAACACCTCGGAATCTCCCGCGGACGTGGTGGTCTATTTCTTCAACCGGAACGGCAGCATTGTTCAGACGCCGCGTATCTACCAACTGGAAGGACGGGGTTGGATCCGGGTTCGGGCCAACACCAATCTGGATCCGGATGATTACGGCTGGGCGATGGTGATGTCGAACCGCACGGTTGAGGCTTTCGGTGAATATCGTACACTTACCATGGACGGTGAAGTCCTTTATGCCGATGCCGTCCCCGGAACCGATTCCCTTGCAAGCTCCCTCTATGTTCCACATGTCGCGGAACAGACCTGGCAGTGGAACACATATGTCGGTCTGGCCAACCCGGGATCACAGGATATTGACGTCACATATACACCGCAGGGTGGAGATCCTGTTGCCGTTCCGTCATTCGGAATTGTCGGCACTTCCGCCTATACGGATGTTGTGAACCAGATATATGGAGGGGAGTACCCCTTTGACTCATCAGAGCCGGACCACTGGTGGGGACAGATCGAGGCCGGCGGTGCAACAAAGGCACCGGCTTTGATCGGTATGGAGGCCTTTACCCAGGTGCGGGAAGACCGGGATATTTATCAGTCGGCCGGATTACTTCTGAATGG
>DAINNF010000012.1:0-35165 GCA_036736005.1 Acidobacteriota bacterium
GCCGGTTCTTCAGTCTGCGGTTCCGCAGGAGCAGGCTCTTCGGTTGCAGGCTCTTCAACGCCCTCCTGCATTTCGCCTTCCTGACCTTCTTCAACCGTTGCAGGCTGTTCAGCAGCCGGTGCCGGCTGTTCCACTTTTTCCGGTTCCGCTTTGGCGGCTTCCGGAGCCTTGCTCTGGCAACCAATCACAAATACAAAGCTAACCATAACAAAAAGAGCGAGAAAAGTTCTAAGCAGTTTCATGGACACTCCCCCAGATAAATTTGGTTTTGTTGAGAACACGACGGTATTCTAACAAACCGGCCCGCACTCGTAAAGGGGGATGTTTCCGACATAGCCTGTCCCTCTCCTGAAATCTCACTCAATCATCCGATTCAATTTCTTTTTCGATCCGGCGGTACCCGAACCAGGCAAAGAACACATACACACTGACGATAATGGCACAAATGGCCGCAATGATCATGGTCTTGCCCAGAATAAAGGCCGTATCATATATCCGGTACTTGAAAATGGTAACAACGGTCCCCAACACCACCATCAACAGGTAAATGAGCACCAGTGATCCGGGCTTCAGCTTCTTGAACGACAAACCGCTGTAATAGAAAACCGATGGCAGAAAGAGCAACACATTCAGTGTCATGATGATGTTCAAATCCTCAAACTGACTGGGGGGCTGCTTCAGAATCATGGACCGGTACATAATGTCCCCCCAGACAAATAACATGGTAATGATGTAGAACCGTGTACAGAGCGTCTTGAAAATATCTTTGAATCTTTCATCCTGAAACAGGTTATTTTTCTTCATGTTCATCCTCCCAGAATAGATCGTCCAGTGTCTTGTCCAGCTCCCGGGCAATCCGGATGCAGAGATTCAGACTCGGATTGTACTTCCCTTTTTCAATAAGGCCGATGGTCTGCCGGGTTGCACCCACCCGATCCGCCAGCTCCTGCTGGGACAGGTCTTTTGCCACCCGGGCCAGTTTCAATTTCATCCTTTCCCCCCAAGTTGAGTATTTGTGGCCACACTCTATTTGTACGATATATTTTGCATTTTGTCTAATATATTTTTCATTTTGACAGAAAAACATTGCTCTTTTCTGATTTTCCTTTTCTTATTTTCAATTTGCGGGAAAGACTTTTTTCAACCGGTGTTGCGAAGACCTGCGGCAATGCCGTTGATGGTGACCGTCATGGCCTCCTGCAGATGTTCCATTTCACTCTCGGTTCGGGATTCCGGCTCCCGCAACCGTTTCAATAGTTCCACCTGCAGGTAATTCAGCGGATCCACGTAGGGATTTCGCATCCGGATGGCATGCTGAAGATCGGGATCGCTGTCCATCAGTTGCTGATGACCGCTCACCGCCAGAACGCCGGCCCTGGATTTTTCGTATTCGGTCCGTATTTCAGAAAAGAACCGTTCTCCCCGCCCCCGGTCAATTTCCAGCTCAACATAGCGGGCCGCGATATCCATGTCCGCCTTTAACAGCGACATTTCAGCGTTATCCAGCAAGGCCCGGAAGAACGGCCATTCCCGATACATTGCCTGCAGGGTTTCCGTCGGGACTCCCGCGTTCAACGCAGTACCCAGTCCATACCATCCCGGCAGGTTGAAACGGCTCTGCATCCAGGAAAACACCCAAGGGATGGCACGGATGCGGGTTACCTCCGGTGAACCGCCGGACCCCCGGCTTGCCGGCCGCGAACTGATATGCAGCCTGGTGATTTCATCCAGCGGGGTTACTGCCTGCCAGAACGCCATGAAACCGGGCGACTCGTATACCAGTGTGCGGTATGCGGTACGGGCCGCTCCCGCCATCCGGTCGGCTGCTTCCCGCCATTCGTTTGGAATGGGTTGGCGCCGGAGGTCGGTGGATGTCAACAGTACGGCACTGACAATCTGCTCCAGGTGCCGGTGGGCCAGGTCGGTTTCCGAATAGCGGGACGCGATGGTCTCTCCCTGTTCCGTGACCCGGAACCGGCCACGGACGGTACCATGGGGTTGACTGACAATGGCCCGATGGGCAGGACCGCCTCCCCGGGCTACGGAACCACCCCGGCCGTGAAAGAGTGTCAGACGGACGTCGTTTTCGTCACATACTGCAGCGATTGCTTCCTGGGCCTGGTAGAGCGCCCAGTTGGCCGACACATAACCCCCGTCCTTGTTGCTGTCCGAATAACCGATCATGACCGTCTGCTCCTTCCGCCGCTTGACCAGGTGTTCCCGATAAGCAGCATTGGCAAACAGCCCGTTCAGCGTACGGGGAGCCCGTTCCAGGTCGCCAACGGTTTCAAAGAGCGGAACGATATCCAGCTCATCCGCCTCTGCAAACCACCGCGCCAGCAACAGGACGGCCAGCACGTCGCCGGGACCGCGGGTCATGGAGATAATGAATGGTCCCAGCAGGCGGGACCCGTATACGCGCGTCACCCGCCCGATCAGCCTGAACAGCCGGACAGTTTCCATACCTGTATCATCCAACCGTCTGACAACCTCTTCATCCGGTTGCTCCTGATCCATGGCGGTCATGATCCATTCGGTCCTTTCCGCATCCGTAAGTTCTTCCCACCTGTCACAGTGTCCGGTCAATCGCAGGATGTTTCCCACTGTTGCGTTCAGCGGGCCGGAATCCTGGCGGATATCCAGTCGTGCCCCCTGAAGACCGAAAATCCGCAATTGTTGTCTCAATTCATGTATCCGGTCATTCGCAATTGCAGGCGGCATGCTCTGTTGTACCAGGTCCAGTATGGATTCCAGTTCCGACTCTTCGACCTTTGGCCGGTGCGCATGATCCGAGAAGAGCCGTTCCAGCATATTTTCGCCGGAAGCCTCCTCCAGTCTGGTACTCACCAGTGACAATACATGCCGGTAACATTCATCCGGGTACCGTTCCACGAGGTAATGGATGTGCTCCGGCAATGGCTGCGGAAGATCCTGTAACCAATCCCGCAAACCGCCCACGGGCTGCCGCCGTTTGCAACTGACCGGCAGTTGTCTGGACAGATCGTGAAATGCAGTCTGATACCGACGGACCGCCAGACCGCGATGCAGCCGAAGCGTTTCCGCCGTCACATCCGTTGTGACATTGGGATTCCCGTCCCGGTCACCTCCCATCCATGACCCAAGACGCAGCCAGGGTCGTTGAGGCGCGATATCATGACCGGGATACATCATTCCCAGCGCATGCTCCAGGTCGGCATACAGATCCGGCAATACGTCCCAGAACACACTGTCTATGAAATACAGGCCTGTCCTGACTTCATCCACCACTTCCGGGCGCATGGTCCGGGATCGGCTCATCAACCACAGCGTGGTTATTTCCGCATGCAGCCGGGAATGGATGGCCGACTGTTCCCGTTTCCCCGCACGGCCGTATAACCGAAGCAATCGCCCGATCTCCCGCAACCGGGACAGAACGGATCGCCGTTTCGCTTCAGTCGGATGTGCCGTCAACACCAGTTCCACCTCAAGTGAAGAGAGCAGGGATGCCATTCGCTTTGCATCCACGCCCTCTTGTTTCAGTCGGGCAATCGCCCAACCGACGGATTCCGGAATGGGATCGGGATAACACTCTTCCCTCCGGGTCCGGACACGCGCCATCCGGTACTGTTCTTCCGCCAGATTGACCAGATCAAAATAAAGGGTAAACGCCATGGCAATGGACCGGGTCTGGTCAGGAGAAAGAACAGACATGGTTTCACGCAGGATTTCATCTGCTTCCGGTTCACCGCTTCGGCGATCTTTGGCCGCCCTGCGGACCCGTTCTTCCAGATCAAACATGGCGGGCGACTCCTGTTCGGTAATAACCCGGCCCAACAGATGGCCCAGCATATGAATCGCTTGTGACAATTCCATGATGCACGATCCCTTTCTTCAATCCGCATTTTTCAATCGGTTTGTGGAATTCATCCTATCAGGGGGACATTTCAGTTGCAACATGAAGCCCGGGTCACAATATCCGGCTGTATACTCCCATCTTGACGCATCCGGGCCCGGCGGGTACAATTCGGTGGGATATTGCAGATGACGGAGGGGACGTATGGACGCAACCAAGAAAGGCAGGAAACAACTGGAATATATCCTGGTAATGACCACCGTCGGCTCGGAAGAACAAGCCCTGACCATTGCCAACGCCCTGGTCTATAAGGAAATTGCCGCCTGTGTCAACATGGTGCCTGCGATCCGCTCCATTTACCGGTTCAAGGGCAAGGTCTGGGATGACGAAGAATATCTCCTGATCATCAAGTCCACCGTAAACAACTACGACGAAATTGAAAAGACCATTACCGCACTCCACAACTATGAAATTCCGGAGATTCTGTCCTTTCCCATGGATAAAGGCAAGCCGGAATTTCTGGAGTGGATCAGGGAATCCGTTCTTTAATGCGCCTTTTCGTCATCCGGCATGGCCAGACCATGGCCAACCACAGCCGGCTCTTTCAGGGTACAACCGACCATCCGCTGAATGAAATTGGGCACCAACAGGCACGTGCCATCGCACAGGCGCTGTCCGGGGAAACGGTGACAGCGGTATATGCCAGCCCCATGCAGCGGGCTGCGCAGACAGCCGCCCCGCTGGCGGAAGCGATGGGCGTAACTGTCCGGACGGTACCGGAATTCCATGAAGTGGACTGTGGTCGCTGGGAAGGGTCTGCGTTCGACGACATTCTCCAGCATGACGGAGACCTGCTGCAGAAATGGCTCACCGACCCGAATGTGCCGGCTCCTGATGGGGAATCATTGGGACAGGTCTACGAACGGGTTCGGGACCCGCTGGATACAATTCTCGCGCAACACCGGGACGCTGAAGACGTGATTGTGATTGTCGCCCATGGAGCGGTCAATCGCGCCCTGATCTGTCATCTCCTGGACATCGGACCGGATCGCGCTTTCCGGTTTGACCAGATGAACGGCTGCATCAGCTGTTTTGATATCCGATATCCTTACCCCCCAAAACTCGTACTGGCCAATTCCACCGCACACCTCGGAGGCTGAAAATGAAACTGTTGAAGCAGCAGATCGCCGAACGGATCCGTCATCACCTGCAGGAACGGGGTGTACCTGAAACGGAAGCACCGGTTACCGACCTGTTCAAACGCCCCGAACGGGAATCCTTCGGAGATATCGCTCTCCCGTGTTTTCCCTTTGCCCGTCACTTGAAAATGGCGCCACCGGCTATCGCAGCCGAGCTTCAACCCCTGCTGGAGGGGCTTGAGGGAATCGAGCGGGTTGAAACCGTGGGCGGATATCTGAACATTCACCTGGACAAAACCGCGATGTTCAGCGTGCTATGGGACCGCTATATGAATAAAGGGGATCAATTCTTCCACACGCAAACACATTCCGGTGAAACGGTGCTGGTTGAATTCTCTTCTCCCAACATTGCCAAACCGTTCAGCATTGGTCACCTGCGCAGCACGGTAATCGGCAATTTTCTGCAGAACCTGTTCAGGGCCGCCGGTGCCGAAGTTGTGGCTGTCAACCATATCGGGGACTGGGGAACCCAGTTCGGAAAACTGATTGTCGCTTTCCGGAATTGGGGCGATGAACATCAGCTGGCAACCGACCCCGTCCGCCATCTGCTGGATCTGTATGTCCGGTTCCATGAAGAAGCGGAAGCGGATCAGGCGCTGGAAGATGCCGGCCGAGAGGCGTTCAGGCGTCTGGAAAATGGTGAGGTGAAAGAAACGGCACTGTGGAACCGGTTCCGTGAGCTGTCCCTGAAAGAATTCAACCACACCTACGACCGTCTCCATGTCCGGTTCGACAAAGTCCTGGGAGAAGCATTCTACCGGGAGCAGCTGACGGACATCGTGAACATGCTGAAGGGGAAAGGCCTCCTGGTCGAGTCCCAGAACGCGATCATCGTCGACCTGGAAGACCACGATATGCCCCCCTGCCTCATTCAGAAATCGGACGGCGCATCGCTGTACGCCACCCGGGACATCGCTGCAGCGGTATACCGACAGCAGACATTCGGTTTTGACGTGGCCCTCTACGTGGTGGGAGCGGAACAGGCACTCCATTTCCGTCAGTTCTTCAAGGTGCTGGAACTGGCGGGATGCGACTGGGCGGAGCGGATGGAACACGTACCATTCGGCCTCTACCGCTTCAAGGACGGCAAAATGTCCACCCGAAAGGGAAAGGTTATTTTCCTGGAAGAGGTGCTGGATGAAGCGGTTTCACGTGTGCAGGCCATTATGGCCGAAAAGAACCCGGATCTGACAGACGAACAGGTCCGGCAGACAGCCGAAGCGTTGGGGACCAGCGCCATTATCTTCAACGATCTGAAAAATGACCGGGTCAAAGATATCCAGTTCAGCTGGGACGAGGTGTTGAATCTGGACGGGGACTCCGGCCCCTACATTGCCTACTCCTATGTCAGATGCCGGGGCATCCTGGACAAGGCGGGTGATATTTCGGACACGCTGCCGGAAACGGCCGCCATCACCCATCTTGATGAAGGAGTTCTGGTACAGAAACTGGCCCAGCTGGAAGACGTTCTGGACCTGTGCCGCCGACACCGGAAAAGCCATTTCCTGGCTCAGTATCTGCTGGAGCTGACGCGTCAGTTCCACAGTTTCTACCATAACTGCCGGGTGGTTGGTGAGGACCCGGATGTGTCTGCATTCCGGAAAGCACTGGTACGGATGACCGCCGCCACGCTGAATGCCGGCGCGAGCCTGATGGGCATGTCCCTGCCGGAGCGCATGTGACATGAACAGGAAGCCGGACCGTCTTGGCATCATCCTCAATCCCATAGCCGGACGGGGGAAATGCGGCCGCTGGCGGGACCGACTGGAAAACCAGGCCTGCATATCCGGAAGGGAATTTGTCTGGCTGGAGAGTGAACACCCCGGTCATGCAACCAAACTGGCTACCGAATTGATCCAGATGGGGATCAAGACAGTCGTCGCCTGTGGCGGTGACGGCACCATCAATGAAGTAGGAACCGCCCTGGCGGGTGCAGACGGCGTCCAGTTCGGGATTGTACCCCTCGGTTGCGGAAACGACTTCGTCCGGTCCATCTCCATCCCGAGCGACCCGGAAAAGGCATTCCAGTTGATCCTGGATAACCGGTTCAAAACCATCCGTTCCGACTGCGGCCGGATCAACGGTCGGTACTTTTTCAATAACCTCGGAATCGGATTTGACGGTGCGGTGGTCGTCACCGCTGAAAAGGTCAACCGTTTCAGCAATCCGTATCAGGCAGGGGTGGTGCGTCACATCTTCACCTACCGGGAATTTGATGCCACCCTCCATTCAGACGGCCGGGAACGGATGAATGACCCTATCTTTATGTTTGTCGCATCCATCGGGAAAGCATACGGTGGCGGTTTTTACATCACGCCGGACGCGGAGCTGGGAGATGGATTGATGGACGTACTGGTGGTACCGGTCACCAAACGGTGGAAGCGACCCCGGCTTCTCTGGCTGGTCACCCGACAGAAACACCTGAATGATCCGTCGTTTCGTTTTTTCCGGGCACGGGAAGTGGAACTGGACTTAAAAGACAACAGTGTCCCTGCACACGTGGATGGGATTCGCATGACCGTAACCGGCCGGGCTAAAATTGAGTTGATACCCGACGCACTGACCATCATCACAGGAGACAGACAACCATGAAACGAATCACGATCCTGATTATCCTGACCTGGGTCTTTACCGGAATGGCCACCGACATGATTTCTTCCGACAACCTGCGAAAAGGGATGAAAGGCGAGGGACGGTCGGTTTTCAAGGGAACGAAAATCGAGAGTTTTCAGGTCGAAGTACTGGGACTGCTGAAAGACCAGGCGCCCGGTGAAAACCGTGTCCTGATTCAATGCGAAGGACCCGCCGTTGACGAAAATGGCATCGTGGCCGGTATGAGCGGATCCCCGGTGTATTTTGACGGCAAGCTGGCAGGGGCCGTGGCGTTCGGCTGGGAATTCGGGAAAAAACCGATCGGAGGCCTGACACCGATTGAGGCCATGCGAAACATTATTCAGTTGTATGGTACTTCCCGAAATGAACAGCAGATCCGCTTTGAAAAACTCCCGGATCTGAACAAGATACTGAATCCGGACAGTCGTTCCCTTCTGCCCGATCTGCTTCAGGAGCACATGGACGGAAATCTGTTCATGACAACCGGGTTCCGGGATCTTCCGTTCCGCTACACCGCAGCCGCCGCTTCGGGACAGGATGCGGATGCGCCCAAATCTCTTCAGCCGGGAGGGGCCGTTGCCGTGGGACTGGTGAGAGGCGATCTGAACCTGTTCGGACTGGGAACAGTCACCGAAGTGGACGGGACCAATATCCTCGCATTCGGCCATCCCATGTTCGGTCTGGGGTCTGTCTCATTACCCATGCACACCGCCACCGTCCTCGCAACCTATCCATCCTACCGTATTTCCAACAAGATCGGCGCCATCGGTCCTGAGGTAGGGGCCGTTGTCGAGGACCGGAATGCCGGCATATACGGCATCACGGGACGGAAGGCCCGCATGATCCCGTTGACGGTCCAGGTCAACCTGCCGGGTGGTACCCGCACCTATCAGATGGAACTGGCAGACCATCAGCTGCTGACACCTTTTCTGGCAAACGCCACACTGAATTCGCTGTTCACCTCTCTTTGTGTACAGGTCGGATTCAACACGTTCAACGTGAAGGGACGGATCGACATAGACGGACATCCGCCTTTGAAACTGGAAGCACTGGTTCCCGACGTATCTACCGGCGCCATGACAGCTCAGATCGGTTCACTGCTTCAATCGGTCATGCAGAACCCCTATGACCGCGTCACCGTTACCGGCATCACGTTGAGCCTCAACTATACCGAAACGCTGCGTATGGCCCAACTGATGAAGGTGAAAGCGGACCGGACCCGCGTGCGGCCCGGTGGCACCGTTCATCTCCAGCTTTTTATCAAGCCCTACCAGCGAGAAATGTTCATCAAGAACGTAACGCTGAATATTCCTGAGAACCTGCCCGACGGGGAATACACCATTGAGGCGGGGGATGGTTTCTCCATCATGAGTAGAGAATCCAAGGTACTGAAACGCCGGATTGAAAGCCTGGACGGATTCATACGAATGGTCAACGGTTTCCTCAAGAACAACAAGGTGTATACCGGCATTGCCGAACGAACGGATGCCCTGTTCATGGGGGAAACGGTCCAGTCATCCCTGCCGGGGTCCATTACGGAAACGGTCCGTATGCAGGGCGTTCATGTCCCCGACACCAATCAGTGGAAAGAATACCGTTCCGTGGACATTGTCACACTGAATGATGTGGTTCAGGGGCATGTGGAATTTCCGATTACCGTTTCCCGCGACCATTATTGATACAGAGCCGACGGGATCACCATATCGAAAGCAGCGTTGTTCAGGGAAAACCGCCTGTCGGAAACGACCCTTTTCCTTTACATTTCAGCAGATTCGTTCTATAGTGGGTCTATCAAGTCAACAGGATACGACATGACAGAGCAACGCCCAATACCTGTATCATTTCTGATTCTATGTTTCTGCGGTCCTCTCGTACTCCTGTTATGGCCTGTATACGAGCAATTTGAAGAGGGACGAAAGCGGAACGTACGGGAAGGGACTGCCGTTTTCATTCTGTTCACCCTGCTTTTGCTGGTGTTACGCCTGATGACCGGGATTCCGATTCTGGGTATTCTGTTTCAAACGCTTCTGATTCTGGTCTGGCTGTCCTACGTGATCGCAATTATCTGGTTGATTGCGGAAAAACACGCCAATCCACACCTGGATCTGCCCTTCCTATCCACCTATGTTGACCGGCTGGGAGGCAATTGATGTTCTGCAGAAAATGCGGTGCACGAATAACGGATGAAACAACCCGCTTCTGTCCTTCCTGCGGTGAACCCTTTACTGCGTTCCGGAAAAAAGGGCCGACGCTGGTTGAGAAGATCTTCTGGGCCGTTGCGTTGCTGGCCGTCATTGCAGCACTGTTCTACCTGCTCAGTGACAACCGGCCCCGTCCCAAAGCGGAACGTGATGATACCAATGTCCGAATGCCGGTCCCGAAACAGGAAACCCCGACTCAGCCGGCTCAACGGGAACAACAGGAACCGACCCCCCGTGCACCGGCCGTGGCCCAGACCGTATCCCCGAGAATTGTAACAGCCGACTCACTGAACCGTGATATCTCGGAGTCCCTGAAAGATTTCCGTTATTCGCTTGACATCAAGTATCTGAGAACCGAACAGCAGTACCGTGTTACCGCCGTTCTTTCGGAGGATGGACAACGACCCGGTGAATACCTGGATGGGTTCGCCCGCTTTTTTGCCGCCTGTTATGGCAATGCGGACTATTCGCTGGAGGTGGCTTCCATCTCGGTTAAGAATGCCAACGGTACGGACCGGATGTCCATGGGCATCGGCAGCCGGGTTGCCCGATCGCTGCCGATCAGCACCTGGCAGCATTTTTCAGGCCTGGGCTCCCAGCTTGCCGCCTGGGTAAAAGAAAACGCCAGGACCAATCCGCCTTCCCCTGAAGATGCCTGTTATTACCAGAAGTCGGACAACTTCTGATTTTTCTTTGTTGATTGAGCCTTTTCTTCCCTCCGGAAACGTCTATACCCGTGTTATAGTAAGCCCCGGGTGCGACCATCCGGGAAATGCCCGTGAGGGAAACCGGGCCGCGCGCCGGTGAATCGACCAGGAGGGATTACGCATGTTCGCATCATATCTGCTTCAACTGCTGCTGCTGGGAACATCTCCCCAGGTCCATGCGGAAGTAACGGTGACAGCCCGGGACGGTGCCGTGGAGCAGACCGACACCATCAGCCAGGAAGCCGTAGAAGCGTACACGCTACTGAGCCACCAGGATACATTTGCCATGTTCCCCTCCCTGTCCCTGAACACCCGTGGCCCTTATGGCGTTCAGTCCGACATCACGTATCGGGGTGCGCGAGGGAACCAGGTCGGGGTCATGCTGAACGGGATTCCCATGAATAATATTCAAACCCATCATCATAATTTTGACCTGCCGGTTGCGCCGGAGGATCTGGCTACCTTTTCTGTTCATTCCGCCAGCTCGGGCGTGGACAATCCTTACGCTTTCAGTGGACAGGTCGAACTGAACACGCTGGATAACCAGGCGGAACGGTACAATATCGCATACGGATCGGACAACTATTACCACGTCTATGCCGCCGACAGTGGACTGTCTTATCTGCTGGAAGGCTCTTCCGGCTATCGGGAAAACACCGATTTTCATACCGCGAACCTGACCTGGCAAGGCATGTTGCAGGGAGGCGTCAAGGTGTTTACGGCATTCAATCAGAAACACTTTGGCGCACAGGATTTTTATTCCCCCTACAATTCTTACGAAAAAACGCAGACTGCCCTGGCGGCAGCCAGCTGGAAAGGAATCACGTTTTACACGGTGAAGCACGACGACACGTTTTTTCTCGTCCGGGACGACCCCGATGCTTACCGGAATGACCATACCACCTATCGGTCGGGAGTTTCCCGGGAGTTTCAGTGGGGACAGCTCTCCTTTTCGGTTCATGCAGCCGCCAACCGGCTGGAAAGCAACAGTTTGAAGACCCCGGACATGGATCCGGAAGATCTGCCCTACACGCACACGGATCAGGAAGGTACCGTCAAGGCGGCCTATCTGATCAACGCCGGTGGATGGTCGTTCCGACCAGGCCTTACGTTGTCCCTCGCAACCCGGGGGGACACCGAATGGCTGCCCTTCATGGGCGTTTACGGAAACCTGGGATCGGTCGGACTTGCAATGGAGGCGTCCCGTTCGGTACGACTCCCGGACTATACCGAACTGTACTACTCTTCTCCCGTGAATGAAGGAAATCCGGAACTGCAGGCGGAAACGGCCTGGAATGTCGACTTGAGCGCCAACTGGCGCATGATCAGTGCCACGCTGTTTTATCGGGACGAATCCGGACTCATCGACTGGGTCCGAAGAGGAACGGTCTGGCATGCGGAAAATATCGGTTCCGCCTCGGTCTGGGGTCTGGAAATGAAGGCACGGTACAGACAGGTGAGTCTCGGATACCAGATGGTGAGCCGGGACAGCGACCTGAATCTGGAAACCAAGTACTACTATTACACCCCGAAAAACCGATGGGTCGTGCGATATCATGGCCGGGAAGGTTCGTTCACCTACCAGTATCTGGATATTCCCAATCTGGGTAACGCATCCATACTGGACATGACCTTTTTCGGTACCGGCTTCTATCTGAAGATCCAGAATGCGCTGGATGACATGTACGAAACGTTGCCGGGCATTCCGATGCCGGGTCGAACCTATGTATTCGGCTATCGCATCAAGGGTCCGTTGAATTTGTGGTGAGGGAGAGTACGTGAAGAACACAACGGACGCATTCCGTAAGCTGGTTGACATCATGGCTCAACTTCGCAGTGAAAACGGCTGCCCGTGGGACCGGGAACAGACGTTTGCGTCTTTGAAAACATTCGTCGTGGAAGAATGCTACGAACTCCTGGAAACCGTGGACGACAAGGATTACGATGCCCTTTGCGGTGAACTTGGGGACCTGCAGCTTCAGATTGTCTTCATGGCACAGATTGCCGCAGAAAAGGGACTGTTCTCGATTGAGGATGTTCTGAACCGGATCAATGAAAAGATGATTCGCCGACACCCTCACGTGTTCGGATCAGAAGAGGTCCGGAACCAGGAAGAAGTACTGGAAAACTGGGAAAAAATCAAGTCGGCGGAACGGGAAAACGGTGACGCACCGAAGAAGGGTTTCCTGTCCGGGATTCCCGCGCATCTTCCGTCACTTCAAACCGCCTATCAGATCGGTGTCAAAACGGGACGCATCGGGTTCGATTGGGAGACACCGGGTGAAGTGGAAGAAAAAATCAGGGAAGAATGGAACGAAGTCAAGGAAGCGGAGGCGGAAGGAAACCCCGACAAACTGCGGGAGGAGTTGGGAGATCTCCTGTTTACCATCGCCAACTTTGCCCGGAAACATGGTATCGACCCGGAAGATGCGCTTCGCCAGTCCAACCGCAAATTTGAACGGCGGTTTGCATGGATGGAAGCCCGAACCGATCTGCACAATACCACGTCCGAAGAACTGGAAGATCTCTGGAACAGGGCCAAGAAAGAGGAAAAGGACGGATGAAGGTACTGCTGGCAATGAGTGGCGGTGTGGATTCATGTGTCGCCGCGCATCTGTTACAGGAGCAGGGGCATGACGTCACGGGAATCACGCTGGTATTTCATCCGGATGTAACCGTGGCCCGGTGCAACCTGAAGGTATGCTGTGATGCACAGGACACCATGGACGCACGGTCGGTCTGCAATGCGATGGGGATTGATCATATCACGCTGGATCTGTCCCGTGAATTTGACCGCAAAATCATTCAACCTTTCATTGACGGTTACCGTCTTGGCACGACACCCAATCCATGCGGACGCTGCAACCGGTTCCTCAAGGTCGGACACCTGGTCTCCATTCTGCCGGCATACGGATGTGAACGGCTGGCAACCGGCCATTACTGCCGCATCGTTGACGACACACTCTACCGCGGGCGGGACTATGCAAAAGATCAGTCTTATTTCCTGTCCATGGTCAAGCCGGAACATATCCGGCAACTGATGTTTCCGCTGGGAGATATGGACAAAGAACAGACCCGGCGACTTGCACAGGATCTGAGTCTCCCTGTAGCGGCCAAAAAGGAAAGCCAGGAACTGTGTTTCACCGGTGGACGGTCTCCCGCTGAGTTTGTGGCAGAACACCTGATGGAACAGGGCGGCTTTATCAAACACGTAAACGGTCGTATTCTGGGTACCCATGACGGGCTTTCCCGGTATACGATCGGTCAGCGACGTGGCCTGGGGATTTCCTGGTCACAGCCGCTGTATGTGGTGGAGCTGGATGGAAAAAACCGCGTTGTTTTTGTCGGAGAACGGGAATATCTGGAAAAGCGGACCGTACGGGTTCGTTCGTTCAATCGTCTGTCCCCTTTCGAAGGAGATATTCAGGCGGCCATCCGGTACAACCAGGAACCGTTACCGGTTCAGACCGTTTCCGAAATGCATGGTGACAGATACATGTTCACATTCCGGGATCCCGTTGCGGGGATTGCACCCGGCCAGATTCTGGCCGCCTACAGTGGTGACCGGGTCATCGGCGGGGGTATCATCGAGGAGGCCGCATGAAAGAACTGGCCGCTGTTTCCTCGTTTTCAGCAGCAGAAAACCACATTTCACTCCTCCTGTTCATCCACCTGACGCTCCCGATTCGTGAGGTCCGGCTCCAACTCCAGGAACCGGAATCCATGATGACGGAACTGACCCGGCAAGTGCCCGAATCCGCATCCTTTTCCCCCCGTATGCGCACTCACCTGGTTGCCATGTTCCATGAAGCCATGAACTGTCGTGCCACCGGCAATCCGCCACCGGAAGAAGTCAACCTGCTGCTGGCTCTCGTGGAGGACTCCGGTGAAGATCTCAGCACCCTGTACCAGAAACAGGACCGGAAAGTGGCGCGACTGAACCGCCTTCTGATTCAACTGCTGGGAGAAGGAAAACCCAAATTCGTCTTTCTGCTGTTTGACAAACTGCTGGGTCATGCACCGGAACCGGCATTGATGGACCGGTATGTCCACTATTGCGCCGCCCGGGACCTGACGGACAAAGTACTGCCCTGGCTGGACTGGCCCGTCCACAATCCGGGCTGCCGGGAAGAAACCACCGCCGCCATGGCCGGTATTGCGGTCTATCATAAGCGTTACGAGCAGGGAGAGGCCCTCTGCGACATCATTCTGAAACAGAATTACGGAAACGTACACGCCCTGATCGGAAAGGCACAGTGCCGTTATCAGATGGGAAAGGACGATTACAGGGTCTATCTCCAGAAAGCGTTTAATTTCAACAAACGCATCACCGTGGAAACAGTGTGCCGGCGGTTTGAATTCCGCAAGGATACCCGGATGGACATGTTTGATGTAATTTCACTGAAAGACGGTATGGCGTATGCCGGGATACCGGTAACGGCATTGAAACGGCAGGACATGCTCTCTCTGCCGTTTCGGACAGAGACCATCCAGGGAAGCATCTATTTTGTCCGCGAAGAACTGGAGTCGTGGAAATCAGTTATGCAGGATCTGAATATCGGAACCAACCGGTTCGGCGGGTAACCGTCCGATCAGATTTCTTCGTCCCCTTCCCCGAAGTAGAAATACTCGGCGCATACCTTGGAACAGAAATACCGGCCACCAAAATTGTACCCGCATTCCCCGCAGAAAATGGCAAAACACATGGGACATTTATCCAGTGTAGTGGTTTCCTCTTCCGTAATGCCGCAATGAACACACTTCCGGAGATCGTCTTCATTCTGAAACGGGATATTGTCAACCACGGAGTTCACCCATGGGGAGGCTGATGGCGAACACCGTTCCAACATTTTTCTTTGAGTTGACGTGGATGGTTCCACCGTGCTGGTCCACGGCCAGCTTACAGAATGTCAGACCGATGCCGGTGTCCATCCGGTTCTTTCGTTTTTCGGGGTTCAGTTGAATGAAGGCCTGGAAAATCTTCTCCAGGTCGGTCTCTTCAATCCCTTCCCCGTTATCGATGATCTTGATTTCAAACAATTTTTCCTGCAGGTCCTGTGAGAGGGAAATTTCCACTCGACCTTTCCCTTCCGCAGTATGGCGGAGGGAATTGGCGATAATGTTCTCCAGTACCCGCTTGATCAAGTCCCGGTCAATCATAACGGTGTCAAATGTCTCCGGCGGATAAAAGAGGATTTCTTTGCGCTCCATCTGAAGGCGAACCTGGAATTCCCGCTTGGTTTCCTCAATCAGCAGGGGGACATCCACCGGCTCGCGGTTGATGGACAATCCCTCGCCGCCATACTTGGCCACGTCCAGCGCGTTCAGTACCATGGCAAACACCCGGTTGATGGAGTCCAGTGAACTGGAAATATATTTTTTATGCTCAAACACAGTCAGAGATTCGGCCATATCCGGGTCTTCCAGCAGCTCCAGCGAACTCTTGGCCACCGAAAGGGGATTCTTCATATCGTGGATGAACATCTCAAGGTATTCCTTGTGACGCTTGGCATCCACCCGGTATGAGCGCAGTTTCCCGCGAACCATGATCAATACGAGAACCAGAATGGCGCAAAGTGCCGCGCTGGTTGCCAACAGTATGGTTTCCATACTGAAATTAAAGAATTACAGAAACCAAATGTCAAGTACAAATCCGGCCTGAAGAACAGACAGTCCGGCCACCCCGACCGTTCGGTAACATGCGTTTGACAGTCTATATCTTTTACGTTATAACCGTAAGCATTCAACGGAGCGAGGCGGGCTTCATACCATTTGATCAACCGACCCGGCCCACCAGAAGACACCGGGTCAATTTCTCAGGAGGAAAACAACCCATGAGTATCGGCCTGATGGCGCGATCCCTGATTGAGTCGCCTACCATGCGACTGAACGAACAGGCGCGGCGGATGCGGGACCGGGGAGAACCGGTCATTCACCTGGGTATCGGGGAGCCCAAGAGCAAGACCCCCTTCGATGCCATCCGCTCAGCTGCAGCCAAATTGAACGACGCAGATGTTCACTACACTCCAACAGACGGAACACCGGCCCTGAAACAGGCCATCATCCGGTACATGGAAGACAATTATGAACGGGTCATGCGGCCGGATCAGATCATTGCCTCCGGTGGTGCCAAACAGTCCCTGGCCGTTCTGTTCCAGTCCATTCTGAATCCACAGGATGAAGTGGTTATTTCGGCCCCGTACTGGGTTTCCTATCCCGAGATGATCAAAATGGCGTATGGTGTCCCCGTCGTGGTCACCCCGGAAGACGGGCGGTTCCAGCCCACCGCTGCCGAGATGATCGATGCCTGCACCTCTTACACCAAGGCCATCGTGGTCAACAACCCCAACAACCCCTCGGGCGAAGTCTACTCCGAAGACTTCATCCGGGAAATGGTGGCATTCTGTGAGGAAAAGGGCATCTGGCTCATCATGGATGACATCTATCACAAACTGATTTATGACGGCACGACCTGGTACCCCGGTTACCGGTACACCGACAGGGATGTGGACGAATCCAAAATCGTGGTGGTCAACGGTATCAGCAAGCTGTATGCCATGACCGGCTTCCGGATCGGCTGGGTGGCCGGACCAAAAAAACTGGTTCAGACAATGGTTACGGTCCAGGGACATGGTTCTTCCTGCCCTCCCGCCGTGTCTCAGGCCGCTGCTGCAGGGGCCCTGAACGGTCTCCAGAGCAACGTGGAAAACCTCCGCGTCAAACTCCAGAACCTGCGTGACGTGATGGTCACGGAATTGAACGGATTTGACGGCATCCGGGTGTTCAAACCCAAGGGAGCCCTTTACTGCCTGGCGGATTTCCGTGCTTACAGCAACAATTCCGAGGAACTGGCCCAGTTCCTGCTGGATAAAGTCATGGTCGTCACCGTGCCCGGAAAGGGTTTCGGCATGGAAGGATATCTTCGGCTCTCGTTCTGCAAGACCGTGAAGGAACTGACCGAAGGTGTGGCCCGGATCAAATGGGCGCTGGATACCAACTCCCCCAACGAAATCTATATTAATGACCGGAAAATGGTGAGGGATTGGGTATGATGGATTTTCTGAAAATCAAGACCCCCGCTCAGGATATTGCAAAAGAGCGCAAGAGCGAATTCGGCCTGAAAAACCACGGTCTGCGGAATCTCCGTGTCGCCTACTGGAACCTGCCCGATCCGGCATTGTATGAAGAAGCACTGTTCCGTCGGGAAGGGATGATGTCCAACATGGGTCCGCTCGTGGTGAATACCGGCAAACATACCGCACGGGCCGCCAACGACAAGCTGGTGGTACTGGAAGCCGACAGCAAAGACAAGATCTGGTGGGGTGAATACAACCGTCCCATCGCGGAAGACAAGTTTACCGATGTTCTGCAACGGATGCAGGCATTCTTCCAGCAGCGCGACTGTTTCGTGCAGGACGTCTATGGTGGGTCCCATCCCGACTACCGGTTGCCGGTCCGGATCGTGACCGAGTATGCCTGGCACTCTCTGTTTGTGAGAAATATGCTGGAACCGGCAAAGACCATGGATGAGTGCAAACATTTCGTTCCGGAATTCACCCTGATCGATGCGCCCTCGTTCAAAGCACTTCCCGAACTGGACGGTACCGTTTCGGAAACATTCATCCTGCTCAGCTTCAAACACCGCATCTGTATCATCGGCAATTCCGGTTACGGTGGTGAAATCAAGAAATCCGTGTTCACCGTTCTGAACTATCTCCTTCCGTTGGAAGGCGTCATGACGATGCATTGTTCCGCCAATGTGGGGAAAAAGGACGACAACGATGTTGCCCTGTTCTTCGGTCTGTCCGGTACAGGTAAGACAACACTGTCCGCTGATCCGCGACGCAGGTTGATCGGAGACGATGAGCACGGTTGGTGTGACGACGGCATTTTCAATTTTGAAAACGGATGTTATGCAAAGGTCATCAACCTGTCCGCACAGGCGGAACCCGAGATCTATGCCTGCACCAAACGGTTCGGCACCATACTGGAAAACGTGGTGTGTGACAAGACGACCCGCAACCTGGACCTGGATGATGAGCGGTATACCGAGAATACCCGGGCATCCTACCCGTTGTCCTATATTGACAACTCGGTCCCGGAACGCCGTGCCGGTCATCCCAAAAATATCATCCTGCTGACCTGCGATGCGTCCGGCGTCATGCCTCCCATCGCCAGGCTTACTCCGGATCAGGCTCTCTATCACTTTATTTCAGGGTATACCGCAAAAGTCAGCGGTACCGAAATTGATCTGGGACTGGAGCCTGAGATTACCTTCTCCGCATGCTTCGGAGCACCATTCATGGTTCATTCACCCCACTATTACGCCGATCTGCTGAAACGGAAGATCACCCGGTACGGTGTCAACTGCTGGCTGGTCAACACCGGCTGGACGGGCGGACCGTTCGGCGTGGGGAAACGAATCAGCATTAAGTACACCCGCGCCCTGCTGGATGCGGCGCTGGACGGGAAACTGAACGAAGTGGAGTACCGGAAAGACAAAGTCTTCGGTTTCGAAGTACCGAAAAACTGCCCGGGAGTCCCGGACAAAGTGCTCACACCGGAAGCAGCCTGGGGAGACCAGGATGCGTACTGGGCCAAGTACCGGCAACTGGCCGCCCTCTACATTGAGAACTTCAAGAAGTTCGCGGAAGGGGCACCGCCCGAAGTCGCTGCCTGTAACCCGAAGAAGTAAACGGAACCGGCCGCCAAAGCGGCCGGTTTTTTTGTACTGTGATGCCATTGCCTGACCGCCAAACAGATGCCATAATGAACGCCATGATGAATCAAGACACTGTTCAACGGTCTGCCGACCCCGGGAAAATCCTGGTGGTCCGTCTCTCCGCAGTCGGGGACGTGGTCCGGACCGTACCCGCCGTTCATGCCATTCGCAAGCGTTTTCCCGAAAGCCGGATTCACTGGCTGGTGGAAGATCGTTGCGCCGAGATGATCGATGGGCTGGATTGCATCGATGCAACGGTTCAGGTCCCCCGCCGGCAGTGGAAAAAGACCGGCCCGCTGGGCAAAATTCGCGGGTTCTTCCGCTTCACCCGTAAATTGCGGACAGAGGGATATGATCTGTTCATCGATATGCACGGCATCCTGAAAAGCGGTCTGTACGGCGCCATGGCACGAATTCCCCGACGGACGGGATACCCGCGCGGTATTGCAAAGGAATGGAACACGCTGTTTTCGACGGAAACGATTCCGGTTGAGCCTGAACGGATGTCCCGGTACGAACGGAACTTTCTGATGGCCCGATATTTTGATCCGGATGCGGAAGAAATTCGGCCGCCGCTCCCGCTGGACGAGGGTGACCGGAAATTCGCCCGGGAATTCTTCCGGGAACATGAGCTGGATCCGGAATTTACCGCCTTTATCTACCCCGGGACTTCTCCCCGCGGACGATACAAGCGATGGATGCCCGAACGGTACGGAGAGTTGGTGGACAGATTGGCCGAAGCTGAGTTCCGTTGCATCATCGGGTGGGGACCGGGAGAAGAACCGATTGTTGAAACGCTTACGGCTGCGGCATCGAATTCGCCCGTCGTGCCCCCGCTTACAACCCTGAAACAACTGGCAGCGCTGATTGAATCATCCCGTGTCTTTATCGGCGGGGATACAGGACCGATGCACATGGCATCGCTGCTGGGAACGCCGGTGGTGACCATATTCGGACCGTCCGATCCGGTCATCAATGAACCGGCCCGCTTCACCCCGTTTCGAATTGTTCGCTCCGGCGTGGACTGTTCTCCCTGCCGGAACAAAGATTGTGATCATCTGAGCTGTCTCACGGCAATCACCACGGACCATGTCATGGCGTCCACAAAAGAGCTGTTAACCGAAACCGGTTGGATTCAGAAACCAACCGTCACCTCATAATCTTCCGGTCGATCCAGCACATCCGCCAATTCAACCGCAGATTGTTCCGGCGTTTTCAGTTTCCCGGTTTCCTTGTAACGGACAAATTCATCCCGCAACGGAAACTGCGACGGTTCCATACCGCGAATCGATTGCTGCATACCCGTCTCAATCACCCCGGGTGCAACCGAAATAACCCGAAGATCCCTGCGGTTCTCCTCAGCGACCACCCGGGAGAACATCTCCAGACCGGCCTTGGAGGCGCAATAGGTCCCCCAGCATACGATGGGAAAACGGGCGGCCCCGGATGAAATATTGAGTACAACTTTGGGCGTGGAAGATCCCTGTGCCCACCGGACGAAACGGTCCGTCAGCAGCATTGGTGCCACCAGGTTGACCTGAAGCGCCTGCTGAACATCGGGCCCCGACAGAAATCCGGTGTGAGCGACCGGTCCCAGCACACCCGCATTATTGACCAGGATCAACTGATCGAACAAAGCCGGATCAAACCGGGCCAGCACATTGGACAGCAGATCGGCAGCTCGGACCGGAGCAGACAGGTCCGCCTTCAGGACCCGGGTCGGTCCTGCCAAATCAGCGGCAAACTCCTGCAGCACTTTTTCGGTTCGCGCCACCAATACATGGTGTAAACCGGTTTGATGCCTCCGGTTCATTTCGTCTACCAGTGCCCGTCCGATTCCCCGGGAAGCACCTGTCGTAACCATGAACTTCATGCCGATCCCTCCAGTTCCGTGTCATTTGCTGATCTGTATCTATCGTACACGGAAGGACCCTTGCCCGTCAAATCCCCGAATTCCCCTCTCTTTTCCAATTCCTTAGTGCATTATTATCAGGTTTTGTCTATATTATCTAAAAATTTTTTTGCAGATTACTTGACAAATGGTTTATTTGGGTCTATATTGGGTCTGTAACATAAAACAGTCGGAGGTGATGACATGATGATTACCCGTTATAACCCGATGAGAGACCTGGTGACCCTGAGTGATCGGCTCAACCGGATGTTCGAAGGAAACTTCCCTTCTGAGAAAGACACCGAGTTGACCGGCTCCTGGATGCCCGCCGTGGATATCTATGAATCGGAACAGGCCATTGAGATCAAAGCAGACCTGCCGGGCATGACCGAGAAGGACATTGATGTAACGGTGGAAAACAACACCCTGACCATCAAGGGTGAGCGGAAGTTCGAGTGGGAAGACAAGCAGGACAACTGCCATCGGATTGAACGTCGCTATGGATCCTTTTACCGGTCCTTCCATCTGCCCAACACGGTGGATGTTACCAGGATTGGTGCCGACTTTAAGAACGGCATTCTCAACCTGACGCTACCCAAGCGCGAAGAGACCAAGCCCAAGAAGATTGCCATCAACGTAACGTCCAAGTAAAGCATCGGCCACCGGGTTGAAAAGGGCGCCTCAGGGCGCCCTTTTTTTATCGTCCGGAATTGAAACTCCGCCCCACCGAGTGCCAGTCGGTACGCCCTGTCATCTGCATAACGATGAACAGGGTCAGGATGCAGCAGATCGCGATGGAGAGTCCGGTATAGCCCGTGAGAAAAAACGCGGCGGAAAACAGCACCAGGTACACCAACTGAGCCAACCCGATCCGGACCAATGCGAACCGGAAACCGGCCACCAGACGAACATAGGAAATGCTCAACCCGAGTGAAACCAGTGAAGAGATGACGAAGGACAACGCCACCGGCACATGGTCCACAAGATAAGCCAGCAGCAGGTGGAAGGAGAAGAACGCACAGCCCAGAAAGAAATAGTGCATGGGATGAAACCGGATACCCTGATGAACAGCAATCATGAACACCACAAAGAAAAAGAGAAACAGGGAAACGGGTGCGAAGAACGTGACGCGTCCCACGAACGGTCCGGGATTCACCTTTTCCGGCATGACGACCCCTGCCCGGACACCGGAAATCAGGTCGTCATAGTCCCAGTTCAAGGTCCAGCTGCCGTCTGTATGCTCCTTGGATGTGGGAGAGAGACTGTCGTCCGGGAAATTGAATCCGGAAAACCCTGCATTGATCTTCAATGAAAAGCCGCGCACCCGAGAGACACCATCTCCGAATTCATACATCCAGGATTCCAGCCCCTGAGAACGGTATGCCACCTCCACAATTCCCGTTTCCCCCGGTTTCAGTGGAACAAGGGCACTCATGGCTCCTTTTTCGATCGGAATATTGTTCTTTTTTTCCCCGTTGATGACACATCGGAACGTATCGTATACACCACCCGCGTTGGGCAACGGAAATGACACATGGAATTCCTGCGGATCAGCCGATTCATTCACGAACCGGTATTTCCCGTTGAAGTCAACGGTGTAGGTGGGATACCACAACAGTCCTTTCCGGCGATGCTTCAGCTCCAGATGGACATCAATATCACTCCCTGAGAGTGTCACCGGATGACGCTCCGTTTCCCTCCTGATCCGGGTTTCCCGAAATCCGTCCCGCTCCACCTCTTCCCGTTTTTCCCGCTGGGTGTCAAACCAGACGGCCGGCGAAATCTGGGTATGCGGTGAGCCCCACAGTCCTTCCACTGCCTTTCTCAATTGCCTGTCCTGGGAGTAGGTCCGCTCCATTACGGTGCCGCCCAGAATCATCCAGGCCACCGTCACCCCGAAGAATACCACCACAATCCCGATAATGGTCCGAATCATTTACACCCTCCAACTGATTGATCTGACATCAGTATGAAGACTGAAAATGAAATCGGTGTGAACGGGAGATGAAATCGGTGTGAAAGTTCAGGAAAACGGGAAAAACAGGGAACAGCACGTGCCGCCGCTCTCCGGGAAAGACAACTCCGCACGCCCACCATGCAGCACCATGATTTCCCGGACAAAAGGAAGTCCCAGGCCGGTGCCTTTCCATCCACCATCCGTCGAGGGAAGAGAATAAAACCGCTCCCATACACGGACCCGGGCAAATTCCGGTATGCCGGGGCCTGTATCACAAACCGACACGCGCAACCCGTCCTCTGTACGGCGCACACTCACTTCAACCGTACCGCCCGCGGGAGAGGCCGCCAGCGCATTGTCCACCGCATTGCGAATCGCCTGACCCACCAGGAACCGGTCTCCCATCACACAACCCGGAGACCGTTCTCCCGAAAACCGGACATCGCGACGGGCGGCTTCCGGTGCCACATCCGCCAGGGTTTCCGTCACAACCGATGCAAGTTCCACCGGAACCGGCTCTTCGATCACGGTTCGGTTTTCCAGTTCGGACAGTCTCAACAACCGTTGAACCACCGTCCGAATCCGTTCGCTTTCACGGCTGATATTGTGCAGAAACCGCTGTCGCTGGGTCGGATCCGGATCCTCTTTCAGCAGTTCAACTGAAGCCTGAATACCACTGAGCGGGCTTTTCAATTCATGGGTCAGCGTTTCCACATACTGCTCCACGTATCGCTTTCCTTCCAATGCCTCCCGCATATCCCGGAAAGCGATGCCCAGTTCTGCCACCTCTCCACTCCCCAACTGCGGGAATGCTTCCCGGCTTCCGTCACGGATCGCACGTGCATGATCCGTCAACTTCCGGATAGGGACCGCAATCCAACGGGCCACCAGGTAGCTGGCCGCCAGAACAGCCAGGAACACAACGCCGAACAACAGCACCATGCGACGTGCATTGGCACGGACCAGTGCGGCCAGCGACGCATAAGGCTTGGCTACCGCCACTACACCTACGATCTGATCCTGCAACCTGACAGGCGCACTGACCACCATCACAGAACTGTCCGGGTCATCCGGATCTCCCCGGGTCGCCCGCACACCGTACCGACCGCGAAGGGTGTTGTACACATCGTTCCAGCCGGCATAATCCGTACCCACATCCCGGCCATGATCCGAGTCATAGATCACGATCCCGTTTCTGTCCGTGACATACACACGGAGTCCCACCCGGTTCTTCTCCACCTGATAGATGGTTGCGCTGAACCGCTTCTTCAACGTGTTGTCCATGAGTTGTTGCAGGTGTCCGGTCCGGATGGTCCCGTCCGGCTCCAACTCCGTTTCCAGCAGGGATGCCAGAATCCGGGAGGTCTCCACGAGAGACTCTTCGGTGGCTTTTTTGGGCTGCAGTCGGACATCCCGGACCACCCACCGGACGAGGACGGAAAAACCCACCGCCATGACAATGACGTACCCCAGGAAAATCCGCCACTGAATCTTCACCAGTCCTCCCGTAACGCATATCCGACACCGCGATGCGTGACAATCGGATCCGGTTCTTCCCGGATTTCCCGTAACGCCGACCGGATCATCCGGACATGGGTGTCCACCGTCCGTTCATCGCTGACATCGGGCACATCCCAGACGGCTTCCATCAACTGTCGTCGGGAAAACACACGTCCCGGCCGCCGAATCATCATTTCCAGGATTCCGTAGGCACATCGGGACAGGGAGACCGGCTCTCCGTGATAGGCAATGATCCGACGTTCCGTATCCACCCGGAAAGGGAAACCCGATTCCCGTTCAACCCGTTCCGTCTCCCGACCCAACGCCGTCCGCCGAAGAACGGCCCGCACCCGCGCGGTTAACTCACGCGGACTGAACGGTTTGGTAACATAGTCGTCCGCGCCCATTTCCAGCCCCGCGACCCGGTCTACTTCCCCGTCCCGGGCGGTCAGAAAGATCACGGGAGGTGTGTCCCCGGTCCGGATCCGATTGAACAAATCAAATCCGCTGATATCCGGCAGCCCCACATCGAGGATCACCAGATCCGGACGGTTATCCGACAACCACTGGAGCGCTTCCGTTCCGGTTTGAACCGCCACGGCACAATATCCTTCGGACTGGAGGGCATAGGAAACGGCCTCCAGAATCGACTGTTCGTCTTCCACAATCAGGATTCTCGATTGATTCACGGTATTCACCTGTATCCATTCAGGTTCTCCCTGCATCGTATCACAGGAATCCAGCGGTCAACAACGGCATGCACCTACCGTTATACTTGACAAATGGCCGCCCACCGCTAAAGTGAATAGTGACAATTCAAACCAACAGGAGTTAAGAATGGATACCAGACGTACATTTTCCGTCAATAACCGCACCCTTCACTATCATAGTCTCCCGGCCCTGGAAGAAGCGGGCATCGGTCGCATGGACCGGCTCCCTTTTTCCATCCGCGTACTGCTGGAAAACCTGCTGCGCAACCGGGACGGCGAATTGATCACCGATGAAGATGTGAAACAGATGGCCAACTGGCAGCCCCGCTATCAGACGAAACAACCGTTGGCCTGGTTCCCTTCCCGGGTGGTGATGCAGGACTTCACAGGCGTACCGGGGGTGGTGGATCTGGCCGCCATGCGGGATGCCATGGCTTCACTGGGGGGTGACCCGGCAAAAGTCAATCCCGTTGTGCCGGTGGATCTGATCATTGACCACTCGGTCCAGGTCGACTATTTCGGCACACCGGACGCGTATGAAAAGAACCTGAAGCGGGAATATGAACGGAACGAAGAGCGCTATAAGTTGCTGAAATGGGCTCAGCGGGCGTTCGACAATGTCCGGATCTTCCCGCCGGGAGCGGGTATTGTTCATCAGGTCAATCTGGAGTACATCGCTTCGGTGGTGGACGAACGCCTGGTCAACGGCGAATTGCAGGCCTTTCCGGACACGCTGATCGGCACCGATTCCCATACCACCATGATCAACGGCATCGGTGTGCTGGGATGGGGCGTAGGCGGCATTGAAGCGGAAGCGGTGATGCTGGGTCAGCCCTATAACATGACGGTTCCCGAAGTGGTGGGTGTGCGGATGACGGGCAGTCTCCGGGAAGGCGTCACCACAACCGACCTTGTACTGACGGTTACGGAACGACTCCGTCAGCACAAGGTGGTGGAGAAATTCGTCGAATTCTTCGGACAGGGTGTCAAGGCACTGACCCTGCCGGACCGGGCCACCCTGGGCAACATGTCGCCCGAATACGGCGCTACCTGTGCCTTCTTTCCGGTGGACGAGCAGGTAATTACCTATCTGAAACTGACCAACCGGGAAGAGGCGGCCAGACGGGTTGAAGCGTATATGAAAGAACAGAATCTGTTCTTCCGTGGAGACGAAACCCCCGATTACACCGAAGTCGTCAATATCAACCTGGACGAAATCGTCCCGTCGGTTGCCGGTCCGGCCCGACCCCAGGACCGCGTTTCCATTCCGGATCTCCCGGAATCCTTCCGGGCCAGCCGGGAAAAGATCCGCTCAGGAGACCGGAAAACCGTCTCCTTTCCTTACAAAGATGACACCGCGTCCCTTTCAGACGGAAGCGTGGTCATCGCGGCCATTACCTCCTGTACCAACACCTCCAACCCCGCCGTAATGGTGGGTGCGGGGCTGCTGGCGAAAAAAGCAGTGAAAAAAGGACTTACCGTTCCTTCCACCGTCAAAACCTCGCTGGCACCGGGTTCTCGCGTGGTGACGGCATACCTGGAGGAAGCCGGTCTTATGCCCTACCTGGAACAACTGGGTTACAACATCGTGGGGTACGGATGCACCACTTGTATCGGCAACAGCGGACCGCTTCCGGGCGACATACGGGACCAGGTCAAGGAACATGACCTGGTGGTGACGTCCGTCCTCTCCGGAAACCGCAACTTTGAAGCCCGGATCAATCCGGACGTGAAAGCCAACTATCTGGCATCCCCACCCCTGGTCATTGCCTACGCCCTTGCGGGCCGGATGGATATTGACCTGACCTCCGAACCCATCGGAACGGTGAATGGCAACGATGTCTTCCTGAGCGACATCTGGCCGACTTCTGAAGAAATCCAGGCGGTGATCCGTCAGATTATTACGCCTCAAATGTTCGCGGACAAGTATGCCGGCATTACGGACGGTGATAACCTGTGGCAGGATCTACCCGTACCCGAAGGCAGCACATTTGCGTGGGACCCCGACTCCACCTATATCCGCAAACCCCCCTTCGTTCAACGGGATGCAACACCCGACACCGATATCGAGAATGCCCGCATCCTGCTCCTGGTACGGGATTCCGTCACGACCGATCACATCTCCCCCGCAGGTGCGATTCCACCCGACTACCCGGCGGGCCGTTATCTGAAGGAACACGGCGTCCGACCGCTGGAGTTCAACAGCTACGGATCCCGACGGGGCAATCATGAGGTGATGATGCGGGGCACTTTTGCCAATGTCCGTATCAAGAACCAGCTGGTGGCTCCGAAAGAAGGCGGATTCACACGAAAACTGCCGGAAGGGGAGGAAACCTATATTTTCGATGCCGCCATGAAATACCAGAACGAGCAGAGACCACTGGTGGTTCTGGCCGGTCGGGAATATGGAACCGGCTCCTCCCGCGACTGGGCAGCCAAAGGAACCTCTCTTCTGGGTATCCAGGCGGTCATTGCCCAGTCCTACGAACGGATACACCGGTCCAATCTGGTCGGCATGGGTGTTCTGCCGCTGGAATTCATGGATGGCGATTCAGCGGAAAAGCTGGGCCTGAACGGTATCGAACAAATCAGTATCCATGGGCTCCATGATCTCAAAACCGGTGGCACCTTGAACGTATCGGCCACCCGTCCGGATCACACGGCGAGTTTTGAGGTGCGGGTCCGCCTGGACACCGATGTGGAACTCCGGTATTACCGGGCAGGCGGCATTCTGCCGTATGTGTTGAACCAGATGTAGGAAAACCGGTAACAGGCAGCCGGATCTTTTACTTTACATTATTGTAATCATTTCCTTGACTTGTGAAGAAACTGCCTTTATGCTTATGTTCATATGTGTGCATGGTGCACATCAACTGGACGGAAAGGACAGGTTATGAAGCCGAAAACAATTCGAATCAAGCGGGGTCTCGACATACCGATTGACGGACGTCCGGACCAGTCGCGGATTGCCGACGGAAACCCGGTCCGTTCCGTGGCGGTGTTGGGCCCCGACTATCCCGGCATGAAACCCCGCCTCGCGGTCAAAGAAGGGGACGTGGTCAAACTGGGACAGACCCTGTTTGTGGACCGGAAACGGGAACATATCCGGTTCACGTCTCCGGGTGCCGGCAAAGTGCAGGCCATCCATCGCGGTGAGAAGCGACGCTTTCTCTCCGTGGTCATTGACCTTGAAGGGGACGAAGCCGAAACGTTCACCACAATTGAAACAGACCGGATCCGTTCAACGGACCGGAATACCCTGCTGGAACTGCTGCTGGAATCCGGTCTCTTTACGGCGTTTAGACAGCGCCCCTTCGACCGGATCCCCGATCCGGAAGACATGCCGTATGCGATCTTTGTTCAGGCCATGGACACCCAACCCCTGGCCGCGGATCCCCGGCACCTGATCAATGAGAATTCACATGCGTTCTCCGCCGGACTGCAGGTCCTGACCCGCCTGACGGAGGGGACAGTCCATTTGTGCCGGAAACCGGGGGATCCGCTTCCCGGAGAAGATATTGAACGGGTCCAGACCACCTGTTTCACAGGTCCCCACCCCGCCGGTTTGCCGGGGACCCACATCCATTTTCTGGATCCGGCGGGCCGCGACAAACGTGCCTGGATTATCGGATATGCCGATGTCGTGGGAATCGGATCGTTGCTTGCAACCGGTAAGCTTTTTACGGAACAGATTGTGTCCCTGGCAGGCCCATCGGTCATCGAGCCACGGCTCATCCGGACCAGGATTGGCGCCAACCTGAATGATCTCACTGAGAACCAGCTGAAAGACGGGGAAATCCGGGTAATTTCGGGTTCGGTACTGTATGGTCGGAAATCTGAAGCGCCACTCAATTTCCTGGGACGACACCACAATCAGATTTCCGCACTTCCCGAAGGTCGGGAACGTCGCTTCCTGGGGTGGATGTTCCCGGACAGCGGGGTGTTTTCCGTAAAACGGGGACCGATTGCCCGCCTGTTGAACCGGAAGGGGTTCCGCTTTACCACCAATCTGCAGGGCAGCCTGCGCGCAAACGTTCCCATCGGGGTGTATGAAAAAGTTATGCCGCTGGATATTCTCCCCACCTTCCTGGTCCGGTCCATGGTGGCCGGCGACCTGGAAGAATCGGAA
This sequence comes from Acidobacteriota bacterium, assembly GCA_036736005.1. GTDB lineage: Bacteria > Acidobacteriota > Holophagae > Thermotomaculales > Thermotomaculaceae > DAINNF01. The sequence goes on from DAINNF010000012.1 coordinate 29,462, forward strand.
GCATTGGGCGCACTGGAACTGGCCGAAGAAGACATGAGCCTGTGTACATTTGTGGATCCCGGAAAGGGCGAACTGGCTGTTCTCCTGCGAAACATCCTGAACCAAATCGAGCGGGAAGGATAAGTCATGGGTATGTTGAGAAAATTCCTGGAAAAAAACCGTCACCGGTTCGAACCGGGTGGCAGGTTTGAAAAACTGTTTCCCTTCTACGAAGCACTGGACACCTTCATCTATACACCGGGCACCGTCACTTCCGGCCTGACCCACGTCCGGGACAGCATGGACCTCAAACGGATGATGATGACCGTGGTGTATGCGCTGATACCCGTCACCGCAATGGCCATGTACAACACCGGTCTGCAGGCCAACAAGGCCATGGCCGCCATGGGGGGTGCCGCACAGTTTGACGGCTGGCGTCTGGAGCTGATCCGGTTCCTGGGTGCGGGCTTCAATCCCGCCAGCATACTGGATAATGTTCTGCTGGGAGCCCTGTATTTCCTGCCGGTTTACATCGTCACACTGATGGCCGGTGGACTCTGGGAGTCCCTGTTCGCGATTGTCCGGAAACACGATATCAATGAAGGATTCCTGGTCACTTCACTCCTCTATGCCCTGATTCTCCCTCCCAGCATTCCGCTGTGGCAGGTTGCAGTGGGCATTTCGTTCGGCGTCGTCATCGGGAAAGAGGTTTTCGGTGGCACCGGGATGAACGTAGCCAATCCGGCCATCCTGTCCCGCGTCTTCCTGTTCTTTGCTTACCCGGCCCAGATTTCGGGGGACGCGGTTTGGGTGGCGGTAGACGGATATACCCGTGCCACCCCACTGGCAAACGCCGCGGTCGATGGCATGACCAACCTGGGATATTCACTGCATAGCGCCTTTATGGGAACCATTCCGGGCTCCATGGGCGAAACATCCACTCTGGCCGTTCTCATCGGAGCCGCCATCCTGATTATGACCGGAATCGGAAGCTGGCGTGTGATGATCAGTGTCGTGGCCGGTTTCTTCGTCATTTCCGGCCTCTTTTATTTCGGGGGTTCGGACAATCCCATGGCGACGGTACCGCCCTGGATCCATATGATCCTGGGTGGATTTGCATTCGGTACTGTATTCATGGCGACTGATCCGGTCACCGCAGCCATGACCAATACAGGAAAGTATATTTACGGCGCACTGGTGGGCGTGGCCACTGCGCTGGTCCGGCTGGTGAATCCGGCCTATCCGGAGGGCATGATGCTGGCCATCCTGTTCGGCAACATGTTTGCACCGTTGATTGATTATTATGTAATCCGCGCCAACAAGAAACGGAGGGCGCTGAGATGCCGAACAACAGCATGAGCAAAACCGTCACGGTGGCGCTGGCCGTTTCCATTGTCTGTTCGCTGCTGGTCTCGGCCACGGCCATCTATCTGAAGCCGCTTCAGCAGAAGAACCAGGCGCTGGAGAAAAAGCGCAACGTATTGATCGCCGCCGGTATCATGGAGAAAGACAAACCGGTCGAAGAACAGTTCAAGCAGGTTCAGCCGCTTCTGGTGAACCTGGAAACCGGTGAATGGAAAGCAGCTGAAAACCCGGAAGCGTATATCCGGGGCTATGACGACATGATGAAAGATCCGGAACGCACCATCCGCCTCGATCCGGAAAAAGACCCTGCGGGTATCCGTGTGATACCCAGAACCGCACTGGTATACCGGGTACAGAAAGACGGGATGGATGTTGTGGTACTCCCCTTCTGGGGTAAAGGGCTCTGGTCCACCATGTATGGCTTCATTGCGGTGGAAACACACACCAATGAGATTCGCGGCCTCACATTCTATCAGCACGGGGAGACCCCGGGCCTGGGCGGTGAGGTGGACAACCCCCGCTGGAAGAAGCAATGGAAAGGAAAAGAACTGTACGGACCGGACGGCGACGTCCGCATCCATGTCATCAAGGGAAAGGTGGACCCGTCCAGTCCGAAAGCCGACTACCAGATCGACGGACTCACCGGTGCCACCATCACCACACGGGGCATCGATCACATGGTCCGCTTCTGGGTTGGCCCCCGGGGATTCGGGCCATTTCTTGACCAGTTGCAGGAGGGCAATCCGTCATGAAAGGGAAAATGAAATACATCACCGATCCGATTTTCAACAACAATCCGATCGGACTGCAGGTCCTGGGGATCTGCTCCGCCCTGGCGGTCACCTCCAAAATGGAAACCGCTCTGGTCATGTGTGCTGCGGTCCTGTTCGTACTGGCATTTTCCAACCTGTCGGTCAGCATGATCCGGAACCATGTTCCGGCCAGTATCCGCATCATCGTCGAAATGACCATTATCGCCTCACTGGTGATCATTGCGGACCAGTTTATCCGGGCCTATATGTTTGACATCAGCAAACAGTTGTCTGTATTTGTCGGCCTGATCATCACCAACTGCATCATCATGGGCAGAGCCGAAGGATTTGCCCTGCAGAATCCGCCTTTCGTCAGTTTCCTGGATGGTATCGGCAATGCACTGGGATACAGTGTGGTCCTGATCATCGTGGCCTTCATCCGGGAACTGATCGGGTCCGGCTCACTGCTGGGCATCACGCTGCTGAAACCGATCACCGAAGGAGGTTGGTACCAGCCCAACGGGTTGTTCCTGCTGGCACCCAGCGCATTCTTTATCATCGGCCTGTTGATCTGGCTGCTACGGGCCTGGAAACCGGAACAACAGGAGGAGGCATAACATGGAACATCTGCTGAGCATCTTTGTCAAAGCCGTTTTCGTGGAAAACATGGCGCTGGCCTTCTTCCTGGGAATGTGCACCTTCCTGGCCGTGTCCAAAAAGGTGGAAACCGCAACCGGTCTGGGACTGGCCGTTATCGTCGTGCTGGGTATCACCGTGCCGGTCAACAATCTGATTTTTCAACATGTGCTCAAGGAAGGGGCCCTGGCCTGGGCGGGACTGCCGGAAACCGACCTGACCTTTATCGGGCTGGTCACCTATATCGGCGTTATTGCCGCCATGGTCCAGATCCTGGAAATGGCCCTGGATAAATTCGCACCCAAGCTTTACAACGCGCTGGGTATTTTCCTTCCATTGATCACAGTCAACTGTGCCATCCTGGGCGGTTCCCTGTTCATGGTGGAACGGGACTATACGTTCGCTGAAAGTACCGTTTACGGACTGGGCTCCGGAGTCGGCTGGGCACTGGCAATCATGGCGCTGGCCGGTATCCGGGAAAAGATGAAATATTCCAACATGCCCCCGGGACTGCGAGGCCTGGGCATCACCTTCATCGTCACCGGCATCATGGCCATGGCGTTCATGCTGTTTTCCGGGATCCAGTTGTAGGGGGCTATGATGAACATCAACTTGAAATTCAGAAGGAGAAGCCACTCATGGTAACCGCAGTACTGGGCATGGTCGTGTTCACGCTGGTCATCCTGTTCCTGGTCGCGCTGATCCTGGTGGCCCGTTCCCGTCTGGTACCGCAGGGGGAAATGGCGATTGTCATCAATGATGAAACCGACAACCCTATCCAAACCCAGGCAGGCACCAAACTGTTGAATGCACTGGCCAATGAAAAGATCTTCGTTTCCTCAGCCTGCGGCGGTGGCGGCACCTGTGCACAGTGTAAGGTCAAGATTGTCGAAAACACGCCGGAACTACTCCCGACCGAGAAGGCCCATATCAACCGGAAAGAAGCAAGGGAAGGGATCCGTCTGTCCTGCCAGGTACCAGTCAAACAGGATATGAAAATTGAATTGCCGCCCGAGGTGTTCAACGCCAAAGAGTGGACCTGTACAGTCCGGTCCAACAAATCCGTGGCCACATTCATCAAAGAACTGGTTCTGGAGCTTCCGGAAGGCGAAACACTGGATTTCCGTGCCGGCGGCTATATCCAGATCGCCTGTCCGCCCCACAAACTGGACTATACGGAATTCGACATACCGGATGAATACCGGGAAGACTGGGAAGCATACAATCTGTTCGAACTGAGTTCCCGCACCGACGAAGAAGTCATCCGGGCTTACTCCATGGCCAACTACCCGGAAGAAAATAACATCATCATGCTGAACGTCCGAGTTGCCACGCCCCCGCCGGGACGGACCGATATCCCGACCGGCATCATGTCCTCCTGGATTTTCAACCTGAAGCCGGGAGACCAGGTTACGGTTTCGGGACCGTTCGGTGAATTCTTCGCCAAGGACACGGACAACGAAATGGTATTTATCGGTGGCGGTGCCGGCATGGCCCCCATGCGGTCCCATATTTTTGACCAGTTGATCCGGCTCAATTCCGACCGGAAGATTTCCTTCTGGTACGGTGCCCGCAGCCTCCGGGAAACCTTCTACGTGGAGGAATTCGATAAACTGGCCCGGGAGAACGACAACTTTACCTGGCACCTGGCCCTGTCCGAACCGTTACCGGAAGACAACTGGGACGGTCCCACCGGATTCATTCATCAGGTGGTATACGACAATTATCTGAAGGACCACCCCATGCCGGAAGATTGCGAATACTACATCTGCGGGCCACCCATGATGAACAGTGCCGTGTTGAAGATGCTGGACAACCTGGGAGTTGAATCGGAGAACATTCTGCTGGACGATTTTGGTGTATAAATTGGGGGGACGCCCCCGAACGAGCGATAAGGAGTATGCGTATGGAAACCTTCATCATTGCTGCCTCGGCTGCACTGCTGGGATTCGGTCTGATGATAGCCGGCGTCAGCTTCGGCCGGCGCCGTCAGCGGGAACGCTGCGGTTGTGACGTAGACCCGCTGGCCGCCAAGGGTCTGACCGGTGGAACGGGCTGCGCCTGTGGCGGAAGTTGCGGTTGCGGCAACTGAACCTGCCGGAAAAAGAAAAAGGGACGGGTTGAACCCGTCCCTTTTTTTGCGCAATCGCCGTTTCGCGACTATTTATTTACCTGGAAGGTGGTGTCCCCGGCCTCAAAGAAACCGACAATCTGATTGGCGGCCGCCAGACCCGCATTCACGTTTGCTTCGAACGTCTGGGCCCCCATCTTCTTCGCCGTAAAGAACACACGGTCCGGATATTTCTCCAGCAGCTCATCCTTGCAATCCGGTGCGATGTCCGCCGCGTAACGGAAATCCGGGCGCTCCGCGAGCATCTTCTTCAACCCTTCTTCGTCCATCACCTCTTTGCGGGCGGTGTTGATCAGCGCAGCCCCTTCTTTCATCCGGCTCATCAGGTCGAAATTGATCGAACCCTTCGTCTTCTCGTTGGCCGGGATATGCAGAGAGACGTAGTCGCATTCATCATACAGCGCTTCCACCGAATCCACCGGAGCCACCTCATCCTGCTGAATATCTTCAGCCAGCACGAACGGATCAAATGCCATGACCTGCATACCGAATCCATGGGCGATCCGGGATACATGTTTGCCCACATTTCCGTACGCCTGCAGCCCGATGGTCTTTCCCAGCAGTTCGGTTCCCGCCTTGCCCGTATACCCGCGACGCGCCAGTTGAATCATGAGACCGAACACCAGTTCCGCCACGGCGTTGGAATTCTGGCCCGGTGTGTTCATGACGACGATTCCCTTCTCTGACGCTGCCTCCAGATCCACGTTGTCATAACCGGCCCCGGCCCGGACCACGATTTTGAGGTTCGGGGCATTGTCCAGCACTTCGCGGGTAACTTTATCACTTCGAATAATCAGCGCATCTACATCCGCAACCGCGGAAACCAGTTCGCTCTGTTCCT
>DAINNF010000013.1:0-32363 GCA_036736005.1 Acidobacteriota bacterium
GGTCAATCCCGCCTCCCGGGCCATCTCCACGTCCGAAATCTTGTCCCCCACCATGAAAGACGCCGACAGGTCAATATCATGTTCCGCGGCCGCTTTCAACAGCATGCCCGGTTGGGGTTTCCGACAGTTACATGCCTGCCGGTAGGGTGGCTGGCCGGCTTTCGGATGATGGGGACAATAGTAGATGGCATCCAGTTTCGTACCGTCCAGTGACAGGATCCCTTGCAACCGGTCGTGGACACGATGGACCATGTCCTCCGTGAAATAGCCCCGGGCCACCCCGGCCTGGTTGGTCACCAGAATAGCCAGTAACTCCGACTTCCGGATCAGGCGGATGGCATCCGCGGTAAACGGATAGGGACGCATCCGGGAAACATGGTTGATATAGCCCACTTCATGGCTGACGGTTCCGTCCCGGTCCATGAAAACGGCACGTTTCTTCTTCATGAGGCGATTGTATCACTAAAGTCGGAAAAGGTTAATGATCCGGCGGGTTTCGGACGATGGAAGTACATGGCGGGGGAGTCGTGAAGGGGTCCAGATTTACCCGGATCAGCCCGCAGTCGGCCGTTGTCCGGATTTCGGTATCCTGAAACAGGTGCAGAAATGCATCGGACGGAAAACGGAACCGGTTGTTGCGTCCGCAGGCCACGATGACCAGCTCCGGTTTAACCGCTGTTCGCAGCCCGGGTATCGCGGCATGGCGGCTGCCGTGATGCGGGGCCAGCAGGATATCCGCGGGGGACAGGCTGTCACAAACGCGTTCCAGCGCCATGCCATCCAGGTCACCCAGCAGGGTGATCCGTGTACCGTCCACATTCAGCTCCAGGCCCAGTGAATTCCGGTTACTGCGCCGGTCCGGAACCTGAATGGAAAGCGGGTGGACCACCCGAACCGGGACATCATTCAACAACAGTTCGCCGGCTGAATCACGCGACAGCAGACGGATGGGGATTTCAAAGCGGTCCAGTGCACTGCGAATCCGGCAGGCCGTGCTCTTCGGACCGCCCGCATCCGGCAGGTATACAATGCCCACCGGAAATTCTTTCAACAGGTCAGGAACGCCACCGGCATGGTCCGCATCGAAATGGGACAGAAAGAGACGGTCAATCTTCCGGACACTGGAACTCTGGAGAAACGGAATTAACCCCAACCGTGCCTCCCACTCCCCGGCAGCATCTACCAGCCAGGTTTCCCCCTTTACCTGCAGGACCACCGCCTGACTCTGGCCGGTATCCGGCACCATCATCCGGTCCCCGTGAAACCGGGGCAGAAATGACAGCATCAGAACAATGCCCGTACCGACCAGAAGAGCCCGATGCCGGCGGGCCCCTTTCCACAACAGAAACATCGTGATGACTCCAAATCCAACAAACAGGACGGCCGGGGAAGCCGACACGGTCATCTGTGGTGCAGGGACCCGTTCAATGAACAGCACCATGCCGGTCACCAGAGCACCCAGCGGCTGCAGCAGGGGAAGGCCCATCTGTACCAGCAGAAACAGGTAAAAGACGACGGTCACGATCGGGGTCAGGATGATATTCACCAGCGGTCCCGACAACGGCAGACGGTGGAACCAACCCAGCATGACGGGCATGGAGGCCAGAAAGGCCACAAACGGTATTTTCAGCATCATCCACCACCAGGGGTCTTCCGGGTCCAGGCTTTTTACAATCGCCGCCGATACCAGAAAGCTCAACAGGAATCCGGGATCGAATACCTGGACCGGTTGCCAGATCAGGAGAGCAATCCCGGCCAGCCCCACCGCATCTGCCGGAGGTACCGCAATATCCCGGAGCGAAAACATCAGGTAAATGGCTATCATTAGAAATGCCCGCATGGACGGGGCAGTAAATCCGGTCACCGGCAACAGGACGAAAAGAAAGACCAGTGCCAACGTCTGCCGGACCCTTCTGCGAACCGGAATCAGCAACAGAAACAGGTAGGCGGCCGAAAACAGAATGCCGAAATGAAAGCCGGAAACCACAAACAGATGGTAAATCCCCAGGTTCCGTACCCGTTCCACAAACGGATCCGGTAATGCATCCCGATTTCCCGCCACCATTCCCCGGAGAATGTCCGCTGCCGGATAGGGCAAATCGAGATTGAACGGGTCCAGCTTCCGGATCCAGTCCCCGATTCGGGTCGACGTCACCTCCACCTGGTAACCGGATGGCGCCGATACATAGATCATCCGGTGTCGGGAGCGGTAGAACATTGAACGGTCGGTGCCCGGGTTCCGGTAAACCCGGTGCCGCTTCAGCATACCGGTCACCCGCACACGGTCGCCGGGCCTGACCTCCGGCATCGGCAAACCAGCCGGTACCACGGCCCGGAAAGGCCGGACCATGGTCAGCCGATGACCCCGGTAATCTTCCAGAACCGCACCCAGCAGGGTCAGAGAACGATACCGGTCTTCCTGAACGTTTCGATGGACCCATCCTTCCACCGTGCAGGGATGGTCCAAACGCACCTGCAGCCGATCATAAGCAATTTGAGACAGGGAATGGCTCAGAACCAGCAGTCCCAGCAGAACCAGTACCGTCCAGGCCAGCCGCCGGCATGTGCGGCGACAGTATGCCCAGCTGACACCGGCCACCAGGGGGACCATCCAGGTATGTAGAGAAAGCAGGTATGCAGCCGCCAGCAGGAACAGAAAGACAGCCAGCGACCGGTTGCGGAGCATCAGCCTTCAAAATACTCGCTTTGCCGGTACCAGGAATAGGCCCGCCGGGTCAGTACATTGACCACCGCTGCTACCGGTACTGCGGCCAGGATGCCCACAAATCCGAAGAAATGGCCTCCAAGTAGAATCGCCACAATCACGGTAACCGGATGGAGTCCCACTTTGTCGCCCACGATTTTCGGGGAAATAACAGATCCTTCCAGGGCCTGGGCAACCGCAAACGTGGCCACCACGCCAATCAGGAGTGGGACACTCTGGGCGTCCAGCCAGGACAGCAGCAACGCAGGCGCCAGACCGATCGCCACACCCAGGTACGGGATCATGTTCGCCAGACCGGCAACAATGCCGATCACAATGCCAAGCGGCACACCGCAGATGGTCAATCCGATCGTATACAGAACGGCCAGAATAATGCTGACCGTACCCTGCCCCTTGAGGAAGTCCTTCAACACCGTGTCGATTTCCCGGAACACATCCACCACCTGCTCCCGGTAGGCCGGCGGTATCATATCCGCCAGGGCATCGGTCAACCGGTCGATGTCCTTCAACAGATAGAACGCCATGACCGGAATCAGGATGAGGTCCAGGATACCCAGCACAATATTGATGGCGCCGGAGAAGAGGTTCTTCAGAAAATTGATCACCGGACCCAGCATCTGCATGCCCACATCCTGCAGTTTGTCCCGGATTGCCGTCACCTGTTCCGGATGCTCGTCCATATAATCCCGGACGAAGGGGATCGCGGTTTCCTTCAACTGTTCCGCATAATGTGGCACCTTCCGGGTGAACTGGGCAACCTGGTGACCGATCACCGGGCCGACCACCATGAAGAAAGCGACCAGTATTCCGAGAATAACGGTAAAGATCAACGCAATGCCGAGCGTGCGCCGCACCCCTCTCCTTTCGAAGAAATCAACGAACGGATCCAGCACGTATGCCAGTACCAGACCGATGACCAGAGAAGACAACACACCGGAAAGTGCAAATGCCGCCACCACAAACAGAACAACAATTCCAACAAAAAACAGTTTCTTCTTCATTTAGATCGTACTCTTTACACCGCGCATCAGATAATGAACGCCGGATACGATGGTTAACAGGGCAACTGAATACGCCATATAGATCAGCCAGTCCGCCTGCAGATGGAACGCGTTACAGAACAGATAAAGGGAAGCCGTCGTAATCTGAACAAATGTGGACAGTTTGCCGGCAATGGACGGATTCAACGCCTTGGCTTCGGTGGTAAAAAAGATCACCACCGAAGCGATGGCGATAAAGACATCACGGAAAATCACCAGGATGGTTACCCATACCGGCATGATGTTCATGTTGCCGATGGTTTCCAGCGAAATAACCACGAAAACCGAGATCAGCATCACCTTGTCCGCCATGGGGTCCAGAAACCGGCCGACATCCGTGACATGCTCAGTGTAACGGGCGATATAGCCATCGAGAAAGTCGGTGATCCCGGCCACAACAAACATAACGAACGCAATCAGATGAAGCTGGTAAACGGACGCAATGACAAAAACCGGGATCAGGAACATCCGCAGGATGGTCAGAACATTGGCCACACCGAATGCCTGGATGTAACTGTTCTCACTCGACATGGTTCACCTACAGCAGCCGTGCCGCCGTTTCGGCGAGGAAGGACCGCTCTCCCTTTGTCAGCGTCACATGGGCACTGATGGTTTCCTCTTTGAAATGATCCACCAGATAGCTGAGACCATTGCTGTTGGAATCCACATAGGGGTTGTCAATCTGATACGGATCGCCGGTCAGCACAATTTTGGTCCCTTCGCCGGCACGGGTAATAATGGTTTTCACCTCATGGGGTGTCAGATTCTGCGCTTCGTCAATGACGATAAACTGTCGGGGAATGCTGCGCCCGCGAATATATGTGAGGGGTTCCACATGGAGGATCTTCTGGTTGATTAGCTCCTGATATCCGCCCCGCATGGCCGCTTCTTCCATTCCGGCCCCCAGGATAAAGTCCAGGTTGTCGAAAATCGGCTGCATCCAGGGTCGCATTTTCTCGTCCACATCACCCGGGAGATAACCCAGGTCTTTCCCCATGGGAATCACGGGCCGCGCAATCAGCAGACGATCATAGGCGCGCTCATCTGCCACCTGGACCAGACCTGCAGCCATGGCCAGCAGCGTTTTGCCGGTTCCGGCCTTGCCCACGAGGGTCACAAGGGACACGTTCGGATCCAGCAATACATCAAATGCAAACGTCTGCTCTTTGTTACGCGGTGAAATTCCCCACACCGGCTCAATATCCTGGATCCGCACCAGACTCTTCATCACAGCGTTTGTGCGGGCCAGCGCCGTCTGCTTTGGATTCTCGGCGTTAATCAGGGTCACGAACTCGTTGGGGAACGTGGTAGCCAGATCCTCGGGCAGCGAAATTTCTCCCTTGTCATAAATCTGCTGGATCACATCCGCCTTGGTATAGTAATCCGCCGTTCCACTGTAGAGTTCTTCCAGGTCGACGCGATCATTCTTGTAATCTTCCGATGCCAGTCCCAGCGCATCCGCTTTGATCCGCAGGTTGGTGTCTTTTGTGATGAACACCACACTGCGCCCGTTGCCCAGCTCTCCGGCAAGGTCCACCGCAACTTTCAGGATCTCGTTATCCGCGCGGTTTCCCACATCCACACCGAGATTGACTGCCTCACGGGTCAGCGGGACAAAGACCTTGCCCAGTCCTTCGCCCAGCGGCACACCGTTTGACAGCTTGCCCTGTTCCCGCAGACCGTCCAGAAACCGGCTCACATAGCGGGCATTACGGCCAATTTCATTCATGTCCTTCTTGAAGCGATCGATCTCTTCAATTACCACGATGGGGACATAAACATCGTTTTCTTCAAACTTCAGCAATGCTGTCGGATCATGCAACAGCACATTGGTATCCAGAACAAATACCTTCTTCACGCTTACCACCCTTTCTACATCACCATCTGTCTTTTCTCACCGATCCGAACCAAATGCTGCATCAGTCGAACTTACCTGACTGCTTAAAGGACAGCTACGGCTTCAATTTCAACCAACACGTTCCTGGGCAGTGTCTTGACCGCGAAAGCAGCACGTGCCGGTTTATGACCGCCGAACATCCGTTCATATACCGCGTTCATGTCACCGAAATGGTCCATATCGCTCAATAATACCGTCGTTTTCACCACGCTGGCCGGAGATGCACCGGCTGCCTGCAGTACAGCAAACAGGTTGGTTAGTGCCTGTTCGGTCTGTTCCTGGATATCGGTTCCCACAATGTCACCGGTATCCGGATCCAGTGGAATCTGACCGGAACAGAAAACAAACCCGTTGGCGCTGATTGCCTGTGAGTACGGGCCAATGGCCCGCGGAGCCCGATCGGTCTGTATCTGTCTCATACAACCCTCCAGATTCTCTGTCACCGGCCCCGGACAGAAGGCGCCGGTGAGATCTTCTTCTGATGCTTTGAGTATACTACATCCGCAAGGTCAACCCCATTCGAACCTGTTGTCCGAATGCGGTCCGTTCAGGGCAGAAACTGCAATCCGTTATTCACCGCAGCGTGCTTTCAGGTCCTCTTCAAACTGGCGGGGAAACGTCTGTTCCAGTTGAAGTGCCTGCCGGTAGGCCCATTTCGCCTTCTTGCAGTTATTGAACAGAAAATAGCAGACGGAGAGTTTGGCATATGCCGGCCCGAACTTCTCATCGGCCTTTACAGCCGCTGCATATGCGTCCAGCGCCCGCTGAAACGTCATGGCATCAAACAGGGTATTTCCCAATTCAAATGAATAGTTGGCCGGATACGGCATCCGCTGATAATAAGCAAACCGCCGTTCCAGCTGGTTCAATCGTTCAGTCAATTGCTCAACCGGATCGTCTTCGTGAAGATCCGCATCCTGTTCTGTCTGGGGTTCAGACTCGGGTTGAACCTGTTCGGTACGTTGCTGAATCGGTATGGCAGCCAGTTCTTTCCGTACAATTCTGATTTGCTGTCGAACCTGGTCCAGCCGCTGCTGACGGGACACCTCGAACTGATCCATGCTTTTCTCAAACAGTTGTACCGAAAGATCCAGGTGCCCCTGTATGCGCTCCACAATTGCCAGGTTTGCCAGGGCATGAAAATAGTCAGCAGACGATTCCGGGATGGCTTCAAAACACGCTCTTGCACGCGGGATGTCTCCCTGCTCAAGCAGCTGTCGCCCTCTGGCCAGTTGATCCGTCTGATAAACCGGTCCCGGAGATCCACCCGGACCCTGAGCGAATGTTCCGCAAGAACCCACTGTCAGGCAGAACAGACAGATGACAAAAACGACACTTCGAAGCATGGCACCCCCATAAAAGAATACCCGCGAAAGACCGAAAATCGAAACGGTGTGAAACCGTTTTCTGCAGGGTCTTGATGAACGTAGGCAGACTCCTATTTATCGTACAATAGCTTGACGATCCGTTCAATTTTTCATTGACAATTGCGCAAAATCAGCGTTAGAATGCGCAAAGAGGTAGGGAAATTATGCATAAACGCTACATCGTGACCATCCTGCCTGATGACAGCGGAACGGTCCGGAAATATTCCCTTCATCGGAAGCATATTCGCTTCATGATCGGTGGGGGTGTTGTGTTTGTTGCGTTCTTTGCGTTCCTCCTCGTTCATTTTTTCTTCTCCACCAACCAGCAGCTCCGCCTGAACCGGGCACAGAAGGAACTTCAGGTATTGAAGGAAGTCAACGCCAAGTATCAGCAATCCGCCGAGCAGCTGGAAGAACGCCTGAACTTCTTCTCAGACAAGGCACGGAAACTGGCCACCTATGTGGGTGCTGAAGTGTCCCTGGATGACAGTGAAATCGGTATCGGCGGCGCAGACTATCTCAACAACCAGTACTCGGCTTATCTGAACAAGGATCTGGATGGCATGAACCGGAAAGCGGACAAGCTGTTTGAAGGGTTCAAGGCACTGGAAGGGATTTATAAGGACAAACAGGATGTGCTGCGTCATACACCGTCCATCTGGCCCGTGAAAGGGTTCTTCACTGACCGCTTCGGCTACCGCAAGGACCCGTTCACCGGTTTGCGTGATTTCCATTCCGGGATCGATATTTCCGCCAAACGGGGTACACCCATCTTTGCACCGGCCGACGGTATCGTCAGCAAGGTAGGCAAGAGCAAAGGCCTGGGCAACACCGTGATAATCAGCCATCTCAACAACATGCAGACCCGGTACGGTCACATGCAGGATATTCTGGTGAAGAAGGGACAAAACGTAAAGCGGGGTGATGTGATCGGAACGGTGGGCAACACCGGCCGGAGCACCGGTCCTCATCTCCATTTTGAAATCCTGGCTCAGAACAAGGCCGTGGACCCTTCCGACTATATTATCAGTGAGATTATGCATTTCTGATAAAGCTGCCCTTCCCCTCCTCCCGGGTGTTATAATCACAACCGTCAAAACTCAACGCAGCAGGTGATATACATGGTGAAACAACTTATTACAAAGGTTTTCGGAACCAGGAATGATCGACTGCTCAAAACCATGCAGCCACTGGTCCAGCAGATCAATGAACTGGAACCGGAAATTCAGCAATTGACCGATGTTCAACTCAAAGAAAAAATCCAGGGCTATCGTGATCACATCACAGCGCAGATCGCGGAGGGTCAGGAAGCCGCCCCCATCCTTGAAGACATCCTTCCCGAGGTATTTGCAATCACGCGGGAAACCGGACGCCGCGTCCTGAACATGCGACATTTTGATGTCCAGCTGGTGGGCGGAATCGTCCTGCATCGGGGTATGATCGCCGAAATGAAAACCGGTGAAGGTAAAACCCTGGTCGCTACGCTGCCGGCCGTCCTGAATGCCCTGACCGGAAAAGGTGTTCACATCATCACGGTCAACGACTATCTGGCTTCCCGTGACCAGGAATGGATGGGCCAAATATACAACTTCCTGGGACTGACAACCGGCACCATTACCCACGGTCTGGATGACCAGCAGCGCAAAGAAGCATACAACGCGGATATCACCTACGGAACCAATAACGAGTTCGGCTTCGACTATCTGCGGGACAACATGAAATTCTACCCGGAAGATTGCGTTCAACGGGATTTCCATTTCTGTATCGTGGACGAGGTGGACAGTATCCTGATTGATGAGGCACGGACGCCACTGATCATTTCCGGTCCTTCCGAAGAATCCACCGAAAAATACTACGACGCCAACCGGATCATTCCCTCTCTGAAACGGGCCAAAGGGGAAGAGGACCCGGAAGCGGATTATGAAGTGGATGAGAAGGAGCGCACCGCCACCCTGACCGAAAAGGGAGTTGAAAACTCCGAGAAGCTCCTCGGTGTGGAGAACCTCTATGATCCGGTGAACATCGAAATCCTCCACTGCGTGGAACAGGCACTGAAGGCACACGCCCTTTTCGAAAAGGATGTGGATTATATTGTCAAGGAAAACGAAGTCATCATCGTGGATGAATTCACCGGCCGTCTCATGCCGGGCCGGCGTTTTTCGGACGGTCTGCACCAGGCACTGGAAGCCAAAGAGGATGTGCGCATCCAATCCGAAAACCAGACACTGGCCACCATCACCTTCCAGAACTATTTCCGGATGTATGAAAAACTGTCCGGTATGACCGGTACCGCAGACACCGAAGCAACCGAGTTCAAGAAGATTTACGAACTGGATGTCATGGTCATTCCCACCAACGAGCCCATGGTCCGTAAAGACCATCCGGATCAGGTGTATCGGACCGAACGGGAAAAGTTCAATGCCATTATCGAAGATATTCAGAAACGCAACGAAAAAGGCCAGCCGGCGCTGGTTGGTACGGTTTCCATTGAGAAGTCGGAACAACTCAGCTCCCTGCTGAAGAAGCGCAAGATCCGGCACGTTGTACTGAACGCCAAGCACCATGAACGGGAAGCGGAAATTGTCGCCCAGGCAGGACGGAAGGGTGCCGTCACCATCGCCACCAACATGGCGGGTCGTGGTACCGACATTGTCCTCGGGGGAAACCCCGAAATGATGGCGGCCGCTGAACTTCCCGAAGAAGCCACACCCGAACAGCGCCAGCAGGCGATCGCCAGGATGAAAGAACAGTGTAAAGCCGAAAAGGCGGAAGTGCTGGAGGCCGGCGGACTCTACATCATCGGCAGTGAACGCCATGAAAGCCGCCGCATCGACAACCAGTTGCGGGGACGTTCCGGTCGTCAGGGAGACCCCGGTGCCTCCCGGTTCTATCTTTCGCTGGAAGATGATTTGATGCGGATCTTCGGTTCCGACCGGATCAGCGGGGTCATGTCCCGTCTCGGTATGGAAGAAGGGGTCCCCATCGAACACGGTATGATCAGCAAATCCATCGAACGGGCCCAGAGACAGGTGGAAAGCCACAACTTTGATATTCGTAAGCGACTGCTGGATTACGACATGGTCATGAATCAGCAGCGTTCCACCTTTTACGGGCTTCGACGCACCATTCTGGAAGGCAACGCCCGTGAACATGTATTCAACCTGACCGAGGACATTCTGTTCTGGCTGGAAGACCAGTTTATCGGGGACCCCAAGCATCCCGATGAGTGGCACGCGGAAGAGTATGCAAAGAAGATCAAGGAATATTTCGCGGTCGAAATCGCACCGGAAGAAGTGCGGGCCATTCCAAAAGAAAAACTGGCCGACCAGCTGTTTGAACGTGCAAAAAACGAATATGAAGTGAAAGTCGAAAAGA
Source organism: Acidobacteriota bacterium (assembly GCA_036736005.1). Taxonomy (GTDB): domain Bacteria; phylum Acidobacteriota; class Holophagae; order Thermotomaculales; family Thermotomaculaceae; genus DAINNF01. The sequence goes on from DAINNF010000013.1 coordinate 10,405, forward strand.
TCGGCAATGAAGAAATGTTCCGTATGCACGAACGGTTCGTAGCGCTCCAGTTCCTGGACCGTCACTGGAAAGAACACCTGCGCCATATGGACCATCTCAAAGATTCCATTGGGCTTCGGGGATACGGCCAGAAAGATCCGCTGATCGAGTACAAGAAGGAATCACTGGCACTGTTTGAAGATATGATGGCCCGCGTGGAAGACAACATTATCAAGGTACTCTACTGGATTCAGCCGCCGTCGGAAGATCAGGCCACGGAAGCCCGTCGGAAGGCCAAGGCCAGCCAGAACCGGTTCCTCAACGTGGGTGCCAAGGGACCGGTCGTAAAGCAGGTCAAGCGGGACAACCCGAAAGTCGGTCGAAATGACCCCTGCCCGTGCGGCAGTGGCAAGAAATACAAAAAATGCTGCGGGAGAAATTAACGATGACCATGAACGAAAAGCATCCGCCCACTGCCCTTACGTTTGATGATGTCCTCGTCGTACCGGCTTATTCGGAAACCCATCCCAACGACGTCTCCGTTCGAACCCGGCTGTCCCGTAGAATTCAGTTGAATATTCCCATGATCAGCGCCGCGATGGATACCATTACGGAATCGCGGCTGGCCATTGCATTGGCCCAACTGGGCGGCATGGGGATCATCCATAAGAACATGTCCGTTCCCGAACAGGTGGAAGAAGTGGACAAGGTCAAGCGTTCAGAATCCGGCATGATCGTCGACCCGATTACCATTGCACCGGAAGCTTCGGTATACCAGGCGGAAGACCTGATGCGGAAATACCGGATTTCGGGTGTACCCGTCACCGCTTCCGGAAAATCAGGTGGCAAGCTGGTGGGGATTCTCACCAACCGGGACCTGCGGTTCGAGACGAGAACGGACATTCCGGTCAAGGATGTCATGACCAAGGAAAACCTGGTCACCGTTCCGGTGGGAACCACGCTGGAAGAAGCCAAGCGGATCCTGCACAAACACCGCATCGAAAAACTGCTGGTGGTGGATGAAGAGTTTCATCTCCGCGGCCTGATCACCGTCAAGGACATTGAGAAGAAAATTCAGTATCCGGACGCCTGCAAGGATGAACTGGGCCGACTCCGGGTCGGCGCGGCACTGGGTGTGTCAGGTGACATGATGGAACGGGCGGACGAGCTGATCCGCAAGAACGTGGACATTCTGGTGTTGGACAGCTCGCACGGTCATTCTGCCGGCGTGCTGGAGGCCACACGGATACTCAAGAAAAAATATCCGGAAGTCGAATTGATCGTCGGCAACATCGCCACACCCGAAGGCACACTGGACCTGATCAAGGCCGGCGCCGACGTGGTCAAAATCGGTATCGGTCCGGGGTCCATCTGCACCACACGGGTTGTCACGGGTTGTGGCATGGCCCAAATCAGTGCCGTAATGGAATGTGCCGAAGCCGCACGAAAAACCGACACGCCCCTGATCGCGGATGGGGGGATCAAATTCTCAGGTGATATCACCAAAGCAATGGTCGCCGGAGCCGACTGTGTGATGATCGGAAGTCTGTTTGCCGGTACGGATGAAGCCCCCGGCGAGGCGATCATTTACCAGGGCCGCACATACAAGACATACCGGGGCATGGGCTCGGTAGGCGCCATGCGAAAGGGGAGTGCGGACCGGTACTTCCAGGATCCAGCCGTCGCCAAAGCCAAACTGGTACCGGAAGGCATTGAGGGACAGGTCCCCTACCGCGGCTCTCTGTCCGGCGTGGTCCATCAGTTGGTCGGCGGACTCCGCGCCGGCATGGGTCTGGCCGGATGCAAAGACATCCCGGAACTGAAGACCAAGGCCCGGTTTATTCGCATCACGGCAGCCGGATTGACCGAAAGCCACCCCCATGATGTGATCATCACAAAAGAAGCACCCAACTACAGACTGGACTGAGCCGAATGTTTGAATTCATCGAAAAAGGGGGACCGTTGATGGTTCCCATCCTGGCCGGTCTGCTGGTTGGACTGGCCATCATTATTGAGAAGGCGTTCAACCTGCGTGCGTCCAGAATTCTGGACAAGCGCCTCTTTCTGGACGTCAAGAACAGTCTCGCCAACCAGGATTATGATCTGGCCCGGGAACGGGTACAGAGACAGGCAAGCCCCGTGGTTTCCGAAATCCTGGTGGAAGCCATTGAAAACCGTCACCTTCCTGAACCGGAATTGAAAGAAATCATACAGGCATCCGGCAAGCGTTCGGTCAAACGCCTGGAACGGTATCTGCCGACGCTGTCCACCATTATCTCCATCGAACCTCTGCTGGGCTTACTGGGAACCGTGACCGGCATGATCAAGGTATTCAACGTGGTTTCCGCGAAAGGTGTAGGTCAGGCGGACCTGCTGGCCGGTGGTATATCCGAAGCACTGATTACCACCGCCACCGGACTGAGCGTGGCCATTCCGTTCCTCGTCTTCTACAACCTGTACAGCGAACGGGCCGAGACCATCACCATTGAACTGGAAAAGGAAATCCTGACCATCTTTAAACGGTTGAAGTCCTTATGAATTTCAGGGATGGAAAAACAAAAAAAAGAAATGTGCTGCTGGATATCTCTCCCCTGATCGACGTCGTCTTTCTGCTGTTGATTTTCTTTATGGTTTCCACCACATTTCTGGACGAGGCGGGGCTTCCCCTTGATTTGCCCTCATCTGTTTCCAGGGGCATCAAGAAACAACAGAACGTGGTGGTCACCATCACCCAGGAAGGCCAGATTTATGTGGGAGAGAACCTGGCGGATGAGAACAACCTCACAGACACGATTCGTCAGCAACTGCAGCGTTCCGAGAAAAAAGAGGTTATAATCAAAGCAGACAAAGCAGCTCGCTATGAACTGGTCTATCGTGTCATGGATGCCTCCCGGCAGGCGGGAGCATCAGGACTTTCAGTAGCGGGTGAACTGAAAAAATAAGGAGGACTTATGCCATACTGCCCAGAATGCGGATATGAGTACACGCCCGATCACGGACGATGCCCCGAATGTGACGTCCCCCTTCAGGCAGAGCCCCCCGAAGAAGCACCCGAAGAAAAGTGGGTGGTGCTGAAGCACGTTTCTCTGAAAGGGGAAGGCCGGATTATTCACGGTCTTCTGGTAAGCAACGACATTCCCGCGGTTGTGGAAGATATCAGTTTCGACATGATTCCGGGTACATCCGAAGATCTGACCCACATTCGGGTCATGGTTCGGGAAAAAGACCTGGAAAAAGCAAAAGAACTGCTGGAGACATCCGAACTGGAAGACAACGATACGGAGGATAGCCCATCAGACGACTGATTCTGTTCTTTCTGGCCACCTCCGCTTTGATCGCTGATCCCATTCGCGTCGGTATTCTGCTGAACCAGAAGGAAGTGCGTTTTGAATCCAGTGCGCCGGTAGCACTGTATCATACCTCCCGCCTGCTTCGTGCCGTCCCGGCCGGGGACGCCTTCCGCATCTGGCTGGGTGACGGCGGGAAGAAAGAAGCGGAACCGGGCTGGTATGTACAGGTTGGAGCATTCCGTCAGATGTCTTCGGTAGAAAACTGCAAGAAGATCCTGGCCGGACTCACAACCGAGGAACCGGTGGTGCAGAAATCGTCCAACAAGCGGTTTTTCCTGGTACGGTTTGGTCCCTACACCTCACTCTCCGAGGCGGGGGCGGTAAAAGACCTGCTCAGAATGAACCAGTTTCCGGACGCCTATCTCCTGTCCACCGAGCATGTGCCGGACAGACACCCCCGCCTTTACCTGATTACCTCTGAATACGACAAGTACGCCCTGTCCGATACCATTCTGACCATGAAAAGCAATGCTCCCATTTCAGTAGACGGCAACCGGTATCGGGGCACCATCGAGATTCGCATCAATGGCAACCGGTTCAACGTCATCAATGAACTGCCCATGGAAGATTACCTGAAGGGCGTGGTACCTGCAGAGTTGAGCGGCTCTCTCTATCCTGCACTGGAAGCATTGAAGGCACAGGCCGTCGCCGCGAGGACGTATGTCTACTACAACCGCGGTCAATTCAGGTCTCTCGGTTTTGACACGTGCGCCACACAGAGTTGTCAGGTTTACCAGGGGATGGACGTGGAACAGGAATTGACGAACCAGGCGATTGAAGAAACAAAGGGACTGATCCTGACCAAAGACGGAAAGCCCATCAACGCCCTGTTCACCGCAATCTGCGGTGGACAAACCGAAAATGTGGAGGATGTATTTTCGGGTGGACCGGTTTCCTATCTGCGGTCCGTCCCATGTGAAGGCGGAACGGGAGAATGGGAACAGGCCAGATTTGCCTCCGTCCAGCAATTGCCGGACACTTCATCTCCCTATTACCGGAGAATCTACCTGGGTATCTCCCGCATGCTCGCACTCAATCTGCTGCCGACCGACATGCTGGAGCGGCTCAATCAACCGGCAACCCCTGAGGATATCAACACACTGATGACGAAAACCGGAGACTATCTCGGTCTTTCCCTGCATTCAACCTCACCGTGGCCGGTAAATCTGAGGCCCCTGGGCCGCAAACTTGCGGAAGGGCTGTTTCACACTGATGACCCGGATGAGCTGCTGTATGCAGAAATTCTGGTCCAACCTCTGGTGGATCGTCCCGCCAACCTGGTGGACATCGTGGCCCTTTGCTCCGCCATGCTGGAACAGATGGACGGGCAGGTTGTCGATCTGCTTCGTTTCAAGGTCGTGGACAGTGGGTTCATGAAAGACCCACCGGTACCCATTGTCGTGCTTCAGGACAGTGGACAGGGAGAAATCCCGCTGGAAAGCGGCCGGCTGCGGCTCGGTGACCGTGCCCGGCTGCTGGAAGTGGGAGATACGGTGGCCGCCCTGATCATCATCGCTCCGGAATCTCAGGAAGACCTTCATGACAGTTTTGTTTCCAGCTACCGGTGGTATCGATACTGGACACGGGAACAGCTGGAAAGCAAGATCCAGGCGTTTGCGCGTGTCGGGAAACTGACCGACATCGCCGTGGAGAAGACAACGGAGAGTGGCCGTGTCACGGCATTGCGGGTGACAGGCAGCCGGGGAAGCAAGGTTATCCACGGACTGAAAGTGCGATGGGCACTGGGCGGTAAGGAAATGAAATTCAAACTCTTTCCTCGCCGGGACAAGGAAGGAAATCTGCTGGGCATCTACCTGAAAGGAACCGCCTGGGGTCATGGGGTCGGCATGTGTCAGGTAGGGGCCTACGGAATGGCCATGAAGGGCGCGACCTTCCAGGAAATTCTCACACACTACTACACGGGAGTAGCCATTGAGCACATCGACAACTAAACCTCTGTTTGTCCTGACCAACGACGACGGTCCCTATACCGGGGGACTTCGAATGGTTCGTGAGCTTCTGGAAGAATTTGCCCGCGTCGTAACGGTTGTGCCCAATCAGGAAATGTCCGGATCCTCCCATGCATTGACACTGAACCGTCCACTGCAGATCACCGAAGTGAAACCGGACTTCTACGTTGTCAACGGGACGCCGGCCGACTGCACCTACATGGCATTATTCCACCTGTTGAAAGACCGCAAACCCGACCTGATCGTGTCCGGCCTCAACAACGGATACAACATGGGCGAAGACGTAATCTATTCCGGTACGGTGGCCGGCGCAATGGAGGGCTATTTTCATGGTGTTTCCGGCATGGCGCTTTCGGCCCGTGACTTCCGGAACATCGATCAGGTCAGGGACCATATAACGTCCATTCTGCCCCGGGTCCGGACCCTGCCGGGACCGTTTCTGCTGAACATCAACTATCCCACCACGACCATCAAGGGAACCCGGATGACGCGCCTGTCCAGTCGCGTTTATCCCGGCAATGTCGAGTCCTGTGATATCAGTCGTCCCCAGGAACTGCTGTGGATCGGTGGTGTACCGCCGGTCTGGTCGGATCAGGAAGGAACCGATATTGCAGCGGTCATGGCCGGATATGCCTCCATCACACCGCTCAAACCGGACCTGACCGACACATCATTCTTAACGGAGCACGGATCATGCTTCGTCGACTGAAAGACAAGTACGCTGAAAAGGCCGCATCCCCGGGCGCCATTACTACACTGGCCGCCCTTGCCTTCATGGAAAGCTCCTTCTTTCCGATTCCGCCCGATGTCATGGTCATTCCCATGGTCCTGATGAAACCGAAGGAGTGGAAACGGATCGGGCTGGTATGTACCGCAGCATCGGTTGTGGGCGGCCTGCTGGGATACCTGATCGGATACGCCTTTTTTGATGCAGTCGCGGTTCGGGTCATCGATTTCTACCAGATCCAGGAACATTTTGATATGGTTTCGCACTTTTACCGGCAATATGATTTCTTTGCCGTATTCGCGGCGGGACTGACACCCATCCCCTACAAGGTATTCACCATTGCCGCGGGACTGTTCAAAATGAACCTGTTGACCTTTACCCTGGCATCCGCAGTGGGCAGGGGACTCCGGTTCATGCTGGAGGCCTGGCTGGTTTCCCGGTTCGGTGACCGGGCGGTGGATTTTCTGGACCGCCATTTTGCCGCGGTCACCATCGCAGTGGTGGTCTTCTTCATCGCGGTGTGGATTATCTGGAGACTGATATGAAACGGGTTCAGTTGATTGTTCACGGACGGGTCCAGGGAGTCGGGTTCCGCTATTTCGCCACCATGGAAGCGCATCGGTATAACATAGCCGGGTTTGTCCGTAACCGCCATGACGGCACGGTCGAAATTGAAGCGGAAGGACCGGATCCGGAACTGGCAGCATTCGTAACCGCGATCGAGACCGGTCCCCGTTACGGCCATGTCACCCATGTGGACAGCACCCAACAGCAGCCCACCGGAGAAACCGGCTTCAACATCCGGTATTGATCCGCCCCCCACTCATCCACAATTCGGGACATAAAAAAAGCAGGCCGTTCGGCCTGCAAAGTCGTTATGATGGGAAACGTTCGTGCCGACGGGTTACATAATCAGGAATGCAACCGCGAACACGTACAGGACAAGCGATTCGATGAAGGCAAGACCGATCAGCAGGGTGGTCCGGATATTGCCGGTCGCCCCCGGATTCCGCGCGGTCCCTTCACAGGCCGCGACAATCGCCTTCGACTGGCCGATTGCACCGAATGCCGCTGCAATTGCCAACGCAAATCCTGCTGCGACGGCACCATACGGCACGCCGGTCGCGGCGGTTTCCGCTGCGGTCTCGGCCACTTCCTGCGCCATTGCAGCCGGAGCGGCCAGCAGCGCAAACACGGTGAACATCAACAGTTTCTTCATAGCACCTCCTGAAATACAGGCATATTCTCAACAGCTTCGGAAGCCGCCAAGTTCAAATTTAATGGGCGTGTTCGACTGAACCCGCCAGATAGATTACGGTCAGGATGACAAAAATCAGTGTCTGAATGAAGCAGACAAACAGACCCAGCGCCATCAACGGAATGGGAATGATAAACGGCACCAGACCAATAAACACCCCCAGCACGATATGATCACCGAACATGTTGACAAACAACCGGATCGCCAGCGAGAACGGGCGCGCCAGGTGGGAAATGATTTCGATCGGAATAAACAGAATGGACATGCCGATCCGCATGGGGAGCGGGCCCTTGGGTGCAATGAAGTGCTCCAGATAACCCAGACCGTGTTCACGGAACCCCTGATAATTGTAATAGAGAAAAACCGTCACGGCCAATGCGGCCGTTGTGTTGAGATTGGCGGTAGCTGATGTAAAACCGGGCACCAGTCCAATGGCATTGGAGAGAAAAATGAAAACCGCAAGTGCCGTCACAAACGGCAGGTAATCCATCCCTTTCTTACCCATACTGTCCTTCAGCATGTTACCCAGCGCCTTCAGCAGACCCTCGTACACCACCTGTACCGGCGAGGGAATCAGTTCCGGTTTGGACCGGAAGACGATAAACACCAGTACCGATACCAGAAACACAAAGGTTGCCATGACCGCATGGTCCGGCAGGTGCACATGAAAGAACGAGTTGATATAGTATGTCAGCAACGAGACTTCATGTTCCATTTTCTGCCTTTCCTCCACCTGCTAACGGGGACAGCAACAGCCCGAATACAATCGCACTCAATCCCACAAAAAAGGGGAGCTTCTGAAAATTCCGCCACGATACGATAACATACAGAACCAGGGCGATCAAGGGATACCGGACCAGTGTAATGAGGGCCACCCATTTGGCCTTTTCAGGGTTCTTTTCCACGATGGTTCGGGTCAACGACTCCAGATAAATGAAGTTAACGGTGACGAGCAGGAAAGCGATCAGGAAATTTACCGCAGCAACCCAACCGTCGTGTACAAGAAACCAGGCCAGGCCGGCAATCCCGAAAACCGCGCTCAATACCTTAATCTTCTTTCCCATTTCCGACCTCCTGTCCCTCCGGCTCATCCTTCCCGTTCGACTGCTCCGCTTCCACTCTGGAAAGCTCCGCGTTCAACCGGAATACGTTGACAAACGCCGCGACCACGCCGAACACACTGAATATCCAGGTCAACACCGGTTCTGTTTTGAACAGCATGTCCAGTCCCTTGCCGATCAGGAAGCCGATACCGATACTGACGGGAAACTGAATCCCCACCGACGCCAGTTCGGCCACCAGCCGCATCCGTTCGTTACTGTCCTTCTTCATGGGCCCAGCATACCCGAAACAGGCGGTGCGCGCAACGATTCGTGTTCATACCACCCGTCCTTTCCAGCGGCCGCGCCTGAACAGTACCAGGCCCATGATCGACGCCAGGGACTCCGCCACAATAATGGCCACAAAAACGCCACGTTCCGAGTATCCTCCGGGGATCGCCAGCCACCAGGCCAGCGGAATCTCCACCATCCAGAAACAGACCAGGTTGATCCAACTGGGGGTGACGGTATCACCGGCACCGTTGAACGCCTGCACCATCACCATGCCCAGACCATAGAACAGGTATCCCACACAGAGGAATCGGATGCAGTCAACCGCCACGGTCCACACTGCCGGATCATCCGTAAACAGTGCCACGACAGGACCGGCAAGCACAAAAAAGAAGACGGCTACCAGCGACAGGAACCCCATGTTAATGGCACCGGTAATCCAGACTGCGCGCTCCGCCCGCTCCGGCCGGCTGGCGCCCAGGTTCTGCCCGACCATGGTGGCCGCAGCATTGGACAGGCCCCATGAGGGCAGGAGGGTAAAAATGATGATCCGGATCGCGATGGCATATCCTGCCAGAGAAGCACTGCCAAACACAGCCATGATCCGCATCAGTCCGATCCAGGAAGCCGTGGCAATGATAAACTGACCGATACCCCCTGCGGAAACCCGCAACAGGCGCCTGATCAGCACCAGATCCGGTTTCAGATCGGTGAATCCCACCCGTACCCGGTTGGTGTCTTTCCGGATCAGATAAATCTGGAACAGCACACCGGTCCCCCTGCCGATGGTAGTGGCCACAGCAGCCCCGGTAACACCCATTTCGGGAAACGGTCCCAGTCCGAAAATCAGGCAGGGGTCCAGTACAAGATTCAACAGGTTGGCCAGCCACAGCACCTGCATGGCACGGCCGGGATTGCCTGCTCCACGGAACACGGCGTTGATGATGAACAGCAGCATGATGACCACGTTGGCACCCAGTAGTACCCGGGTATACCCACTGCCGGTATGGATCAGTGCGTCTGAAGCACCCATTATTTTCAGCAATTGGGGCGCAAAATGGAATGCTGCCGCACCGCTTATCACGGACACGATTAGTCCCATCAGGATCGCCTGGCCAGCGGACCGGGACGCTTCGGCATGGCGTTTCTCGCCCACCCGTCGCGCAACCATCGCGGTGGTCGCCATTGCCAGGCCACCCGCCACCGCATACAGCAGGGTAAGCACCGCTTCCGTCACGCCCACGGTGGCCACCGCTTCGGCTCCCAATCGTGATACAAAGAAAATATCCACCACCGCAAAGACCGATTCCATGATCATCTCCAACATCATGGGAATCGCCAGCAGCACAATGGCCCGGCCCAGCGGCCCGGTGGTTACATCATAATCGCCCCCCGCCACCGCCGCCCGGATCAGGCGGCGCCAGGAAATGGGCCTGACTGTTTCGTTTATGGATGGTTGAATGTCCGACATGGATCCTCTCCAGATAACTGTCTGCGGGATGGTTTTCCAGTGAAAAACACCCGCAAGGAAACTGTCCCCGGTTGTCGGGTACAGATGAATATTCGGTTGTTTATGGATGAAAAACCGGTTGTGTGTCAGTTGATGAAGCGCATGGCACCGACCTCCGTCCAGCGTGCCACCGAACCCGCAGGTCCGGTCTTTTGGATTCAGTCGGTCCAGACTACCGCATGAAGCAGCATTTTCGCAAGCAGAAACTCGGCGGGGCGGGCGGATCGTGGTCATTCGGGTTGCTTAGCGTTTGACGGTGATGGGGAAATCTGGTACACCTGTCCTATCAGAGTGTGGGAGAGATCATGAAAATACGCGTAATTGTACGACTCAAATCCGGTGTGCTGGATCCCCAGGGAAAAGCCATCGAAAAGACGGCCGCCAACCTGGGTTATGACGGACTGACCGGATTCCGTATGGGAAAAATCGTGGAATTTGACGCAACCGGAATGGACCGGGAAACGGCGGTGGAAAAAGCCGGCAAACTGGCGGACCAGCTTCTTGCCAATACCGTGATTGAAGATTATGAAGTCCAGGTGGACGATGACTGAGATGCGGTATTCCATCCTGGTGTTTCCGGGCAGCAACTGCGATCACGACGCCTACCACGCGGTGAAGCATGTATTGGGGCACAGTGCCCGCTTCATCTGGCACGGGGAAACCGATCTCCAGAATCCCGACTGCGTGATTCTGCCCGGTGGATTCTCCTACGGTGACTATCTGAGAAGCGGTGCCATGGCGGCCTTCTCACCTGCGATGGACAGTGTCCGGAAATTTGCCGACAGCGGCGGACTGGTACTGGGGATCTGCAACGGCTTCCAGGTACTGACCGAAACCGGTATGCTGCCCGGCGCTCTGATGCGCAACCGGTCCCTCCACTTCATCTGCAAAGATGTGTACCTGAAAACCGAAAACAACAAGTTACCGTTCACACGAAGCATGGACCCGTCAAAGCCCGTCCGGATCCCGATCGCCCACGCCGACGGAAACTATAACTGTGACCCGGAAACCCTGGATCAACTGGAAACGGAAAACCGCATCGTATTCCGCTACTGCAACGAAAAGGGACAGGTTACCGACGACGCCAATCCCAACGGGTCGATCGCCAATATTGCCGGAATCACAAACAAAACCGGTAACGTACTGGGCATGATGCCCCATCCGGAGCGGGCGGTGGAAACCATTCTGGGTAACACCGACGGACTCGGTGTATTCGATTCTTTGATCGCACACTGGCAGGAGCGTGCCGGATGACCACAAGAACGGATGTGAGTACCTGGCTCAACAACCTGTTTCAGCCTGAGAACTACCGGGATCGTTCGATGAACGGCCTCCAGGTCCACGGCGCTGATGACATCACGGGAATCGCACTGGGTGTGGATGCCTGTCAGGCCCTGTTTGATCGGGCCGTGGAACTGAACTGCAACTATGTTGTTGTTCATCATGGCTTTTTCTGGGGCAGTCCATTCCCGGTCACCGAACTCTGGTCCCGCCGGTACCGTTCGCTGTTAAACAACCATATTTCCCTGTACGCCTGTCACCTGCCCATGGACGCAAACCCCGAGGTCGGTCACAACATCCTGATTGCAGGAGACCTGGATCTTCAGCAGATCCGCCCATTCGGACACTACAAGGGACATCTGATCGGATTCTGCGGCGAACTGGCCGAACCCGCTTTGCGGAGTGATATGACAGCCCGTCTGATGGACCAGTTTGGAGAGGGTGTCCGGGTACTGGATTTTGGATCGGAGACAATCCATCGGATCGCCGTGGTTTCGGGGGATCCCTGTGACCTGGAAATGCTGGAAGAAGCCGTTGCGGCCGGAATCGACCTTTTCGTCACCGGTGAAACCGACCATGCTTCCTATCATTTGATTCAAGAACTGCAACTGAACGTGGCATTCTGCGGCCACTATGCCACCGAAACCCGTGCCTTGAAGCACCTGGCCGGACAGCTTGCCGGCGCGTTCCCTGTACCGGTTCATTTCGTGGATATCCCCACCGGTCTGTAACGCTGAACCGGCCGCGGGAACAACCTGTCGACAGTTGTTGATGAGTAGATTCAGTCTGACAAGATAGAAAACCGGACCAACGCCCTCAGATCACCCAGAAGGCGGTGGGATCAAACACCGCAGCGATCCCGGTATCCACACTACCCATCAACGGAAACCGCATCTCCACATCCTCTGCCTGCACCACCACCGCCAACCGGAGTGTCTCCCCTGTCCTCAATCCCAGTCTGTCATGGGGAATCGCAAGATCCAGACAGTCCTTCCACGCGGCCGTTATCTCAATGTGCTCTGCTGCCTCAATCTCAACAGCAGGCGGGTCCCCCTTCTTCACATGAATGGCCGTCTGCCGGCTGTCACGTAACAACAGGGTCAACTCCCGGACCCGTACATCCGGCTTGAACCGGATGCGGATATAGACCTGATCCGTATCCCGCCCGAAACGGACGGTCTCCAGCGCCGTATCCCCGGTATACATTGCACCGCCGCGGGTCAACGGAACATAGATACCGGCCCCGCGCCAGTGATGACGGTCGCGAAACAGCCCTGTTACCGGTGGCGAAATCATCCCCTGTTGTGCTTCCAGGCGGTCCCCGCCGGACGCGGACCGGATCGGCTCGCTCAGCGATTCCGGAACCGGATCTCCCAATGCCCGGTACACATTCTGCAGGTGGGTCAGAAACAACCGGTCAAACCGGTCCTGATAGTCGCTGACAAAATCATCCCCATACCACCAGAACCAGTCGCTGCCCTGGGCCACCCGCAGGGAATGCCGGGCCTTTTTCAGGTTTTCCCCGGAAACGTTTCCGTCCGCTTCCCGTTGACGAAGATGGTCATCGGTACGTCCCAGTACCGTCCAGGCCGCATTGGTTTCCCGGTGACCGATCCAGATACCATAGTTGCCGTTGATCCAGGATCCCGAGTAGATGGGCATTTCCGCCTCCCGGGTTTCCACCGATCCCAGTGCATCCGATACCGTCGTCAACCGGACATCGGACATGTCCTCCACCGCTTCCACCAGCGCCGTCAGGAATGGCCATCCGCTGTCCCTGTACTGCTCCCAGGGGTTTTCCCCGTCCAGGATCACCGGAACCAGCAACGGCTTATTATGGTTGCGGTGGTAATGGCGAATCGCCGCCAGTTCGTCCGTAAACTGTTTGACAGCCGCTTCCGTATCCATCCGGAACAGCCGGAATCCGATCATGTCGGACAGCTCCCTGTCCCGGAAGATCCCGGTAATAGGACCGTGGTCCGTTTCAAAGCGATACGGTTGATAAATGCGATCCCGTCGGTGTCCGGGACGGATTCCGCTTCTGGTCAGGATTTCTTCGTCCGTTGCAAACCACTTCAGCCCCGATTCGGCCATGATATCCAGCACCTCGGGCGAGACCGACCCCTCAGACGGCCACATCCCTGCCGGTGGTTGACCGAACCGGTCCGCAAAGAACCCCGCCCCCGAAGACACCTGCCAGCGTGCTTCTTCCGGCGCTTTGAACACAGGGGGCAATGCCGCCTCCGGCATACATCGGCGCGCGGTATCGGTATTGACCAGCAGGGGGAGAATCGGATGGTAGTAAGGAGAAACCGTCAACTCCATCCGCCCGGTTTCACGGGCACGGCGGTAGCGGTCCAGCAATCCCTTCATCAGTTCGTCCTGAATCTGAAGAATCCGCTCCAGGTCCGTTTCGCCGTAGCCACTTCCCTTTTCCTTGAGCTGCTTCAGCACCGGATAGAGATCAAAAGCGGCCGCCCCGAACCACGCAAGATTAAACAGGACCTGGATATCCCGGAAATCCCGATCTGTGAACAGCGGAATCCGTCCGTTCACCGCTTCCCGATTCTCTGCAGATGACCGGCGCATCATCAATTCACGATAACGCGACCCCGACGGCATATGAATATCCGGATTAACCGAAAAGAAATGGCGAAGCAGGAATCCCTTTTCCCGTTCGTTCATGTCGGACGGAGATTTTCGGGACAACTCCAGCCAGGGATCCGTCGCACCGTTGTCCGTATAATCTTCCAGCTGGGCGATCAGCGACGGCACCAGGTTCACGGTCCAGGCGGCTTCGGGTACCTTCAGAATCATCTCCGGGATATCGGTATAGCCTTTCATGGCGTGCAGCCGTACCCATGGCATATCGTATCGGCCGGTATGCAGATCCCTGTACCAGGGCTGATGCATGTGAAACAGAAAACAGATGTTCAGTTGTGCCATAAGATCCGATCAATCCATCCGCATCAGGTAAATTCAAATCCCTTGGGAATCACCACGATACCGTTGTCGCTGACGGGAAACCGTTTCCGGTCCGCTTCGCGATCATAGCCGATGCGGGTACCCGAAGGGATGGTCACTTCCTTATCCACAATCACGTTTTTCAGTCTGCAGCGGCGTCCCACGTTTACATGATTGAAGAGGATACAGTGGTCCACGTTGGAAAAGGAATTCACCCGGACATTGGGAAACAGAATGGAGCGGTTTACGTGACCGCCGGACACAATACAACCTTCGGCCACCAGCGAATCGGTTGCGACCCCCACCCGCTTCCGCTTTTCATCCGCAAATACAAACTTGGCCGGTGCGTTGTCCAGGTTCAGCGAATAAATGGGCCATTTCCGGTTGTGCAGGTTGAACACCGGGTTCACCGAAACCAGGTCCATAGAGGCCTCCCAATAGGCGTCAATGGTTCCCACGTCCACCCAATAGCCCCGCGCTCGTCTGGGCTGACCGGGGACCCGGTTCTTGAAGAAATCGTACGCAAAGACCTTGCGCCCTTCCGCCACCATGCGGGGAATCACATCCTTGCCGAAATCATGTGTTGAATTCTTGTCTCCGGCATCAATGGCCACGGCTTCCACCAGGTGATCCCGTCTGAAAACATAATTGCCCATGGATACCAGCGCGCGGTCCGGGCGGCCGGGCATCGGTTCCGGATTCTTCGGCTTCTCCTGGAATCCCACCACCCGCATGTCTTTGTCTACCTGGATCACACCGAACCGGCAGGCCTGCTCCAGCGGCACCGGAATGGCGGAAATCGTCAGATGGGCCCGTTTGCGCCTGTGGAACTGGTACATCTGGGTCACATCCATCTTGTAGATATGATCCGCTCCGAATACGAATATATGCTCCGGATCCTCGTCCCGGATCAGGTTCAGGTTCTGGAATACCGCGTCCGCGCTTCCCTGATACCATTCCCGTGAAACCCGCATCTGGGCCGGAATGATATCAATATAGCGACCGAACCGGCTTTCCAATACCCAGCCCCGGCTGATGTGCTTGATAAGGGAGTCCGCCTTGAACTGGGTCAGGACATTGATCCGGGAGACTCCTGAATTGACAAAATTGGACAACACAATGTCGATAATCCGGTATCGACCGCCGAATGGAACGGCCGGTTTTGCGCGGTCCAGGGTCAACGGACTCAACCGCCGTCCCTCACCACCGGCAAGCAGCATGGCCATTGTACTGGAAATCATATCGACTCCCTGCAGCTAATTGATTTGACTGTATTGTACGCGAATAGAAACAGCGCTTTCAACCGGCATCGGCAGAACCATTAATAAGGCACTGTTCTGAAAAACCTTTTCGATGCCGGATTCAGACAGATTGACGGTATAGACCGGGGAATGGATGACGGTGATTTCTTCCGGAAACTGCCAGTGGATCTTGAATTTCCGGTATTCATCCCGGAATGACAATCCAGCGGTTCGATGACAAAGCTTCAAACCGGCATGTCCCAGAAATCCGCCGTCGCTGAAGAATCCCTTATCCGGTGCATCGGGTGACAGGGTGAAAAGGTTCCATTCCACCGCAAGGAAGGGGAATCCGCTGCCGGTATCCGCCTGCCATGTCACCTCAAACCCGTTACCGTCCGGCCGGATGGACTTATGGATGCCGAAGGTCCGGTCCCGTAAATCAATCCGGTCCTTCTGTAACTGGTGGTCCATCATCCGATTGACAAAATTCAGATCGGTATCGGGCATTCCCGCATCCAGGTCCTTCAAACCCGGGATTGTCTTCAACCGGTGTTCCAGCAGGGAAAGCCGTTCATAACGGTCGTAAACCAGTAATTTGTCCAATCCCGGTTCTTTCAGCACGGGCACATCATGGACGCTTTTCATATCGGCTTTGTCCACCGGTTCCAGCACATACCTGTGGTACGCCTCCGGGCGACGGGTAAAGGTAGACTGAATATTGGTGCATGGTCCCTTCAAATCCCAGGACAACAGCCGCCCGCCCCGATCCGGGTCCACTACCAGTTTCATCGTGTCCAGGTTCAAAACCACTTCTCCCTGACCGTCCATATCCAGGTCCCGGATGTCCCATTCCGGCTCCAGATTCCGTTCCTTCTCACCGGCAATGATGTTCTCGTACACGGCATTTCTCAGATGGGGCAGATAAATCCCGCCGAATACACCATGCCAGTAGGCGCAATTGCACTGGGACCGGTGAAGAAAGAGACGTTCGGCTTCCGTTTCCGCCCGTCTGGAAAAATCCAGCATCCGCGCATACATGTGGAAACTTTCCGGATATTTCTTCCGGAAATTCCGATAACTGCCACCCCGTACGAACAGGGCATCCGCGGGCCGCTCCTCCAGTTCTTCCCGGAGGTTTTCCATCCTACGCTGCTGACCCGGTTCCAGCGCCCATGTCATCATCTCCCGGTAGGACGCATCGGGCAGATAGGCCAGTCCCAGGGAACGGTGTTCTTTCAGCAACGGAGAAAAGGTGGTCACCGTCAGCCAGTCCCGGTTTTCAAGCAGCAGATCCAGAAACCGTTCCAGCCATTTCTGTTTGTACACCAGATCGGAGGTACCGGGCCAGCTGCCGAATTTCTCTCCGTCATCCGCATACACCACGATCGCTTCGTCCGCCGGACGGTCCCGGAACGTGGCCAGATAGTCGATTACCTTCTGCGGCTGGGCAAACGGAATCATATAGCGCAGTGTTTCATTGATGGGAAAGAGGGAAACGGTGTGGCCCCTGTCTTCGGCCGTGTAATAGCCGGTGGGAACGCCCTCGAATCCCGCATAGTTGAAATGGGTATGGTCCACCAGGGTGAAGTCCACGCCCGCATCGTCCAGATCCTTCACCAGGGATTGTTCCCAGACACGCTCCGCCAGCCAGAACCCGCAGGCACGGGTCTTCAGACGTTCAGCCGCATACTGCCGCATTCGTCTGATCTGATCGACACGGTCACAGCTGGGCAACAATGACAGGATCGGTTCAAAAAACGCGCCCCCCATCACCTCTGCCTGACCGGCCTTCGCCATAGCGGCAATTCGATCCAGATAGTCAGGATGATGGGTATCCAGCCATTCCAGCAAAGGGCCGCTGTAGTGGAGCGAAACGGGGATATCCGGTTTTCCCTCCAGCACCTCCAGGAACGGGGCATAGCTTTCCCGGTAAATGGCTTCGAATACATAATCCAGGTTTCCCACCGGCTGGTGGGAGTGCAGACAAATGACAAACTTGACGCTTACTGCCAACTCCCGTCTCCATCCCGGTCCACCAGGAAGGGATTGGTAAAGGCAAGCGGCTGAACACCGGGATACACCTGGGCGAATATGCCACCCGGATAAATACCGGCCGCCATATTCTCAGGCGAAACGCCGCATTCCACCAGGACGAAACTGTCCGTTTCCGGCAGGTCAACCGTCAACGTTCCGCTGTACCGGGTGGTCCCGGTCTGGTCTGCCAGGGATTCACGGTACACAATCTCGCCGTCCACGATCACCCGGACCTCTTCCACCGGTATCCAGGATGGCGCCTGAATGTTGATATTCAGTGCCAGTTGGCCGGAGGTGGCCGAAACAGTGGAGCCGGGCAGTTCGCCGTCGGCTGTAACGGTCAGGAATGGACCGGTGGACACAAAGCTCTGGCCGGCGGCCATGGCCTGGTACAGGGTCGGCTCATCAAATACGGATGCATCCGGCTGATGGACCCAGGTACGGGGACTGCCCACAAACTGGGGACCATTGGCCGCAAATCCGCTGCCACCGACCGCCCAGCGGACGAACCCGTCCCGCAATCCGGCAAACCAGTCCTGGCGGACCATCAGATACTCATCATATTGATTGCCGGAAAGCACTTCGATCATGTTGAATTCGGCAT
Organism: Acidobacteriota bacterium; assembly: GCA_036736005.1. GTDB lineage: Bacteria > Acidobacteriota > Holophagae > Thermotomaculales > Thermotomaculaceae > DAINNF01. The sequence goes on from DAINNF010000013.1 coordinate 28,654, forward strand.
TGGTACTGCCGGTACCCAGTTCAGAAGTCCGTTGGAAGTAGGGGTTGGAAAAGTCGGCCGGAACCGGTTCTCCCAACGAATTGAGCAGACCGGAAAGGATACCGTTGGGCATGCGATCCGTTCCACGTGGATTCAACAGAATGCTGTACAGGGTCTGATCGGTCCGGTTCCGAAGATTGTCCAGTACGGTGGCATATCGCCGGTACCCGGTCTGTCCCACACCGAAGCCACGCTCGCCCAGTTCGCTGACCAGCGGGAACACCGCGTATTCACCGAAGCCCTGGTCCAGCAGATCGTCCGGGACAAAGTTCTTGATCGTGGCTCCCTGAAGAATGTGAACATCATCCGGATTCAGGGAAATCCCCTCGTCCGTCTCATTTTCATAGCGTTTTTCCAGCGCCGCATACATGTCCCGTTCAGGCTTGATTTTGTTGAAATCCGAGAGAATCATCACATCCAGGTCTTCACTGAGCGCCGTCATCAGGCGGGAAAGATCGGTCACCGAACAGTTATAGCTGGCATACGTGCGAACCACCGGGTCTACCGAAACGTAGGAGCCGGGATCAACCACACGATTGATTTCCACATCGTTGCTTTCCGGATCGACCGTGATGGACTCGGATACATTGCCTTCATCATCCTCTTCCTCCACCAGGGTCACTGAAATGGGACTTTCCACCACGTCATACAGCGGGCCATGGGAAACCAGCATCGTGAAATCGCCCTGCCTCAGATTGAATTCACGATCCCCGTAGTACAGGAACTGATGGTTGTATACACCCTCTTCTCCACCTTCTCCATCACCAAACACCATGTTGTCTCCGGTGTTCGACAGAACGGTCACCCGACCGGATGCAACTTCACCGTCCTCCGTAATGGTCACATGGGCCGCACCGAACTGTTCGGTGTTCAACCCGATTTCACCGACCGTAATGGAACGGTTGGCATAAAGATCTATCGGGGTTTCTTCGGTGACCTCGTCGCCGCTGACGTCCGGATCACCCAGATCCACAATCTTCGTGAAGGTAGTCTGCACATAGTTTTCCACATCATTCCCGAATACACGGATCTGGTATCGGCCCGGGGGTAACAGGAAGTTGAATCCGCCACTCTCCGTCAACCGTTCCGCAGCGTACGGGACCGGTACCGGAGAAGACACGATCTGATCCCCGTTGAAGTAGGATCCGGGCACGACCTGTTCAGCCGTGACAATCATGTTTTCGTCCACCGGATTGTTGTTCACCACACCGCTGATGGATCCCGTTTCTTCGTACAGGTTCCGGGAATGGTCCGGTTCGTCCCGAAGACTGGTAATCGCAGCCGCTGCCGCCGTGTAGGTGTTCTGGGAAAGGGACGGTTCCAGATAGCGGATGAACGTAATGGCACCGCCCGGTTCCAGCGTATCCGTCAGATGGGACGGTTTGCTGACTGTGACGAAACGGCCGCCGGATCGCCGGTAATCCACGTTGCTGCTATCAAATGTACACTCCAGGACACCGTCATCGGGCGCATACATGGCAATGACCATGTAGGGCGCAAAATGCTCTTCCAGCGTAACATAGGGGACGTACACCGGTGCGGTACTCCCGTTTTCAGGGCAGTAGCCGTATCCCGGAGCCGGCAGGAACGGCCGCAATGAGTTGCCGCCCATGAACACATAGTCCCCGATGGTGTGGATGGGTGCGGGGGACGTACCGTCGTTTCGCAGGACGGTGGTCATCACCATATAATCATCGTTTTTTTCGATGCTGTACTCGGTCTCCACCGTCAGTCCGTTCACCAGATCCGTGGAGGGATCCACGGACATCCCCGCGGCACGCAGGGAGCCGTCCCGATCCATTACCTGGCCGATCATCTTGATGGACGACCGCTGGTCGGACAATGTATCGATCCGTATGGATGTATAAGCAATGGGTGTCCCCTGATTGTGGTTCACCACCTGGAAAATCTGATTCAGGTTGTCATTGTTGAAACTGGTGCGCTGCAGCAGGTTGTTCACCGTAATGTTGCTGATGTCGATGATAGAGCCCCCGGTGGGTGCCAGGAAGTTCTGCTCCCGTTCTCCCAGGATCGAACCATCCACGATGACGTCAAAATTGTTGTTGCTGATGTAATAATCCCCGCGGGCAGCCATGGTCTTGGGGCTGTCCCCGATGAAATCGGTCTCGTTGGTTTCATCCACTTCACTGATGATGCTGATGGGGGCTTCCACCCCGGTGGAATGGTAACAGCCGGCCAGGAAAGAGAGGACCAGCAGTACGGCGATCCATGCGTGTCTCATGCAGCAGCTCCTTACATTCATGTCGTTATTCCGGTTGCAATCCCTGAAACATCCTCAACTTTGGTGATTTTACAAGTACCAGGCAAAACACAGCCACGCCAGTACCACCAGCAGACCGGTGGCATGTTCCGAATTATGAAAAATCTGACGGAATTCCCACGGTTCCCCGGTATTGCGATAGGGCGTCAGACGCGGCACGATGCTCCGCACATTCCGGCGGTAGTCCACATAATCTTCACCGAACAGATCTTCCAGCCGTGCGGTCTCCACCTTGATCTTGTGGGGCAGATAAATGGCAAAAAACCCGATCAGAACCACAATCAGCAGATACCAGTTCCGGGACGCTACGCATAAACCGGTAAAAATAAGCAGCGATCCCAGGTACAGCGGGTCGCGGATAAACGCATAGGGTCCGGCCACAATCAGTTCCTTGTTCTTCATCAGGAACCCGGCCGCCCAGAGCCGGATCAGTTCACCCGCAATCACAACGGCCCCACCGATCAGAAAGGATACCGGTGTCGGATCGGCCAACCAGTACAACAGAAAAATGATAATCAGAAGACTGATATTCCGCCATGTCGGCTTCTTGATCCAGTTCTTCTTGACAATTGGAATCTCGTTCGGCTCGGGACTCATTCCATTCCCCTTTCGATGTAAAGTCCACCCGGGATTATAGCACAGCAACGGCAACCGTCGTGCTTTTCCCGATCATGGTTGCATCTGATTTTTCTGCAGTTCTGGATCAGATGTGAACCGAATGACCGGTGGCCATGTGGAACGCCTCCATCAGCGACTCGCTCATGGTGGGATGGGGATGAATCATACGACCCATTTCCTCCACGGTCCGGCCTTCCCGGACCGCCAGTGTCGCTTCGCCGATCATCTCGGAGGCCTTGCCGCCAATGATATGAACCCCGAGCACGCGGCCCGTGTCCTTCTCAAACACCACCTTCACGAATCCGGACTTCACCCCTTCCACATAGGCCTTGCTGTTGGCCGTAAATGGATAGGTGGCGGAATCCGGGTGTAACCCTGCCTCCAGCGCCTGGGGTTCGGTCAGTCCGACCGACGCGATTTCCGGATAGGAATACACCACGGATGGACAAGCCCGGTTCAAATCTTCCGCGTCCTCCACCCCCGTGATGTGGTGGACCACCTTCATCCCTTCCCGGCTGGCCAGATGAGCCAGCTTCAGGGTATCGATCACGTCCCCGATGGCGTAGATGCCGGAAACGGCAGTCTCGAGGTTTTCGTTCACCGGCACATGTCCCCGGTCCGCCTCGATGCCCATCGCTTCCAGGTTCAACCCGTCCACATACGGGCGTCGTCCCACCGAAAGCAGCACCTTGTCCGCCTCCAGTGTGTGGGTGCCGCCTTCCTGTTCAAATTCCACTGTTCCGTCGGCCGCTTTCGTCACCGATGCGCCGGT